>JACQCK010000031.1 GCA_016201695.1 Candidatus Roizmanbacteria bacterium
AAGATGGGTATTTTTAAAAACTCCGTAACCCTTCCCGACATATATCTGTTTTTGCTGTAACTTCTCGGCAAGTTCAAGCGCTTTTCCCTTTACGTCGATTACAATTGTTGTTGTCGAGCGGAATTTTTTTTCCTTTATAAACGGTGAGTAGATTTTATGTGCCCCAAAATACGCGTACATCATCTTGGCTTTTTTTTCGGTCTCGGACTGCAGATGCGACCGTCCTTTTTTAAGCATGTCTTTTACAATCTGACCTAAAACAGTCAGGTATAAAACATTTGGGGTCTCGGGAGTTTCTCTTTTTTCCATATTCTCGTCAAGGCGCGAAAACCGATGGTAACTGCCGGTTACAATATTTTTTTTGCCAAGCCAACGTGCTTTTGTTAAAGCAGCCGGGCTAACAATAAGAACGCTCAAACCGGCCGGCATGCCAAATCCTTTTTGAACGGAAAAAAAAGCCAGATCAAGACAGGAAAAATCTATCTTCCCATACGGCGCCGAGGAAACAATATCGACAGCGATCAGTTGCTGCGGATACATCGATCGGAGAGCGCAAATCTCGGCCAGGGGAAGCATACAACCAGTACTTGTTTCGTTATGGGTGACAACGATTACTTCTGAAGTTTCGGAAATTCTGGTTGTTAGCAGTTCATTTCCTTCTCCGGCCTGGACCTCATTTTTACGCGATTTTTTGCCAAGCTCGAGCGCCATCTGAAAAAATTTTCGGGAAAACGCTCCGTTGATGAAGTGAAAGCTCTCCCGGTAAACACAGTTTTCGATAATCCGCTCCATACTCTCCAAAGACGAAGCTAGGAAAAAAAGGCGATATTCCTTAGGAATTTTCAGAAGTCTTTTTAGATCCGCGATTGTTTCCGAAACAATACTATGGAATGCTTCGCCGCGATGGGAAATCGAAGCAATATTTTCGGCCAGTGCCGTCTGTAGGTGTTTATTAAAGGTTGGATATAACTGGCTCGGCCCGGGCGTAAAGAAAAGCGGCTTCATCGGTAAAAATAAAATATTAACATAGTACGCGAAAGCGAATCGTTTCGGGAATCAGTTTTAAGGTCGTTAGAGCCTCTGAATGATAATTCTTATCGACATCGGTAATCACATACCCCATTGTTTCGTCAGCTTTTAAGTATTGGCTAAATACTTTTACATTATGAGCGGCCAAAATCGTATTGATCTTCGCTAATAGCCCCTGTTTATGGTAATAAATATGCAGCAGTCGATGAGCGTCTTTTAATTTTGGCAGCTGAATCGGCGGAAGATTGACCGACAGTTCGCTTGAACCGGTATTAATAAATGTGACCAGTTTTTTGGCGACGAACTCGCCGATATTTTGCTGCGCCTCCTCGGTACTGCCGCCAATATGCGGAGTCAAAATGACGTTAGGAAGGCGTTGGAACGGATTGACAAACAGCTCGTCTTTTCCGGCCGGTTCGCGCCGAAACACATCAACGGCCGCCCCGCCTATTTTACCGCTCTTAAGACTTTCCGCTAGCGCCTCCTCGTCAACTACAAACCCCCGACTGGCGTTTAAAAAGATCGCACCTTTTTTCATTTTGGCAAATTCGCTTTTGCCGATAAGATTTTTGTTTTCCGACCGACCGTCGACATGAATAGTCACGAAATCAGACTTTTTCAATAACTCGTCCAGTGTCTGACAGCAGACGGCATTACCTAAAGCTAACTTTTCCTTAATATCGAAAAAACATACGCGCAGGCCGATCGCCTCGGCCACAACCGATAGTTGTGAACCGATGTTCCCATACCCGACAATTCCGAGAGTTTCTCCCCGGATTTCATGTGCCCCAACGGCGCTTTTTTCCCAGATACCGCTATGTGCCTTGGTACTTTTTTCAAACACCTGCCGAGCGAGCATGATGATCTCACCGATAATAAGTTCGACTACGCTTCGGGTATTACTAAATGGAGCATTAAAAACAGCGACTCCTTTTTCTTTGGCTGCCTTAAGGTCAATCTGCTCGGTTCCGATGCAAAAGGCACCGATACCAAGAAGCCGATGGCCGCTGTCGATAATACGCCGACTAAGGCGTGTTCGTGAACGGATGCCCAACAGAGATACGTCAGCGATCTTATGACACAGTTCGTCTTCGGAAACAGCCTTGGGCAGCGACTCGATACTGTATCCTTCTTTTTGAAAAACACCGCGCGCCGCGTCATGAATCCCTTCAAGCAAGAGCACTTTTACTTTTGATTTTGGGCGCGAAATTGACGTCGGCAGTCGATTGAGATACAAAAACTCATCAAAACCGCCAACGATTTTATCAGCAACCTTGAGGACTTTTTCGCGTGTGACATTTTCGGTAAAAGCAATAAATGTCGTGTCATTATTATTTCGGCGGATTTCATAATCGGTATAGCCGTCTCCCAAAATACATACGGTGCCTTTCAGATTCAACGACTTGAACACTTTTTGCTTGCCTCCGGCATAGGCTAAGGGACTACGTCGGTCGACGCCGACAATCCGGTTCTTGTCATAGACAAACTCGTTGGCAAAAACGTGATTGGCCCGTAGCCCATATTCACGAACAACCGGTTGGATCGTTTCTTTAAATCCGCCGGAAATAATATAAATGGAGCCGGCATTCTGTTTAAAAAACTGCTTATTGCGCCTGATCGACGGGGTAACATAATTTCGTAAACGGGCCACTGTTTCTTTGATATCTTTTTTGTCCGCCCGTATGAGCCGCAATCGCTTTGAGAGTGAGACGTGAAACGGTATCTTCCCCTCCATCCCGTCGCTGGTAATTTCGGCGATTTGGTGAAGAATCCGGTCTTTGTTTTTATCGGTCTTAAGACTGACTAAAGCCAGCTCCTCCAAACTTTCTCGGGTAATAAAGGTGCTGTCAAAGTCAATCAGGTAAAATGTTCTCTTCATAAAAAACTAAAAAAAACTTCTAAACGGAGCCAAAAAAAAATGGAGACTAGCGTTGAGGAGAGTAGTTATTGAGGACGTTGACTCGAGGATTCATGAGAAGATTATATAAGAATCACGGTATAATGTCAATATGTTTTTTTTCATTGCTGTCTTTATTTTTCTTGTCGGTATTATTTCGCTGTTTGCCTTTCCGGCGCTGTCGCCCGTCCCCTACTTCCCAACCAACAAAAAAGATCTTGACCTTATCGTTGGCGCGTTCAACCTGCCGCCTTCCGAAAAGACGATTATTGACGGCGGCGCCGGAGACGGAACGGTGATTTTTGCCGCGGCGACCGCCGCCTTTCAGCAAAAAAAGTCGGATCGGTTCGTCGCCGTTGAGATTAATCCCGTCCTCGTTCTGATCCTTCAGATAAGGCGTTTTTTCCATCCGAATAAAAACAGTATCACGATTCTTTGGGCCGATATGCTTTCTTTGCCGTTTGACCGGCTGCCGGAATTCAAACACACTTCCATCATTTTCTACGCCTATCTTTCCCCGCAATTCTTAGTTAAAGCGGTTAATTATTTTTACTTACGCTGCAAATCATTCCGTCTCGTCTCCTACATGTATCCGGTGATGAATTCCCAGGCAAGATTGTTGAAGAAAATTACCGGCGTTAATACCATTTATGTCTACCGTGTGGTATAAAATAGGAATGGAGACATTGCTTAGGTTCGACACCGTTCTGACGCAGTTTTTTTATTTTTTGTTTCCCCATTCACTCTTTTGGAGCGGTTTTTTTTCGTTTTTTTCCCAACGCGGGCTCTCGATTATTATCTGGATCATAATCATTCTCGCCATTTTTGTTGTTGAGGAGAAAAGAGACAAACGCTTTCTGTTTTATTTTCTGGCCGGATTTGTCGTCACCGGGATAATGGTCAATGTACTATTGAAAGGATTTTTTCAACGACCCCGGCCAATCGCTGCCAAGACATCTCGGTCGGTTGTCTATTCCTGTCCCAATGACTACTCGTTTCCGTCCGGTCATGCGGCGACGGCGTTTGCGTCGGCGGTGATACTTGCCTATTTTGACCGGAAAAGAGCGTTGCTTTATTTTTTCGTCGCCATCCTGATTTCCTATTCCCGGATTTTTCTGCGCTGCCATTATTTTCTTGATGTCGCCGCCGGCGCCATCATCGGCTCGCTCATCAGTATGCTGATTCTTCATATCCGCCCTGCCCACTCCCGAAAAGATAGCGGAACATTAATCTAGGAGACTACGGTGAAAGCGCCGCGGAACATTCCCATGGCGCACGAAAACGAAATCGGGCCTATTTCCGTCGGGGTGAACTCCACCACGTTCTCGCCTATCCGCAGGGTTTTTTGAACATGGAGTTGCGGCGCCACTAAAAATCCCTGACAGCCAAACACGTTTTTACCATCAATAATCCAGCGTACCGGGATGTCTTTTTTAACCGTGAATGTTGCCGGATAATAACCCGTCGAACCAACCTGCATCCATACGATTTGATAGCCGTTTGTAATCGGTGAGGCAACCGCTCCCTTAGCCGAAGCGACGGTTAATAACGGCAACCGAACTCCCCGGAGGAATAAAAAATTACCGAGGTAGTTCATACCGAAAAAAAATATCAATACGCCGATAATTTTTGAAAAAGTCCGATAAAACGAATGGTACTGCAGTGTTTGGAAAAAACCAAGCGCCAGCAACATGGGCATCGTCCCCAAGGCAAAAAAGAACATGAGCAAAGCGCTTTTGACCGGATCAGCAAGTCCGATGGCATACACTTGAACCGTTTGGGTAAAACCGCAAGGCAGTAAATAGGTAATCGCGCCTAAAAAAAAGGCCGTTTTTTTGGGATTTTTCATAAGACGCGTCTCCAGGCGGGTAAATATTCCCTTCGTTGGCGAATTACGGATAAGCGAAGAAAACGAAATAATATGCAGCATATTCAGCCCGATAAGAATCATGAGCGCCCCAACGCCTAAGGAAAGATAGCTGCCGAATAGGCCGCTTGTTGAGATGCTTCGGCCAAATAAACCGACGATATAGCCGCCCGCGCCGTAAGCAATGATTCGGCCCAAATTAAAACTAACTGTCGGAATTATTTTTTTCCAAAACGATTTTTTCTCGGCTGGGATTTTTCCAATGGTTGCCACAAACAGGCTGCCCGAGGTGGCCATACAGGTTGAAGTTGAAGCGGCAATCCCCAATATAAAAACCGCCAGATAAGAAAGCGACGAGACGCCACTTAGCTTAGGAAAGAGATGCAGTTCGGAAATAAAGTAAAAAATGATAAATAAGATAATGGCAATCGCGCCGGCGTCGCCAAGGCGTTTTGTCAATGGCTCTCCTTCATTGGCGCTTATATGACAACCTTGTTTCATGTATTAAGTATATACGCCGTCATCATCGTTTTGCAACCACTTTATTACTTCAAGGCTATACCGAATGGTAAGAGCGCCCGATCGAGACGCGGCGACAAACATACATATCTATGATGTAAATTTATGCCGTCACTACTTGCTAATTAAATAATTCAAAGTTATAATCAACGAATAATAAAAATACTGTGATATTATCGATCATTGCTATTGTTATCGTCGGTCTTCTGCTTTTGCTTCCGTTTGCTTTCCGTTGGCGCGATCGTGATCGCGATACCTACTTTGTCAGAGATGACGAAGAGTGATCTAAACTACTGGTTTTATTTCTTTCAACGAGTAAAATAGAGAGTATGGATAAAGTCTTCGTTACCGTTACCGGATCTTTGACAATGATCGCCATTTTCTGGTACTTTTTCCTCAAAAAAACCGACACGGTCGCGGTCGGCGACACAGCTCTTATTCTCGTTAAAGGCGGATATAATCCAAGCCGCATCTCCATCCCCTCCGGCAAAACCACTAAGATTGTTTTTTTGCGTACCGACCCCTCGAGTTGCCTGGAAGAGGTGGTTCTTAGTGACTTTAAGGTTCGCCGATTTTTACCGCTTAACCAAAAAGTCGCCGTCGAACTCACTCCGCGCGCTTCCGGAACATTTACCTTTGCCTGCGGCATGAATATGTTCCGCGGTACGATCATTGTCAAATAACTATGGAACCGGAAGAGTATAAAAAAAAAGAGCTTCTTCGTCTGAAACGGAAAGTCATCATCGGTCTTATCGCCGCCGCCCTCATCGTCTGGGGTACTTTTCCCGGCCTGATGGAAACGGCGCCGCCGCTACTGCGGAATTTTTTTGTCCAGTTTCTGTTGGCAACCCCGATCCAGTTTTGGATCGGAGCGCTATTTTACGAAGCGGCTCTCCCCGCTTTGTTACGCCGAACGGCCAATATGGATACTTTAGTCGCGCTCGGCACCTCCGTCGCCTATTTTTATTCGCTGTCCGTTACTTTTTTTCCGGTTATTTTTAGAAATATCGGGATTCCGACGACGCCTTATTTTGACGTCTCAACTGTTATCATTGCGCTCATTCTCCTCGGAAGGTATCTTGAATCGAGAGCAAAACTGGCCACTTCAGACGCCATCAAAAAACTGATCGGCTTACAAGCCAAAACAGCCCGAGTACTCAAAAAAGACAACCAAGGACAGACAGCCGAAATCGATATCCCCATTGCCGAAGTAAAAACGGGAGATATCATTCGTGTCCGGCCCGGAGAAAAAATACCGGTTGACGGCCGAATCGTCGCCGGCGAGTCGTCGGTTGACGAATCAATGGTAACCGGCGAAAGTATCCCGGTCGATAAACTCAAGGGTTCTCTTGTCATCGGTTCAACGCTCAATATCGCCGGTACATTTACTTTTCAGGCGACCAAAGTCGGAAAAGACACGGTCATTGCCCACATTATCCGACTCGTGGAAGAAGCGCAGAGCACCAAAGCACCGATTCAACGGCTCGCCGATAACATTTCGTCTGTTTTTGTCCCAACGGTCTTACTCCTGGCCGTACTAACGGCCATCATCTGGTATGATTTTGGGCCGTCGCCTTCATTTCTCTATGCTATCCTAAACACGGTCAGCGTCCTTATCGTTGCCTGCCCCTGCGCCATGGGGCTTGCGACTCCAACCGCAATTATGGTGGCGACCGGAATCGGCGCCCAAAACGGAATACTCATCAAAGACGCCGAAAGCCTGGAAAAACTTGATTCCGTCACTACTATTATTTTTGATAAAACCGGGACTCTCACTAAAGGCAAACCGGCCGTACAGACTATTTTTCCGCTCACTCCAGATCTTGGAAAAAACGATATTTTACGAATAGCGGCTTCACTGGAAAAAGGATCGGAACACTCGCTCGCCACCGCCATAGTCGAGGAAGCAAAAAAATTCAGCCTTCGTCTTATGCCGGTCACCCGTTTCAAGGCGGTCATCGGACACGGAATTCAAGGAGCAATCGGTAGAACCGTTTATTTCTTCGGTAATGAAAAACTCATGGACAAAGAAAAAATCCCTTATGACGAGGTAAAAAAAGACATTTACCTTCAACAAAAAAAGGGCGAAACAGTAATGTTACTGGCCGCCAACAAAAAGCCGCTTGGCATTATCGCCGTGGCCGATGAAATAAAACCGACCGCCAAAGAAACGATTGATATGTTATCAAAAAAGCTTCACCTTGAGCCCATTCTTCTTACCGGAGATAACGCAAAAACGGCCCAGGCAATTGCGCGGCAACTCGGCATTAAAAAATACTTTGCCCAGGTGCTGCCGGAACAGAAAGAATCAGTCGTCAAAAAAATACAGGCGGACGGTCAAAAGGTGGCCATGGTCGGCGACGGCATAAACGACGCGCCAGCTTTGACCGCCGCCGATGTCGGCATTGCCATGGGAACAGGGACTGACGTCGCAATCGAATCTTCAGACATCACTCTTATGAATAAAGATCTTCGTTCGCTACTGTACGCCAAACAACTGTCGCAACAGACGATGTCGACAATAAGGCAGAATCTTTTTTGGGCGTTTGGTTATAACCTGATTCTCATTCCGGTCGCCATGGGTATTCTTTATCCGCCTTTTCGTCTTTTTTTAAGTCCGGCCCTGGCATCGGCGGCGATGGCTTTAAGTTCGATATCGGTGGTGATGAATTCGCTCGTTCTTAAGGTGAGGACTTCTCGACTCCGTAGAATTTGACGCGGTCACCGCGGAACATAAGATCCATGTCGCCCGTTGCCCCGTTGCGGTGTTTTTGAATCGAGAGTTTGATAATCCGCTTACTTTGATCCAGCAGGTCTTCACTGTCCTCTTCGCTGTACAAAAACATGACAACATCGGCGTCCTGCTCAATTGCTCCCGACTCCCGAAGATCGGCAAGCTGCGGGCGTTTGCTGCCGCGTTGCTCAACCGCCCGCGACAGCTGGGAAACGGCCAGTACCGGTACATGAAGCTCGCGGGCCAAATTTTTTAACCCTTGGGAAACAAAAGAAACTTCCTGAACACGGGAGTCAAACCTTCGGCCGGCGTCGGCGAGCTGCAGATAGTCAACGATCAGAAGTTTCAGTTCTTTTTCAACCTTCAACCGCCGCGCTTTTGTCCGCATCTCCAGAATGGAAATACCCGGAGTATCGTCGATAAAAATCGGCGCCTCCGACAAAACACCCATTGCTTCGGTCAGCCGCTTGTAGTCGTCATCGGCGAGCCGGCCGGTCTTCAGCCGCCAGGCGTCGATATCGGCCTGACCAACGAGCAACCGATCGACCAGCTCTTCCTTACTCATTTCCAGGGAGAAAAAACCGACCGGCAGCTTGGATTTAGTGGCGACATTAAGGGCGATATTCAAGGCGAAAGTTGTTTTTCCGACCCCCGGTCGGGCGGCCAACACAATCAGGTTGGACTCTTGCATGCCGGCGAGTTTATTATCCAAGTCGACGTATCCGGTCGGCACTCCCCGAAGATGAGTCCCTTTTTTCATAAACTCCTCCAGCCGCTCAAAACTTTCGGCCAGGATTTCCTTAAGTTCCACGAAATCGCGGTGTAGATGTTCCTGGGAAATTGAGAAAATTTGTGCTTCGGCTTGGTCGAGCAGTTTTTTCACATCCCCTTTTTCATCAAAGGCTTTTTCGACCATCCGCGATGAGTATTCGATCAGTTTACGCTTCGTGTACTGGCTTTTCACAATCAGTCCGTAGTGTTCGATATAGGCCGAAGTCGGAACGGTATTAATCAGTTCTGACAAATAAGATTTGCCGCCCACTTTTTTTAGCGTCCCTTCGCTTTTTAATTCGGCTGTGATTGTTACGATGTCGATCGGCTGCTGTTTTTCAAAAAGGGTAAGAATGGCGTTATAAATACTCTTGTGCTCTGAAATATAGAAATGCTCCGGGCGCAGAAATTCCGCCACCAGATTGATTGCCGCCGAATCGATCAGTAGCGCTCCGAGAACCGATTTTTCCGCCTCGATGTCTTGCGGCGGGACTTTCAAAGCGTCAGAAGATGTTGACATGATAAAAACTAAAAATTATCCGCCCATTTCCATTACGACGACCTTCATTTCTTCGGTCAGACTTTCTTTTTTTACCGTCAGCTTGGGAACGGAAGTTATACTTTCTTGGCCCATCTTTTTCAAAAAGTCAGTGACCGCAGCAAGCTGGGCGAAGACCTTTTGGTTGAGACCAGGTATATTGTAATGCATTGGAATAATCACTGCCGGCTCGAGCTTTTTCGCCAGTTCAACCGCATCGGCCGCGTCAATCGTAAAAAAACCGCCGACCGGAACCAATAGAATATCAACGTCCCCTATTTCTTCGATAAGTGCGTCGTCAAACACATGCCCGAGGTCGCCGCAATGAAGTACGTTTATTCCCTCGGCTTCGACTTTATAAACAGTATTTTCTCCCCGTTCCTGGCCTTTATTTTTGTCATGAAAAGTCGAGTAGCCGTAAATGCGCATCCCGTTTTTTTCAAATTCGCCAGGCAGGTCGATTACGAGCGGTGTTCCGCTTACGCCGGTTACATAATTATGATCAGGGTGGGTATGAGAGACGGTGACAATATCGGCTTCTATTTTTGGGAATTTCATTCCAACCGCCGACGGATCATACGGATCGGTTACCAAACGCGCGTCTTTCGCTTTTATAAAAAATGAGGCATGACCGATGAACTTTATATCCATGGTTCAAAAAGCATAGCAAACTTAAGACCGATTTTCAATTCTATGAGAGTTTAGCCCCTTCAATTATTCGCAGACGGCTTTTTTCAGCTCTGCTTTTTGATCGGCCGGAAGCTTATCGGCTTGTTTAATCAACTCTTTGGCCGTTGTTTTGATCAGCGTTTCTTTTAGTTTCGAAGTGGTCACGCCAAGTACCTGCCCGACCGTCTCTTTATACCAGTTGGCCGCCTGCTCTTTTTTCACCTGCACCCCTAATGCCTTGATAGACAAACCATTATTTATCGCGTAATACCAACCTATACCAATAATTGCTACCAGCGAAAAAAGTTTTCTCATGTTTAAAATCCGGTCTCTAAATGATACAATTACATCTTACACTACTGGTGGCTGTAGCTCAATGGTAGAGCGTCGCCCTGTGGAGGCGAATGTTGCGGGTTCAAATCCCGTCAGTCACCCATGACGAGATAGGTACCCTCCGAAAACCCTTCATTAGCTTATAGGAATAACCTAAAGTAGCGGTTCAAAATTTAGGATAACAATAAACGACATTTTGAGGGAAAATGGAACCGGTAATAGCTTTTCGCTGTTGCAAGGACCCTTCTTTCCACGCCTTGCCTAAGTTCCATAGGAAGCTCTTCATAAAGTTAACCACGATGTCTATATCGATTTTGTCCAGTTTAGCCTCACTTTGGAGCGTTTTTTTAACCAATATCTCATGTTCAATCGATGCCATCTGCTCTTTAAAGACCTCATCGGAGTATATACCCTTCAAATTCTTCTCTACAAGACGTTTACGGACATCGTAAAGCTCTACAATATCCTGCTCTACTGTTTTCTCCTTCTGACCGAGATATGCATACCTGCTTTTGTATCTTTCTCTCACCATTTCACAAAATAGACCAACAAGTTCTTTCTTTGGCTCAACGGAATTCACAAGCTCTAAGAAGTCTCTCTCAAACTTTTCCTTGGGTATTGAGGGACTTCTATGTTTGCCGTTATTACACGAATAGTAAGGATACTTAGCGGCTCTTCCTGTACTGAAAGATCCTGTCATCTTAAATCCGCATTTTTTACACAGCGCTCCTCTTAATGGAAAATTCTCATTCTGTTTCTTGTAATTTATCCCTGCCGTAAAAGATCTACCGTCTATAATTGCCTGCACCCTGTAGAATAAATCCTCAGAGATCATCGGTAGATGACAGCCCCGTTTATCGATACTAAATTTCTTACTCACTACATATCCGCAGTAAAACTTATCTCTGAAGATCCTTTGTGTCTGCTGGTTTCTAGTGATTGGTATTCTTCGCGGACCTATTTTTATCATTATCCCTAACTTATTCATATAAGGGACAATCGTCTCAAGCGAATAAATACCCTTTGCCATCTCTTCCCATGCTTTCTTAACCAAATCAAATTGTTCAAGATCGGGATCGATGACCTGTTTACCTTCTCTTGAGACATTCAAGTAGCCAACAGGAGCCCGTCCCAGAGCCCAACCCGCTTCTATCCGTTTCTTCATACAATCTAAAGTACGTAGACTTTTGGTCGCATTATCGAGCTTTGCGTTGGCGGCAAACAGCGTCTCTAAAAATTCACCGGTGGGGCTGTCTTCCGTCGGTTCGGTGACAGAGAGAATACGAATACCATAATCGGCAAGTTTCTTTTTGATAGCGAGGAAGTCGTAAGTGTCACGGGTAATGCGGTCAATTTTATAGATAAAGATCGCAGATACTTTCTTTTGGTTTGCTCGACAATCCTCAAGCAGTCGCAGTAGTTCCGGACGATTAAGTGTTTTAGCGCTTACCCCTTCCTCTCTATAAACCTTCAAAAGATCATATCCTTGCCTCTCAGCTTCTCGCTTGCAATAGTCCTGCTGATTATCAAGGCTAAAGTTGGTTACCTGCTCTTCTGAGCTTACCCTAAGATATGCATAGGCCTATTTTAGCATGGTGGGATTATACCGCTGATCATTCATGGTTGTTAGCTTCTTTCTTAGACTTATATTTGTCTTCAAACTGTTGAAAGCCGACTTCTATGACAAGTTCAAAACAATCCATAACCTCTTGTATCTGCTCGTTGGTCAATTTGGTTCCGTATTCCCCTAATATTTCTCTTGCTCTTTGAATGGTCATGGGTTTCATGTCTTGGTCCGTTTGTTTTTCCAGTTCTCAAGTTCTTGCTGATAAATTCTTTTACAAGGGCATAGAGAAGCTACTCCTTCGGAGAAAATAAACCCTTCTTCACAAATACCCTTACCGCAGGGCACAAAAACGGGCCGAGGAGTCGGTTTGCCATCAATCTTCCAATCGCCTAAGATATTCTCAATAAGACCGATATTGACATACTTGAGCTTTCTACCAGCAGCTTCTTTTATCGCTTGTAAGACAAATTCCTCCGTATGTTCTTTGCATAACTTATTCAGTCTAATGATCTCTGTACCGGATAGTGTTTTCTTAAAAGTTTCTTCAAATAATCGTGTACTACTACTTCTTTGATTACTTTCTTGACTTACATTAGGTGGACTCTCATGGCCGCTTTGAAAAGGACTTACATGTCCCGATTGAGAGGACATGGGTGTCCTTATTGAAGTGTCATGTCGGACATACATGTCCGTATTGAGAATATATTGATTACTTTTTGAATACCCTCTCTTCTTCCAATCAAGTAGTCCTTTACTTCTAAGCGCTTCTATAGACCTTCTTATTTGCCTCTCAGATCTGCTAGGTCACGCCCTACGGTATCGAGACTAGGATATGCCTCTCCGGCAGAACCTGCATATAAAAGAAGATCAACTATTACGCATTTTTCCAGAGGAGTTACATCGGGATTTCTCATAAATTCTCGCAACTTCATAAAGCTAATTGTTTTAGATGTCTTTTGATCTTCCATTTCTTTCATTTCTTATTCTGGAAACTTGTCTCCAGAACGTTTCAATTGCCTCAAAGATGTCTTTGGCCGGAATACGAGGATCTTTCTTCGTCTGAACTGCTTCAATAAGTGTTTTGACTTTATCGACCGGAATAAAATGCCAATGGAGAATGCCGTTTTCTGTAGAACTACCTACGAATTTAACAAGGTCATGGAAGCTTGCGGCAAGAAGATATGGAGCGTTCCACTTGTCTTTCTCGATGTGTACATTACTAGATTTTTCCATTCTATAAGCATTATATTGTCGAGGCTAAGAAACCTTATACATTTTAATTTTGGAGCGTCCTGAATATAGAGTTTACGGAGATAAACTGAGAGAATTTTGTTGGTTCTGTTGGTTTTGTTGGTTTTATAGACCCTTTATTTTGTTGCAAAACCCCCTGTTTTCCAGTCTTTTTAGGCACGATTTCGTGTGTGAGTTTTGCAAATCTTATAGCTGGTTTTTGTTGCGAAAATTCATATTGACTAGCTTCGAGTAGGCACAAGGGTTTTCGCAAATCGTATTGATGAAAAAATGTGTATTCTGTGTATTTTGTGTATCTATTTTTCTCGTCGACTGGAAATTTACCCCCCATGTTGTGTAGATTATGTAGATTTTGTAGATCCAATTTGTCCCGCTGGCGTATCAATTTGTTGCGAAAACCCTTTCCGATAGACACACTTAGCCTCGAGGATTTTCGTAGTTTCTCGTAATTTATTTCACTTAAAGTGGACTATATGCTACATAACCTCTATAATTTTTCAAAAGATGGATCTACAAAAACTAATACAGAAATTAAAAAAGATAAAAGCTCTAGGTTTTGTTTTTACTCATCGAGCAAACGATACTGGAATAGGTAAAACATTAGAAGATCTGCTTGAAATTAAAGAGAATAATCTACGTTTACCAGATGTCGGAGTAATAGAACTTAAAGCAAAGAGATTAGAATCAGGTAGTATGCTTACTCTGGCAACAAAATCTCCGATGCCTAAGGGAGCGAATAGAGTACTTTTTGAGAATTATAAATATGTAGATAAAGAAGGACACTTCAATTTACACTCAACCGTATATGGATCTCGCTTTAATCCTCAAGGCCTAAAAATTATTCCAACGGACACTATGTTGAAATTGGAGAATAAAAATGGTGTGGATGCGTATTGGCCAATAAATACTTTTGATGAAGTTTTGAAGTCAAAATCAAACCAAATCTTATTGGTTTTTGCAGAGACAAAAGGTGAGAAAAAAACGCTTACAGAGAAATTTCACTTCGTAGAAGCCCACTTACTATCTGATTTAAATATAAAGAAGTTTAAGAAGGCGATCCTGGAAGATAAATTGAAGATAGATATTAGAATAGGAGTTTACAGAACCGGTAAATTTCAAGGACGATACCATGATCATGGCACTGGATTTAGAATTAACAAGAGGGATTTTCTGCACTTATTCGATAACTACAAGCAACTTATTTAGTCTTTCTTAAAACAAGAATACTTTCTTTTATCATTGTCTCTTCTAAGGCGCCTACTTTATTTGTAGGTGAGTTTTTCATAGGCATTCTTTTTCCCGGTATATTTCTTACAATAATATCCTCGCATTGAAAACCGATATTTTCACTTAATTCAGCGATTATAAAATCTGTTGGTATTCTCACCTGTTTAACGAGTCTATTTCCTATCACAATACAAAAGTGTCTATTTGTTTTTAATATCTTAAATGCTCGACGAAGACAATTATTGAGTCCAATATAGAAACTTAAAACATCTTTTGCTCTTTTTTCATCCCTATGACTGATCTCTTTTAGGGCTTCTTTTAAATGGTCTGAATTTAATTCATGCAGTAGATCTTTAGTTGGCCTGCCACCAAGAAGCTCATTGTCAACGCCCGAAGCCTTATTCGGATCTTCAAATATATCTATCCATTGAGCTGAAAGTCTCGAGAACTGGCCATATGCCACGGTTGTCCGACTGTCACCGTAAGGGGGTGATGTAACAATACAATCAATGCTATCCTCTGGTATGTCATTCTCTTTTGAAGAATCGCCATAAATTACCTTAGCCCATGTATTTTTATCTACGTCATTATAAAAGCTTCTCATCCCACCAATGCAAATATCAGCTCTTTTTGCGAATATTTCAAAAACATTAGGATCATAGTTATTCAACTTCTCTTCCTTGATTCTCACAAGTTTAAATTCACCATTTTTTGTATTTGAAGATAAACGTACTGTTTCACTGAAAGCTACCATAAAGAAATTTCGTATATTTTCTTCGGTTGTTTCTTTTATGGCCTTTTTAATCTTTGCTAATTGAACGATCACACGATCTTTAAACCAAAAATCGATATTTAGAAAGTTGGGTCGTTCTATTTCAGAATCTTTAATTTTTCTTATTCTATCTAGAAGATGAAAATACCTTTTAGTTAATATCGATGTGTCTATTTCCGTAGTTTTTACTTTAGCTAGAAATATTGCTAGAGGATTCAGATCAATACCATAAGCATTTCTTCCCAAAAGTCGGCTTTCGACCAAAGCTGTTCCAGAGCCACAAAAAATATCGCAGACAGTTTCACCTTTTTGACTATAACTTTCGATTAGTCTTCTGGCAACTTGGGGTATAAACATTGCAGGGTAAGTATGAAAACCATGAGTATATGACTTTGTTTTTTCTCCTCGATAGTCCCATGAGAAATCAATACGTCTTTTGTATTTAGTTTCTTCTGTAGTTTTTTCAGAAGGAAAATCAAGCTTTCTTATTATTTCAACAACTACACCCCTTATCTCTAATTCATCTGTATATATTGGAAAGAGAGTCGGGTTAGCTGGCTGAAGTCTAAACCTATCTTTCTCTCGGTAGAGCTTTTTTAGAGTTGCTTGGTTTTGATCGATTATGGCAACAACGGTTTGACCATTATCTGCTGTTTGTTGTTTGCGAATAACTACAATATCTCCGTCAAAAATTCCCTCGTCAATCATACTATTACCTCTTACACTCAGCGCATAATAATCCTTAACATCGCCAATTAGCCCTCTTGTTACCCTAACAGTTTCACCTGCTACTTCTAATGCCTCTATTGGTTCACCAGCCGCAATAGTTCCAACGAGTGGAATTTCTACAGTATCTGCGTCTTTTTGAATAGGCAAAACTCCTCGAGCTTGATTGTTTTCTTTTCGAAGAAAACCCTTATCATTTAAAGCTTTAATGTGCTCGTGAACTGTTGATATAGCTTTGAGATGGAGATGTTTTTTTATTTCCTCAAGAGAAGGAGCGTACCCCTTTTTTTGAGCATATAAAGTAATAAAGTCGAGTACTTTCTTTTGTTTCGGTGTGAGAAATGTATTGACATTTTGCATAAGTTACTATATCATAAACCGAACATAACCCGAAAGTCAAGGGATATTTTAGGAGGTGAGAACATATGTCTAAAAATAACCAACACGTAGTTACACATAATGATTCATGGGCTGTTCGTGGTGAGGGGAATCAGCGAGTTACATCAACTCACGCCACCCAACAGGAAGCTATTGACGCCGCGCGCGAAATAGCGATCAATCAGAGAAGCGAAGTTGTTATACATCGTCCTGACGGTACTATTCGAGATAAAGATAGTTATGGACACGATCCAAATCCGCCCAAAGATAGAAAATATTAAACTAAATATTAGAAGATGTTTATGAATAGAAATATCACTCTAGAAGAATTGATTCTTGAATTGATGCCTTTTTCTGAGGAGCTGGTAAATTGGTGTAAATCTCACGCTAAGTTTTTAGCCGCGTTAAAAAATGTTTATCCTAAGAAATTTATTTCTCCAGCAATGATAGTAACATCGTACCCCAAATCGGGCGATGAGATAATCGGAGTTTACACCTATCATCATGAAATGAAAAATCCTATTTTCAAGCAGGACTTTATCGTAAATAAAGGTAATCTAAGTCAAGAATTCACTCTCTATAGCAGAAACCCAACTGGAAGCAGTAAGTATGTTAAAGATATTAAAGATTTCCTCGCTAAGTATGGCACATATGGATACGATATGCGATCTCACCATTTATCCTTAGAAGAGTTACCAGCCCAGCTTCAAGAAAGAGGAAGAGAAGCCATAAAACTTGCAGAAAAAATGAAAATTGGCGTAGCCCAAGAAATTCCTCAAGAACATATCGATAAGATCTACAAAGAAGTTGTGTCTATCAAGAGGAAAGATAGATATATTAAGCAAAAATTGAATAGCTAAATTTGAATAAACCGTAGGGATTTTTGGTAAACTAAGTCTGGATATGGCAGGATTTGGAGCCAGTTTGCGACTCTAAATATTCATCAAGCGCTCGGCACTCCGTATTCTTCTTGCATCTTGGGTGGAAACTTGACACAATGAAAATAAGAGGAATCTTCCTTATGCTCAAGGACAAGGATCATCATCGTCACAATAATCACAAAAAATCAGAAGACTCTCTACCTACTTCATCAAAAAGGTGTCCGTGTACTTGGCTTTTCTGGTGGGTAATGGTAGGAATCGCACTACTACTCTTTGTCCGCTATGCTTTTGGAAATGACGTTTTACTCAAAAGCTTTAGATTTACCAAACCAAAACCAATCATTCAAAGCAATAAAACTCTTAATTCAACCATTCAGAGCGCTATTGAGAACTTAGCTAAACAAGAAATCCAACAAGAACAGGCTAAAGCTACTTTAGCTGTCGCTGCGGGTCAAGTTGGGACAACTACAACAACGTCAGATTCCGGTCAAACAAACGAGGGATTAGCTACTCCACTCCTTGAAGTATTACAAGAAACATTTACGACAAGTCCTGCATACCGAGCCAAAGTAAGGTTGAGGAAAATAGACAGACTGGCACAAGAATTGATGCCAATTCTGATTACTGATAAATCAGATCAAACAGTTTCCCGCGTCGTAAATGTTGTCAAGAAAATAGGTAATGAGACACAAAAAATAGTCAGCGATAAAGGTGTACAGACCGACCGTGAGATTCTGACCCGTCAGATTGCCCAATACAACAGGATCCAGCTGATTTTGCAGAAGCTTGAAGACACGCTACCTATGAAACAGTATCTTGTGATTGAAGACGCACGGGTCAAGTATTTAGTCCGCGGCGCTCAGGAATCGATCAATGCGGCACCTAACTTGAACGTCATTCACAATATTGCGATAAAAGAAATAGAAAAACACGTTGGTCCCGACTTTGCCCAACTTAAGGCTCTTGAGGTGCTTTCCGACATAGGAAGTGGGCTCAGCGCGCCTGCACAAAAGAAGCTTGCCGGACTCAAAAAGGAGCTTGCGCTTGAATTCGAACGGCACATGCTCAAGCTCCCTCACGAGGTACGAACTCGAAGACTTCAAGAATACATGACCTTGTCTTACGGCAATCCCATCAGGCAAGTTCAAGCGTTTGATACGATGAAGGCTGTCATGTCGGATCGTGACCTGATCCTGGAGATGGAGGGCCTAAAAGAGTTTGCACTTAGTAAGCTTGAGAAACGGGTATTTGAGCTTGACAATGAGATGTTGTTGAATAGATTTTTTGATGAAGAATTGAGCCAGCCCGAAGATCTTAAAATTCTGACACAGCTGACACTCCATGTATTGGCAACTGGTGATGAAAAAAGCAAGCAGCAAATGGCGAACATTGAGAAAAATTCTCAAGCAAAATTGATCACAAGGTTTGGTCACAACGAAAAAGCACTTGCCTCTTTATTTGCCGAAGAAGAAGGAAAAACAGCCGATCTTCTGAATATTGTTGAGATCAATAATCTAGAACAGTTGCTTAGCTCGTCTCCTCTTGTTAGTCAAGAAGTCATAGCGACTCTAAAATCCACAAAGGCTGCTGCAATTAAAAGTTTTCTTGACAAGGTATCAACACGAGGCTTCACAACAGCAGTCCGCAAAGGTTACAATCCGGTTGATCAAAACGCCGATGTGCGGGTCCTTTTGCCCAATCCATATACGATACAGCTATTATCAGACCTACAAAATGATCTGACACCCGCGCAAAGGAGTATTCTTGCTCAAGCACAAAGAGCCGAGAATAAACTTGTTGAGGAACATATTCTGGAGCATGTGACTGATCCACAAATTTTCAAAGGCTACCAAAAAATAATCACCGAAAACCCTGTGGTGAAGAGCGCCCTACAGACGTATGGAAATCGAGTATTTTTCAGCGTCATGGCTCAAAAACAAAAAATCATAGAAAAAATAGCCCACGGGCAGGATCAGGCTCTCTATGAGAAGATGCAGCAGATTACGCAGGAGATCTTTATAACCCATAACAAGAGCGGTCTTGAACAACAGTTATCTACTGAGGTTCAACAGCTGATTACGGATCTGAAGCAAGAACTTGCCGATAAGAACATTCCACGTCTTGAGACGCCCGCAGACGTAACTCTTCCGCAAGTTGCCACACTTCCAACAACTATTCAAAATGCGATCATCGAAGCCGCACGTGAAAAAATCAGCGAGGCTGATCAAGTAAAGCTTAATTTAGAAGAACAGGCGAAAGATCTTGAAGTCCCGATCCCGCAGATTTTACCCGATAATCCTCTTTATTCTCTCGTTGAGGCTGCTCGAGTAATAGCTCTTGTTACTAAAGCTGATCCTGTCGATCGTGCTGAAGAACTGCTCAAACAAGATAATGAAAAGATACTTGAAGCTGCAAAACTCGTTGAAACTAATCCTTCTGCGGAAGCAACAAATACAGCGATCGACACATTGCAATCAGTGGCCGCGGATTTCGACACTTTAAAAGATCATATAGGCGAACTTACTGCTGTACAGAAAACTGAACCACAAAAGGTACAGGAGCTTGTCGATACGATGATCGATGATGGCCTGTCTCGACAGACAGTCATTTCTCAGATAGAAAATGTGGTACATGGTGAAGACTATGTAAAAGTAGAAAAACTTCGTACCGATATGGTTAAAGATGGAATCGATCTCTTGCTTGAGGTGACCGACAATAATGTTGAAAAGCTGACGCAAAAGCTTGAGGAAACAGTCAAAAGTGAACAAAATAATCCCTTAGAAGGCATAAAAGCGGTTGAGCTTCTCAACGAGATTGCCCGTACGCAACCAGAAGATATACAACAGATACTTCAGACTTCGGAAACAACCATTGCCCAAATTGTAGAAACAAAAATCCTTGCGATACCTGAAGAGGGAAGAACGCAAGAAGTCTTAGATTATGCGGCTCATCAGACAGGGAGCCCGGTGCGACAACTTGAAGCCTACGACATCCTCAAAGACAGTTTCGACAACCCCGACACTATTCTTTTGACAGAAGGGTTAAAAGACAAAGCAACGGAGAATCTCATAGAGCGCATCTCTGAAATCTCCGATGAGACGACCCGTGTGGAGTTTGCCGACAGTATCATTGGAGAACTTCCGCAGGATTTGAAAGCTATTATTGAGGTTGAAGCCCGGGTCGAACCACCGCAAAATGCTGGAGCGGTTGAGACATTACCAATAGCCGGTCAGGTCGAAGATATTAAAGCCGTAATCGAACAAAATATTATTGATACTTATAAGGATAAACCACAAGAGCTTGCTGCTACGGATTTTTATGATAATCCGACTCTTTCCACGACGCCGGACGCAGCCGACGTACAGGTTGCTCAGGAATTAACACAGGTCATGGAGCAAACACCCGAAGTATCAAAAGAGGTTGTAGCACTAGCCCAAAAGGAAGAGGCGAAAATAATTGATACATTTATCGAAAATATTTCCAAGGCACAGGTTGAGGCACAAACATCAGCAGAAACTACCGTCAGTGCAGTTGTAGCTAAGACTCTAGATCCCTTACCGGACACACTGATTGTACTGGTTGAGCTGAAAGAAGAGTTGCCAGCTGCGGATCAGGCAAAAATTGACATTGCCATTGAGGCACAAGTAAACTTGATTCAAGATCATTTGGTAAATACCGTTACCGATCTGGCAACATTTCAAGCGTTAATTGCACAAATAGAAGAAAATTCTGTCGTTAAGGCTGTGGTGACTCAGGTTGGGAGTACAGAATTTACTCAAGCGGTAGAGATGAAGGCGCAAGAGGTAGCAACAGTGGCCGCGCAGCAAGAAACCACGCTTCAGACAACTGTAACACAGGTACAACAAGAGATATTTTCTACAACATCTACGACCTCATCCGTTGAGCAGTCGCTTCCTGCGGATATTCAACAACAAGTCGAGACAATAAAACAGGAAGTGCCCGTCGAACAGATTCCGCAAGTCAGCGTGCAAGCTGCGGTCGCCGAGTCAACATCGGTCACCGTGACAACGCCTGTTGAAACTCAACCGGTACAAGCTCCGGCTGTAGCTCCTGAGCCAGCTGCTGCCCCTGCCGCACCACCACCGGAAGCTCCTGTTGTACAACCGGCTCCTGAGGCTCCTGCTGTGCCGGGGTTATAAATTTTCGTTGTTACGCATAAGTCGGGAAATGGTGCCGGAGGACGTTCATTTCCTGTATAATTTGTTCCAGTAAGTCATCCTCGATGACCCACACTTCGCCCGTACCAGACGGTACAGGGCTTCGTGTGGTAAACCACCTAGCGAAGTGTGTCCCACGTAGTTCGAGCGCAGCGAGAACGAAGTGGGACAGAGTTTTGACATTAATGTCAATAAACTCGCTGTACTCTTTTGTTTTCATTAAGCAATGTTCTATACTTATATTCTTAAATTGGAAAATAACACGTACTACATTGGGTACTCCATCAACCTTAGAAATAGAATGTATGAGCATAAAAAAAGAGAAGTTCATCAAACCAAAAATAGAACTTTCAGACTTGTCTTTTATGCAGCATTCGAATCAAAATTAAATGCTTTGCGGTTTGAAAAATACTTAAAAACAGGTTCTGGATATGCGTTTAAAAATAAACATTTAATTTAGTTAGAAATTATTCCTTCGCTCTTCAAGCTTCGTTTGGGACAGGTATTCGCCAGTCACCCATTACAATTTTGGAGTATATAGACAATCTAATTATATTACTGACCCGCATTCTCCTCGTAAATATCCGACAGTCCATATATAGTTATGGACATGACCAATCAAACACTCATTACCATGGCTTGGGAACTCTACGAGCAAGGAATTCCGAAGCTGCACATTGCTCAAAAATTAGGAAGACATCGGGA
>JACQCK010000040.1 GCA_016201695.1 Candidatus Roizmanbacteria bacterium
CTTTGCTTTATATTTCCGATAAAGACGGTTCTTACGATCTTTATCAGATGAATGCCGACGGCAGCGGCGACAAAAGGCTGACAACCGGTAAAGCCATAGAAAATGCGCGTTATTCACCCGACGACGGCCAGTCGATTGCATATGTTGACTGGTCGGGAAATACTAAGACTATCAATATCATTCCCGGCAACACCATCGGTTCGTCTGTTCCACCGACACATAGTTTTACACTCAATGACCTGTATGTTTACTATGTGGCATTTTCGCCCGACGGTCAACGGCTCATTATTGATAAAGTTCAGTCAGCGGGAGCGCCGGAAAATTTATTCACCTCAACGCTTGACGGGGCGGACATGCAACCGCTTGACTCGGCGATAAGCAGCGGTTCTCTGGGGTATGGCTATAGTTGGTATACGGTGCCGACTTCCTGTCAGAAGGCGAGCGGCGACGCCAACTGTGACGGTAAAGTAGACGACGCCGACTATGCGATCTGGCAGTGCGAGTTCGTCGGTAACGGCAGCTGCGCCAGTCCGGCCAGTACCTTAACGGCAGATTTTAACAACGACGGTTGGGTGTCGCTCGTCGATTTTGAGGTCTGGCGGCTGCATTTGAATGAAAGCCCGACGGCCACGCCGGTACCGACGGTGCCGCCGAGCCCGGCGTCAACCAATCAGGAGACCCCGACGCCGGGCCCAACCAATACACCTGGGACAAAACCAACCCTTACCCCGACGCCGACAGTCGTGTCTGACACCACGCCAACGCCGTCATTTACGCCGGTACCAAGACCAACCGAAACCCCCGTACCAAGGCCGACAAATACGCCTGTACCTAAACCGACCAACACACCGGCGCCAAAACCAACGAGCCCGCCATAACCTATGGACGACAACCAAAACAACAACGCTAAAGTCAAAAAAATCAAAGCCGTACTGATGATACTGGTGGCGGTTCTTGTTGGCGGCGTTCTATTAAGGTACATAAACCGTTATCTGTTCCGGTCGCACGCGTCAGGTGATACGGTGAGCCTGGCTCTCAATCCGAAAACGGCTACGATGCCGGTCGATGCCGATACGACGATTAGTCTGGTGCTAACGACCGTCAGTAGCGACGGTAAAGTAAAGGGGATCTCCGGTTTTGATATTACTCTGGCAAAATCGGACAGCCTCGAGATTACCTCGGCCGACCTTCCCCGCGACGGCACCGGCAATACCTCGCTCTACTCGCTGGTCTACTCGGGCGGTAACCGCTATGTTTATACTGCCAAATATCCCGATGCGCAGTTGCCGGCGAGCGTCATTCTGCCACTTCACGTTAAGGGCAATACAAACGCTAATGCCACCCTGTCATTTTTAAACAACACCGGACAGGTCACCGGAACAACTCAAGGATACGTCTTTATGGTGGCTTCGGCCGATACCGGCAGTTATACCGTTGGTACGGGAACGCCCCCGACGCCGTCATTGACGCCGGCGCCAACGCCAACCGATACGCCAACGCCGCCCCCCGGCGCGAGTCCGACTCCGAATCCGACTCTTCCTCCCGGGGTTAGTCCTTCGCCGACTCCAACTGCTCCACCAGGCGTCAGTCCGTCAGCCGTCCCAACGCCAACCATCGCTAGTCCGACCGCAGGATTAACCGGGACGCCGAGCGTAACCCCAACTCCGGGTGCGGCCGGCAGCGTCAGCCTCGCCTTGAAAGTAAAGTTCCAGGGCGTGACCGGCAGCTTTACGCCGACAGTCACGTCGTTGCCCGTCAAAGTGACGGTAAGCGGAGGAAGTCTAAGCGCCCCGCTTACTCAAACGGTAACTTTTGCTTTAGGCAGTAATGGAGTCTGGGCCGCTGATGCCACCTTTGACGGATTGGATACCGCCGGCCAGTACGCCGTTCTTATCAAAGGTCCCAAGCATCTTCAGAAACGCGTCTGCGTCGCCGCGCCGGCCGAAGACCCGGCCGCCTCCTACCACTGCGATTCGGGGACAATCAAGCTTACGCCCGGCGTAAACGATCTGGATTTCAGCGGCGTTATCATGCTCGCCGGCGACATCCCGGCGCAGGACGGAATAGTCAACTCAATCGACGCCTCAACCGTGTACAATAATATAGGGAAGACCGACCAGGAAGCGCTTGACTCTTCGGACTTAAACTATGATGGAGTAGTTGATACCCAGGACTATTCGCTAATTCTGGCGACGCTTGGTATCAGATACGACGACGGGGCGGTCACCGGACAGTAATAAAAACCTATGGATAATAACACCAGTTGGATAAAAACCCACGCAAAAATGCTTTGGCTGTTTGCCTTTGTCGTCTTGCTTGGGATCGTGCCCTTGATCCTAATAATTATGAAGGGCAAAAATGCGCCGGTCACCACCACCAATAATAATACCCGTCGTTATCTTGCCCCGCCGACGCCAACGCCAACGCCGCTCCCGCTCAATGCCGGTTACTCTTTCGAGCCGAAGACCGAGTTTGGCAAAACCCAGTTTGCCTTGACCGATACGGTCAGTGTCATTATTGTCGGCGACAGTTCACAAAAAAACGTTACCGGTTTTGATATCGTACTGGCTTACGATCCGACGGTCGTGTCGTTTGTGTCCGTCCAGTCGGTTGACGCGCACTTTAAAGTCATCGCCATTCCCGGCCCAAAAAAAATCGTCTTTACGGCGGTTAGGAATTTGGGCAGTGCCGCCTCACCCTTGCTGGGAGACAGACCTCTTCTTAAAGTTGCCTTTAAGCCCCTTCGCAAGGGAAGCGTTGTGTTTGCGGTTGTTAAGAAAGACGGGTCTGACGTCACCGAAATAGTCGACGGGACATCAAAAGTTGAAGCCACAAAAGTAAGCGCCAAGACAGTGGAGATACTATAAACGATGAAATATGCAACGGCAGCGACAATCGGACTTTTTCTTTTTTTCTTCGGCTCTTTTTTTGTGCGGGCGAGCGAGGCGGCCAGTCTTAATTTCAGTCAGACTTCCTTTACGATCAATGTCGGCGACACGATGACGGTTGACGCAAAAGTGGACGCCGGGACCGACAAAGTGTCGTCGGCCAATGTCTACGTCACCTACGACTCCACCGTTTTGGAAGCGACGAGCGTGACCGACGGCTCCTTTTTTCCGGTTACGTCGCACTCGATTGCCGCCGGACGGATCTATATTTCCGGCGTGGTCAACGATATCAATCTGGCGCCAAGCGGTACCGGCAAATTGGCGACCATCATTTTCAAAAGCCTGAAAAGCGGCACGGCTACCCTGGCTTTTGACTGTTCCACCAGCTCAAACTCCACCTCAAAAGTCATTAAGAACGATGTCAACGCGACTAACGTTTTGATCTGCGCCCAAAACGGCACGGCGGCGGTCACGGTTGGAAGTGGCAGCGGCGGTAGTGGAACAGCGCCGACTTCAACGCCGACCCCAACCACGGCGGCCGCCGGGCCGGCAGCGCCAACCAGCGCGCCGATAGTCAACCCGTCGACGCTGCCCCAAACCGGTTTTTTTGATAACACCAAAAACTTCGCCACTTTTGGCGCTGTCCTTTTTGTGGCCGGAGTCTCGTTACGGATGTTATTAAAACTATGAATCAACATCATAAACTGATACGGATGATGGCGGTTGGTATCGGCGTTGTGATGTCGGGTGTCGTCGTCTTTATGGGCTTTACGGTCGCCGCCCGCTTTTTCACCAAAGCCAGTAACGATGCCCCAAGTGATGTTGCCATCACCAACATTACCCAAAACAGCGTCCGCCTTACCTGGACGACGGTGAGCGAGACGCAGGGAGTCGTTGAGTACGGGACATCCCTGACCGCGCTTAATTTTTTTGCCCCGGAGCCGGCCGCCAGCAAAAATCACGGCGTCGACCTGACGCTGCTGGCCAAAGACTCGACTTACTTATTTCAGATCCGTATCGTCGATAGAAAGTATGGGATAGGCGGCACTAACGGTGCGGGAGTAGAGAACGGTCAGCCGTGGGACTTTAAAACCAAAAGTACGGCGACGACGACCGTCTCAACCACCCCGACAGTCAATCCTTCCCCTTCGGAGGCCCCCCTTAGTAGCTTATCGCCGACACCGGTCTCGTCGGTCGTTATTCCTGACGCCGGCGGGAGCTGTACTTTTACCGACTGTCTCAAAATCTGTCAAAACAAACAACCGGCCGGCAGCTGCAGCACCCAGGAGTTCCAGAAAAGCGGCTGTATCGGCAAGGTGAGGTGGGATACCTGCGCGTCGCTCTGAAAAAGCCTTCGTCCCCGCCGCCACTAGACAACGCCGCCGATATTGACCGGTAACAGGAGCTGTAAAATAAAGTTTACCGCCGGACGGATAACCGCGTCGAGCATCGAACTCTGTCCCAAAGGCAAGATTAAAATTAGCAAAAATAGCAGTCCGTATCTTTCCAGCTCATACCATTCGCGCGCCCGCTCCCGCGGCAGCAGCCCGCCGACGATTTTAAAACCGTCCAAAGGATGGATCGGTAAAAGATTGAAAACGCCAAGAATAACATTGAGAGACAAAACCGGCGGCAGAAGGAGAAAGCCTATAGTTTGTAAAAATGAAAGATGTAAGAATATGATCGTTCTAATAAATATAGAGCAAATTAAAGCTAAAATAAAATTAGATACCGGACCGGCCAACGAGATGAGGGCGGCGTCTTGGCGCGGATGTTTCAGGTTGAACGGGTCAAACTGGACCGGCTTGCCCCAGCCGAAACCAAAAAGAAGTAAAAACAGGACACCCATGAGATCAAGATGAGAGCGGGGATTCAAAGTCAGCCTTCCCTGGAGCCTTGGGGTCGGGTCGCCCAGGCGGTCGGCGACATACGCGTGGGAAAACTCATGGATGGTTACGGCAACCAAGAGCCCAACCAGCGATAAAATAAAAAGGAGAGGGTTGGCGGCGAGCTGGGTAATCATTGCTTTTCGATACTGACTATGTTATCATAATACGAACTATTTTTCATCCACATGAACAGCAAATGTTACCACTGCGGCAAAGGCGTCATTTTCGGCCGGTCGCACACCCATCACCGCGGAGTAGCCGGAGGCCGCTGGAAAAAACGCGCGCCAAAAACCCCCCGTCTCTTTATCCCTAATCTGCAAAAGGTAGCGGTCATGGTGAACCGCGAGGCAACGACCGTCAGACTGTGCGCCAAATGCCTAAAAAGAATGAGAAAAGACCGGCAGGACGGCGTCAGGCCGTTTCTGACTTTGGCTGCTTAAATTTCAACTTTCGTCAGTTTTTTTCCCTGTTCTTCGTAGACCGGAAGCGACTGCTCGATGGCGCGTTTCGTAAACAGTATCCCTTCAAGGTGGTCGACTTCATGCTGGATGATAACGGCCTCAAAAGAGGTAAACCATTTTGTATTTATTTTTCCCGCGAGGTCCTGATACTCGAGAGAGACTTTTATCGCCCGGCCGATCGGGCTCCAGATTTTGGGAATCGACAGACAACCTTCGAGTTTGTGGCGCCTGGTTTTTTTAGCGGAGGAGACCGGTTTTTTGGCTTTGGAAAAAATCAGCCGGCGGATTTTGGGATTGATAAACGCCCGGGGGGCCGCGTCGGGCGAGGGCTTCATAATAAAAAGAGCGAGCGATTGGCCGATTTGTGGCGCCGCCAAGCCGACTCCCTGCGGGTCAACCTGGGCGTTTAGAGTGACCGCCATCTGTTTTATCAGTTGGCGGACTGGTTCATTGATGTTTTTTACCGGTTGGGTCGGCGCCGTCAGGATCGGGTTGGGAACAGTAACAATTTTCAGCATAGATAAGGGCTATTTTAGCCCTTTTTTAATAATCGGCCGGCTCCCGACCGTTGGGATCGGTGTCTGGCGGCCGCCAAGTGCAGCAAAACCAAGTTCAGCAAAAAGGCGGTCAACGCCATCATCGGGATGGTAATATAGCCGAAATACAGGGTATAGGTTTTGGTGCACGAGACCTGGCCGCCGACCGAGCAGGGGAGAAAGGAAGAGCGCGGAGAGACCTGGATATAGTAGTGATAGCCGGCGATCGCGGCACCGATAATGTTAAAAATCCTAAGGTAAGGGATCAGGATTTTTTCGTCCCGGAGGATTGAGATATAGAGAAGGAGCGCCTGCGGATACATCAAAATTCTTTGGTACCAGCATAAAAGGCACGGCGTAAACTTGGCGATTTCCGAAAAATACAGGCTGCCGAGCGTGGCCGTCAGCGAGACGACAAAAGACAGAAAGTAAGCTCGGGAAGAAAAATATTTGGCGAGGCGCGAATACAGCTTGCCGGCGGCGAGTTTTTCGAGTATAAAAAAGACAACGACGGCGGCGAGGAAAACATCGCTTCCAACCGTCAGAAAGGCTAAAATATCGGGTACGACTTTGATCATGGGGATATTATATAATAAAGTCAAAAGTTATGACGCTTTCCTTATGTATCGCCGCTTTTAATGAAGAAAAATTCATCCACTACCCGCTGGACGCGGCCTACGCGATAG
This sequence comes from Candidatus Roizmanbacteria bacterium, assembly GCA_016201695.1. Taxonomy (GTDB): domain Bacteria; phylum Patescibacteriota; class Microgenomatia; order UBA1406; family GWC2-37-13; genus JACQCK01. The sequence continues at coordinate 6,461 of JACQCK010000040.1, forward strand.
CCGACGAAGTGATTTTGGTCGACGGCGGTTCAACAGACGGCACCGTCAGAGTGGCCAAATCGTATGGAAAAAAAGTCGCGGTTATCCTCTCTGATAATCCGAAAATGTTCCATTTGAATAAACAGAAAACGATCGAGGCGGCTTCAAGCGACTGGATACTGCAGCTTGACGCCGATGAAACACTCTCACCCGAACTGGCCGAAGAGATCAAGGCGGTCGTTCAGGATCCGACCCGACACTTTGCCGGTTACCAAATCCCGCGCCGCAATTTTTTCCTCACCCGGTTTCTTCGGAAGGGCGGGCAGTACCCCGACTACACCATCCGCCTTTACAAAAACGGGGCGGCCAAATTTGCCTGCCGCGATATTCACGAAAATGTCGAGCTGAAAGGAGAGCTCGGGACGTTGGAGTTTCCGATTCTTCACTACGCCGATCAGACGTTTGGCCGTTATCTGGCCCGGTGGAATCGGTATATCTCGCTTGAAGTCCTGGCGATGAAAAAAAAGAACGTCAAGCCGTGCCGGCCATGCTATTTTATCGGCAAACCGCTGTATACTTTTTTGAATATGTATTTCCGGCACCTCGCCATTCTTGACGGATTCCCCGGATTTGTCTTCTCCCTGTTTTCGGCGATCCGCTTCTGGGCGATTTACATTAAATGGTGGCAGATGAGTAAAATCAAGGCGGGGTTGAAGTTATCCCGGTGAGGAACGAAAGGCGGGTGGTAGGACGGTTGCCCCGATGGCGGCGGCAAGATTTGGCCACTTCGCGCCCGCCGGTTTTTTGGGGTCAGGTAGTGGAGGGTTAATTTCCGACGTCGGTTTTGGCGCGGTCGAGGTAAGAGACGGTTTTTTCAAAAACCGACATAAACTGGGGATTTTCTTTGGTAAATCCGAAAAGAGCTTCTTTTATTTTTTCTTCATCACGGATGACAAAAACAGAGAGAAATCTGGTAGCGATCGATTTCGCTTGGCGGTCATCAATCAGGCGAGAGTCGAGTAATTTAAGCAAGCCTTCGGTAAAGTCAGCGCTGATCTTTTCCTCAAGCGAATCAACGGCGATCATATAAAGTTTAGTATACTCACAGGCCGACTTTAAATTCAACGACGTCGCCGTCCTTCATCACGTAATCCCGGCCGACGATTTGCACCAGTCCCATTTCGCGGGCTTTTGCCCAACCGTTGGCGTTGACAAATTCTTGAAAGGGGATGACGTCGGCTTTGATAAATTTTTTTTCGAAATCGCTGTGAATGGTTCCGGCCGCTTGGGGAGCGCGGGTGCCGCGGGCGACCGTCCAGGCGCGCGCTTCGAGCTCGCCGGCGGTGAGAAAAGAAATGAGTCCGAGCGTCTCATAGGCTTTTTTAATGAGACGATTCAAACCGGTTTCGGCCAGACCATACTGTTTTAAATAGTCCTGTTGCTCCGGGGGAGAGAAGGCGGTGATTTCGCTTTCCAGTTTGGCGTTTAAGTACAGGTAATCATCCCGGCCCGGGCGGGGAGTCGGCGGCGGCGATGCGGCCTGATTTTGAGACGGAGGCTGTAATCCGTTCGCCGTAACGGTGAGCGCCGCTTCAATTTGGTTTACGGTCGCGGACTTATCCTCCAGCTGTTTTTCGGAAACGTTGAAAACATAAATAACCGGCTTGGCGGTCAGGAGTTGGAGCGGCCTTATCGCGTCTTTTTCTTCGGCGGTTAACGCCTGGCGTCGGACCGGTACTCCCTGATTGAGGTCGTTTCGTACTTTGACCGCCGTTTTATAATTGAAGTGTTCGGTTTTGGCCGCGCTTTGGCGCGGTTCTTTCTGTTTTTCCAGAGTTGCCAGGTCGGCGAGCATGAGTTCGGCTTCGATAACCTGGATGTCGTTTTCCGGCCTGATTTCGCTTCCGACGTGGACGACATTTGCGTCGGCAAACAGACGAACGACGTGAACAATCGCGGCCACTTCCCGAATATGCGACAGAAATTTATTTCCCAAACCTTCGCCCTGCGAGGCGCCCTTTACCAGACCGGCGATATCATAAAACTCAACGACCGCCGGTACGATTTTTTCGGTTTTGACAATTTTGGCGAGGACGGCCAGCCGTTCGTCCGGGACCGCGATGACGCCGACATTCGGTTCGATGGTGCAGAAAGGGTAGTTGGCCACATTGGCGACCTGTTTTTTCAAGACGGCGTTGAAAAGAGTCGATTTGCCGACATTCGGCAGCCCGACAATTCCGATCGAAAGCTTAGCCATGGTTACTTATTATAGCACTCAAGGTAGTTGCGGTCACGCCACTTCCGAAGTGGCGAATTATACTAAGGCCGTCATGACAAGATAATAAAATTCGTCTCCGTACATTTACAGCCTGCCGTTTACAGTAGAGAAGAGAACGGCGGGCTAAACGCCACTTCGGAAGTGGCGCCGAGTCTTAGGATTTTTGTTTTCGTTCTTGAGCCGCGCCGAGTATGCTATTGAGGCTATCCTGTATGCGGGAAGTATTATAATCATCTTTGGCCAATAGTTTAATAACCGGTTCGAGCCGTACAGCGGAAAGATCAAGCCCGTCGAGCCTTGCCGCAATTGATGATTGAATAAGCCGCTGTAGCGCTTGCCGTAAGGGCTCATTAATATCGCCGAATTTTGCTTCATAGTCACTACTTCCATAATAGACTGGTTTGCCGAGTTTCTCTTGATAGGCCTTGATGGCCTCACTTATTGTTGGCGGCATATAATTGGCATACATTTGATTTATTAATTTAGCGAGTGCGTCTAACTGCCAACGATTAACAGCGGCCTGCTGATCACGCAATTCATGAAAAAGTGGGGCGAGTAAATGGCCTCCTTCGCCATCCGGGCCGATATTCCAGTTAGTAGCACCTAAATTCAGGACTTGTGTCTCGGTTGGTTGCTCGAATCGCGATCTAAGCGGTGGAACGGTAAGCGTATTTGGTTTTTCGGCGGCGTTCGGATCAAACGGCGGGTTGGTCCGGTTCTTTAGATAGGCCGCGACAACGTCGGCCGGATCTTCTACTTCGTTACTCAATAGCGTTAACCGACCGGCGACCTCGGCGGCTTTTGCGGTCACTAGACTGTCCAAAAAAGTTAAAATATTAGGGTCGGCAATATTTATGCCTATTTTTAACTTGTCCCCTACTGACTCTTCAATTAATGCTTTTATTTTATTGGCCTGTTTTCTGTCGCCAATCTTGAGTAGACTTATACTCTTTGCCGCCGCCTGCCATTCACGTTGCCATGTCTTTATCTTTTTTTTAGCGTATTCTACATCAGCTTGAACGACTATGGCTCCGTTGATATCGGGTAGAAACGATTCTATCTTGGCCGCTCGTGCCTGTGCCTTTGATTCACGGCTGCGATAAGCCGCATCACCAACCGGTTCTTTGTTGGGCGAATAATAGTCGGAAACCTTTAGACCGGCGACTAGAGTAAGAGCGTTTTCAGCGCCGATATGCTTTTCTTGATCCAAGAGCAGTTTCGCCTTCCTTAAGGCGCCCAATTGCCTTAACGGGTCAAGAGCTTCGCTTACCTGTGCATCAATTACCGACTTTTCTTCGCGACGCGCGTAATCGTTATATGGACGTGACTCTGCATCCCTATGCCGATATTTACCCATTCCGTTTGATGTCTGGCCGTCTTGATACATATTGCAACCGGGCATTGCGTATACTGTTTCTTCGAGAATTGCTTCCGTAGTCGCGGCACCAATCTGGCGGAGAGTGTCAAGAAAACCGAGGGGATGGTTGTAATATCTGTTTTGCTCCGGCTGAAAGATAGTTACGATTGCCGAGTTGGCCGCGCCCACCATCAGGCCGACCCGATTATGAATATCAATCAGTAGTTCTTTTTCAATTCCGAATTTCTTTGCCTGATTAAAATATTCGGTAATCTGTTGGCTAAAGGCATGGGCATGGCTTCCTTGAGGCCCGGCAAGAAGTGTTCGGGTATAGTCGGTGACAAAGGCAAGTGGTTTCATGTTGTCAGGTGTATTTTCAGGCTCCTGCAAACTGAACTTGGGATTCAGACCATTTGTTAGCAACCGGAACATATCGGCCGCAGCTTTAAGCTGCGGAAGAGCGGCGCCGATACCGGTCCCACCGGCCGCTTTTTGCTTAAAGACATCTTCAAGGTAGCCGCTTATTACCTGCGCGAAAATTATCTTCCGGGCGACGGCTCCGGCATTGCCGATTATAACGGATTCGTTGTTATGATCTGCCGAGATCATATTTTCGATATGATTAGCCATTGAGTTAGAGTCGTTAAATCCCGGGATATTGCTTTTGAGGATTGCCGACCCTATCTTTTCTTTTGTCTCATCAAGAAGCCGCCGGGAGAGATCAAGTTCGATCGATCCAACGTCGCTCTTGCCGACAATATCGATGCTTTGCCGATCTCCGGACAGATTAATGAGTTTGGCAATTTCTGATTTTTGTTCTTCGTGACCGTCTGGCACCGACCGCCATACCGCGATTGAAATATTAAGCAACTCTTTTTGTCGTTGCGAGGACAAGGAGGATAAAGCGACCATAAATTTTTCAGAATCATAGTTGCCGTTGGCTCCCGGCTGACAAACCGCCTGAATGCCAAGACCCATGGCAAAGGAAGCTAGCTGTACCTCGTCTTTTGAGCGAATTATTGTTGATAAATTAGATCCCAATGGTACATTAAATGAATATTGTATCCCAGCAAAAAGCTTGACCATGAGCCGTTCATGGGCTTGAATAATCGGGTCGTTACCCAGCAGTTGTTGTTTCTGCCAGTCCTCCGGAGACATTTGCAGTCCGGCGTGGGTCGTGTCTATTGCGGTCACAAGGGCGACGGCAAGACTGGTTTTTACTTCCGGGTCGGTATTTATTGGTAAAGTCAATCCTGCTTTTTCACCGGTCCCGGCAATCGCGAGGGCCGGATCAGTTAGAGTCGCGAGCATACGGTCATCGATATAATCACGGATACTCGCAGACAACTTAGCCCCTTCCCCCTGCTCGACGCGTTTTGTCGTCTCTGTTCTGACAGCTGTGGAAACAAGTTGCCGCAACCTATCAAGGATTATTACTTCGGTCAAGTGTCCCGACTCCTTCTGCAACTTGTTGTTAAGCTCGTTTATTCTTTCAAGCCAAAATCCGGAGGTTCCCATGGCGGCGGTTATAAACCTGTGTGCTTCTACTGAAGCCAAGTCCACCGATCGTATCATCTCCGGAATTTCTCTTTCCTCCGTTGGGATCAATCTGCCAAATAGATTCTCGGTCATTTCTTGTCCGGCGCTGATTTCAACATCCTTCATAGCGACCGAAACAATCCGTGCTTTCAACGCAGGTCCTAAAGGAATTTGTGGAAGAATTTCTTGTGATGACATATTAGTTAAGGTATCCGGAATTGGCTAAAAAAGCGTCAAACTCTCGAAGCAGCGTTGAAAATTCGTTGATAAGCGCTAACTTAAGATAAGTGGCGGTAGTCATCATCCCGGTCTGTCGGCGACCTGGATCTTCTTTTTCTCGTGATGTTTTATTCAGCTCCTCAAGTAACGAGCGAAGAATTGATAAATTTGTCTGAAAGGTAACATACTTGTTTAACAATCTTTCCTGTGAGTCCTTATCATTTCTCTGAAACTTTTTGACCTCATTTTTTAACGATCTTTCTGTCGCGGCAATATGATTCAAAAGATCTTGACGCGAAAGGAGAAACTTTATTTCTGGATTCATTTTTACGACAGTAGACGGATCAGGATCGGTGCTCTGGCTAAGGTAGAGTTTACGAAGAATTTTTTCAACCGAAGAGTAGGTAGAATCGTGTGTGTTCATATTTGAACAGCCTTTACCCGATTATAAATCAACCGTCATATGTTGTCAAGGAAAATTATCGTACTCGGGGGTAAGTCGGAGGCATGTGTGTAAACAGTCGCGTGTCACGCCACTTCCGAAGTGGCGAATTATGTTAAGGCCGTCATGACAAGATAATAAAATTCGTCTCCGTACATTTACAGCCCGCCGGTTGCAGTAGAGAAGAGAACGGCGGGCTAAACGCCACTTCGGAAGTGGCGCGCAATCAGTATGTCGGAATCGTTTGCTATACTTTCATTTGGTATTTTTATGTTTTATTCCTATCGGGTACAAAGCGTCGTTAAAGACGCGCTTGATACCTATGTTGTCCGCGTCGGTGCGGCGGAAAATTCGCTTGGGCCTTTTTTACCCGGCCAGTTTTGCAATATTGTCAACCCGGGTTATATCCGTTCCACCGAAGCGCACCCTTTTTCGATCGCCTCGTCTCCGTTGGCAAAAAATTATCTTGAGTTTTGCGTAAAAGTTTACCACGACTGGACCCGTGCCTTAGCGGCGCTTCCCAAAGACGCCGAAATAAAAGTCGAGGGGCCGTTGGGACAGCCGCTTACTGGTGTTACTTCGCCTTATATGGTTTTTTTGGTCGGCGGAGTCGGGATCTCGCCGGTTATTTCCTACCTAAGATACCTTCACGACCAACAAGAGAAAAAAGATTTTCTTCTGCTCTACGGCAATCGGGACGAGCCGTCGGTTGTCTACCGCGCCGAACTGGAAAAACTGGCCAAAGAGCTCGGGGGAAGAGTCGTCCACCTTCTATCAGATTTACCGCCAGACAGTCCCTGGACGGGGTACCGCGGTTTTTTAACAAAAGAGATACTTAAAAAAGAAGTTGATTTTGAGAAAAACCCGACTTTCTATCTGCGGGGTCCGCCGGTTTATGTTGAAAAGACAACGGAACTGCTATACGCACTTCAGGTCCCGGCAACAAAGATTAATCAGGAGTCTTACTAAACAGTGCCAAAATACGTCGCGATTGTTTTTTTTAGATCGTCGATTCCGATACCTTTCTCTGCCGAGATAAACTGCGGGCGGTGCCGGCCGTAGTCGATAAGAAGAGTCTGTTGGGAGATGGGGGAAGGCCGGTCGACTTTGTTAAAAACATACAGGTGGTCTTTAAACTCTATCTGCAGATCGTGAAGAATGTTTTCGACGGCGATGATTTTCTCGCGTATCTTCGGGTCGGAACTGTCGATGACATGAAGAAGAAGTCGGGAATGAATTGACTCGGTGAGGGTCGACTTAAAAGCCTGGATCAGCGCCGGCGGTAAATTTTGGATAAAACCGATCGTATCAGAAATAAGCACCTCTTTTTTTATCGGCGCAAGATACATTTGTCCAACGCTGCTGTCAAGAGTGGCAAACAGGATATCGGAGGCCAGTTTTCGCTTGTTGGCGAGACGATTGAACAGAGTCGTTTTGCCGGCATTCGTATAGCCGACGAGAGAAACGGTCTGCAGTCCGAGTTCTTGTCTGCGCTTCAGCCGTTGTTCCCGGCCTTGTTCGTATTTTTCGAGTTGGTCGGCGACTTTTTTTATCTGAATTCGCCAGTGACGTTTCATCAGCTCAATATTCGTTTCGCCAAGGCCCCGAGTGCCGATGCCTCCGCCCTGGCGGGAAAAATAAGTCTCACCCAGGCCGTATATACGCGGGCCCATATGTTTCATCCGGGCGAGCTCAATCTGGAGTTTGGCCTCGGCCGAAACCGCGTGTTTGTAAAAGATATTTAAAATTAGACCGACTCGATCCCAGACTTCGGTTTCGGGACGGGTGGACCAAAAAAGTTTTTGTAAGTTAAATATCTGCATCGGGTTAACCAAAGCGTCAAGCACGACGACGTCAATCCGTTCCCGCTTGACCATTTCGCTAAGTTCGAGAGCCTTACCGGTGCCGATAAATGTTTTGGGGTGGGGGGAATTGCGGTGCTGAATAACGCGGACGATGTCGGCCCCACCGTAAGTTGTCACCAGTGAGTGTAGTTCGTCCATGTCTTCGGCCGCGTCGGCGTGGCGGACGTGCGGATCGATAACCCGGACCAAAATAAATCGTTTGGCATTTTGCATAGTTATTTAGACCATTATAACAATCTTAAAAAATATTCGCTTGACAACTTCGTCAATATCAATCACCATAAAGACATGAAGTCTTCCTTAGAAGAAGTATCGCACGAACTCGAACGTCATCGTATCGCCGTTTTTGCCATAATTGGTTTTCTGACGTTGTTTTCCCTGTTGTTTATCCTTCTCGCCAAAGACTTTTCTCGTCAACAGTCGCAAAATAAGCTGGGCAATTATTTGAACGCTGCCACAGCCGCGGCCGCAGCCGCCCCTTCGGGTATCGAACTACTGGGAAATCCTGGTTTTGAAAGGTCAAAAGCCTGGAAGCTGCCAACAGGCGGCGTCACCATTACAACGACTACCTTTCATTCCGGTTTAAGATCGGCGCAGTTCGCCCTTTCCAGTACGGCCGCGCGGACAATTTACCAAGATGTAAATGCCAGCGCCAATGTCCAGTACCAGGCTTCGGGGTGGATCAATACTTCGCTCATTGTTTCCGGCGGGGCCGGAATCAGTCTGCAGTGGTTAAATGCAACGGGCGTCGTCTATCCGGCGCCGGCCACGGCAATTTTGCGGACTGACACAGTGGCCACAAATGTTATCGGTACCAATCCCTGGGCACAGTTTACGGCACAACTGACCGCCCCGGCCGGCGCCGTTGGCGCCCGACTTCTTCTGACTGCGGCAAAAAATAGCGGCGCTTCGGGAAAAGCCTGGTTTGACGACCTTAGCTTTCAGCAAATGAACAGCACGCCCGGACCGTCTTTTGTGGCGACTCCGCTTATGGATCTTGGCAATCAGACCTACCTTGGTTTCGGCGGCGGCTTGTATCCGAACGGAAGTAACGCCGTCCCGGCCGCCGGCGATTCGGCCGGAAAAATGCGAAGTAGCGCCATCCTCCCGCTTGACGGAAACGGCGTGGCGACGTCCGGCGGGCAAATTGTCATGCTCTCAATCGGAATGTCCAATACGTCTTATGAATTCTGCGGTAACTCAACCGGCTGTACGACGACGGCCCAGGCGGCCAACTCGTTCATGGGCCAGGCCGAAGCCAATCCCAGCGTCAACCACGTTAATCTTAAAATTCTGAATGGAGCGCTGGCCTTGCAGGACGCGTCGAAATGGACGAGTCCGACCTTACCGGCCTATAATTATGTCCGGGATTCGGTACTGACGCCGGCCGGAGTGACGGAAAAGCAGGTACAGGTTGTTTGGTTAAGGGATGCCGATGCTTTTCAGACCGTGTCGCTGTCGGGCGGGTCGGGCGCCGACGCCTATACGCTTGAAAATGAGATGGGACAGGTTGTCCGCGCCGCCAAAGTCCGCTATCCGAATCTACAGATGGTTTTTCTTTCCAACATGACATACGGCGGTTACTCAACCGGTTCGCTTAACCCCGAGCCGTACGCTTATGAGAATGGTTTCGGAATAAAGTGGCTTATTCAGGCCCAGTTGGACCAGATGGCCAACGGAGGCACTGTCGTTGACGCCCGGGCGGGCGATTTGAATTACAATACCGGCGTCGCCCCCTGGGTTGCCTGGGGTCCCGACCTGTGGGCCGACGGCATTACCCCGCGGTCGGACGGTTTTACCTGGTTGGCGGAAGACGTGCGGTCGGACGGTATTCACCCAAGCGCAAGCGGCATCGGAAAAGTCGCCGGACTGCTCATGAACTACTTCACCAAATCTCCATACACTTCTGCGTGGTTCATGGCCACCGGCGGAGTCCCGGTCAAGTAGGCCGTTATAACGATAAGAAAAATAGTGTTGACAAAATACTAGTATACTAGTATACTATTCAGATTATGAATAATTCTCAGCGCAAATTGCGACTCTTAATCGACGAAATAATGAAAATAAATGACCGTAAAACTATGGAAAACTTTTTGTTGGGGTTATTAACGCCGCAAGAGATTATGGAACTGCCAACACGGATTGAGATTGTAAAACTGTTAAAAAAAGGAATCCCGCAGGTGCAGATTGCCAAGAAGTTAGGAATTGGTGTGGCGACGGTCACCCGCGGTTCAACCGAAATAAAAAAAGGCAGATTTATCAACATTAAGTAATTATCAACCCCCGGGGTTGCAGGTCCAAACATATGCATGCATTTGATTTTGCCTCCTTAATTTTGTGGCGGCCCCAATCGCGCGGGGTTATTCTTTGGTGAATTAAATTCGTTTTTTTAGAAGTAAACCCCGCCCAACCGGCGGTTATTAGTATTTTTACTATTATTATGAAAGACAAAATAGATTTTGCTATATCACCTCGCCCGGTGGCGACAATTAGGCTACACGGTTTTCCTTATGATCGGGAAGTTGACGGCAGACGAATCAGCTGTACCGACACTCTTGAACTCTTAGCGCAATCATCAGATTATGAAGGTAGGCTCCGACGAAATATAGGTCGATACGACAAAGAGCTTCAACCACTATTCAGTCTTGGATTTCACGGATTGGACGGACTTGTAAAATCAAGAAAGCCCTTAACATATGATCAGGCATTTAGCCTCTTGGCTTTTGTTAGTTTGTCGTCAAATCGTGCTTTGAAAGATATTCTTGTGTCTCAAGTAAAGGGACATGAAATGTACCACGACGTAAACACACTGCTTTTACAATCGGTATCACTCCTTCAGTCAATGTCTACACGAGAGGCAATCGTCGGACTCCAACCACAGGAAGTCGCCGGAATGATTGCCGCAACCCTAGAGTTAGATACTATTTGCCGGCCAGGAATAGCTTCTGCTGATCCGATTATTGGGATTGGTGGAATGGGGGGAGATAAGGGCGTCCATGTCAACGGCGAAGTCACAAAACTGTTTAGTGTTTCAACGTTATCGGCGATCGGCTTAGGTTCTCATGGATATGTACACAAACATCATTCATATCCCAATACTTCAAAAGTGGCCGGTCAATCAGCGATTGAAGCGATGGGTGCGCGATCAGACTTTACCACGAGGGAGCAGATGCAGAATGTTCAACGAAGTTCAAAAATATTAATGTCAAGTTGTCATACAACGAGGACCATTCATACGATTTCCCATATGTTAAAGGGAGAGACAATTAATCACGTGATTGGACCGGGAGCAGTTCCACATGATGAAAAAGATATTTTATCAATGTTTATTGGAGTTAATCATAATATTCATCCGGCAACGTTCATAAAAGCACTTCGTATTCTCGCCGAAAAAGGAGTAGCCCGATACACAAATTCCGTTGCCTTCTGTACGGTAGACAACAGGAAGGGAGTGAGTACTCATATTCTAAGTGACGACCGATTCTATCAAGACGACGATTTAAAAGCGGCCATCGTTTTGGATGAAGTTGCCCCTCCTCCGTTTGTTACGCTCGCATCATTTTTGATAGACGGACGGGTTGAGACAGCTTTCATTCACGCTGCAGATTTTGATCCCGATCTACATAATCTTGATTTTCACAGTCTTGCTGTCCCAAATTCTCAAGACGCCATACTTGAAGCAAACGAAAAAGTCGTACGGGCCGAAGACCCGGCAAGAGTTGCCTATGTGGCCATGTCGATGGCCTTGGCGCTTTTTACCCGCGACTTTGCTCAGACGAAAGACGCAATATTAGACGATAATGCAAGAAAATATTTATTGGGGCAATGCTATAAGAGGGCACATGAATCCATTATGAATGGAGAGCTGGCAAAAAAGTTAGATAATTATGTAAATGCCACAAATAATCTATGAAAAAAAATAAATTTTTATCACTATTCTCTGTGTCAAATCCAGTGATCGGTGTCGTTCATTTTTTACCCCTTCTCGGATTTACAAATCATTCATCAATGGATAAAGTCTACGGAGCGGCAAAAATTGATACTGAGAGATTTATAAAAGGCGGAATATCCGGTATTTTTTTTGAAAATAACTATGATCTTCCCCATAGGATTTATGTTGGTCCAGAAACGATCGCTTCAATGACCTATCTTATTTCGCGTTTGACTGAAACAATCAAGATTCCATTTGGAGTAAGCGTGCTCTGGAACGACTATAAAAGCGCTTTTGCCATCGCCAAAGCGACCGACGCATCTTTTATCCGAATCCCGGTATTTGTTGATGATGTGAAAACCAGTTTCGGAAATATTCATAAAGTTGCCAAACAAGCTTTAGGTTATCAAAAGAAAATAAATGCCGAAGCGATAGCAATCTGTTCAGATATCCAGGTTAAGCACTCAGTTATGTTGAATAAAACAAAAAGCATTACTCGTTCCGCTATACAAGCAATAAAGGCTGGAGCCGATGCGCTTATTATTACCGGTCAATGGACAGGAAAAGCGCCGGAAATAAATAAACTTAAACAGGTGCGAAAAAAAGTAGGTGGTTTTCCGATTCTTATCGGAAGCGGCATAAATCAGAAAAATATTCAATCACTCAAGCCGCTTTGTAATGGAGTGATCGTTTCGACTTCATTAAAGGCGGGGTACGATCAGTCGGCCGATATTAATAGAAATATAAAAAGCTATAAGCAAAGGATAAGTCTAAAAAAAGTTAAAACCCTTATGAAATCCTATGTCGGTCGGTAGCGCGGAATTGTTTTATTGATAATAAGAAGAGTATTAACATAATTATCTGACAGGCGAGACAAATGGGACAGAGGACCTTGAGAAAAAACACTTCGATTACTGTCACTCGCAGGCAAAACAGCACTCCGAAAGAAGTCATTCCTAAAAGAAGTTTTTTCCGTTTTGTCAGTCCCGCAAAAAGAATTACTATATATCCAACCAATCCGTATAACGCGGTGGGAATACCAAATAAGGTCGAGACCGGCCCTTTTATTACTGCGTCGCAGTTGACGACGGTATTGATTGAGCAGGGTTGAAAAGCCGGCTGATACCAGTAGCTGTAAAAAAGATATGAGGCAAGGATGATGCCAACAACAGAGAGAAAAACGACGGAGGTCCAGATTTTTTTTTGGCTCATTGTATTCGCTACCGAATAGTAATATTTTTCACAAGGATAATAAGTGATGGCAGTCACAGGCCGTTTTCTCTTTCGAGCAAGGCGACATCGGGGAGGAGAATATGGCGGGAGTAGTAGGCGGTTAATTTTTTCCGTTCCAGCTGTTTCCACTGGCGGCTGGTCGTCTCGCGGGTAAGCCCGGTCAGAGCGGCCAGATCGCTATGGGTAAATTTGTGAGTAATCAGGTCTCCCTGCGGGGTACTCTTGCCGAAGTGACGGGCAAGGAAAACGAGCGTCGAAATGAGGCGCTCTTTGGCGTTCATAGTGGAAGTCCGCTCGAGGCGAAGGGCCAAACGGTCGAGGCCGCCAAGAAGACGTTTGCTCAGGTCCATGAGGACCGGCGGATTTTCCAGCAAAAATTTTATCACCCTCGCTTTGGGGCATATGTTGAGTTTGACTTCGCCGACGGTTTCATAGTAATAACGGTTGGGGATGCCGGCCAGGGCTTCAGTCATCGGAAAAAAGGCGCCGGCGGTAAAAATATGTACCGTCAGTTCGACGCCGTGTGTCGTGACCATGTAGTTTCGGACGTGTCCCTTTTTCAAATAAAATACCGCGGTCAGGGTTTTGTCGGGGTGAATAAGCGGTTCTTTATGGGGGAGAGTTTGAGCGGGAAATTGCGCGAAAAAACGGGAGACGGTTTGCTGGATGGCAGCATCCATATGGGCAAGTATACAAATCTTTACCCTTTGAATCAATCAAATCGGCATTTAAGTCGGGGATGAATGGCTGAATCTTAGATTGCCATGCTGTTTAAGTCGTCAGTCTGCTATTAAAAAATTAATAGACTTTGGATACTTGGCTATGGTATATTTATAAAATATTACCAATTTTCCGTTACGTTATGACAGACAATAAAAAAGGTTCTTCTTTTGGGATCGGCGTGCTGATCGGTACAATTTTAGGCGGTTTGGCCGCCTTCTTTTTTTCGCCAAACAGTGGTGAAGAAAACCGGGAAATAGTGGCCAAGAAAATCAAAGAAGTGGAAAAATGGCTGGACCAGGCCGACATTCCCGGTCAACTCAAGGAAATTTATGGGGAAGTCAGCGACGAAGGAATCAGGCTTTACAAACAGGTGGCCAAAGAACTGAAGGTTAAGCTGAATGAGGCCAAAAAGGCGATCGATAATTTTGACGGTGACAAATATCAGGCAATGGTGGGCGAGGCGGTGGATAAAGTGCGCAAAGAAACCGACGCGACGATTGAACTCGCTGATAAACTAAAGAGATATCTTGTCAACAAGTGGGACGAGCTCAAGGACATAAGTGAAAAAGACATAAAAAAAGCAGTTAAAAAAAGATTGAAAAAAAGCTAAAAGTTATTAAAACCGTGAACGGCAAAAAAGGCGAAGTCGCAACAATTATTACCATTGGTACGGTTATCATACTGGGGATCTCTATTTTGCTTCCCCAACTTTTTGGGAGCAAAAATAAAATATACAAAACAAAAGCGGCCGAAAGCGCTTTTAATCGAAGAAGCTGTGAGGGTCTCGGCGGCTGGTTTTGTGCGGGAGAATGCGCCGATAAGAGCGTCCGGGCAAACTACGAGGGGGTGTATGGAACTAGCGGCAAGAGTCAATGGTACCGCGACAAAGCCGTAGCGGGCGGTTTTGATCCGGCATATTGTGAAAGCGCAAATATTAAATGTACCAGCGGTTGGTACTGCTACCAGGACGACAGCTGTCTTTCGCTTGACGAAGTAAACATTTGGACCAATACTTATGCCGCTTTTGGTAATGGAGCGGGATTTAACCAATGGATTAAACAAAAAGAAGAATCGGTCGGCCAAAACCAGTGTAAAAAATATAGCGCCGACGGAGGCTTAATCACAGCAGGTACTATAACGCCGACACCGTCTTCAACCGATCGGAGTGCAGCATCTTGGAAGCAAAAGGAGCGAATGGTCGCGGCGGGAAAAAGGACATCACCGGCAACTGCAATCCGGAGTGTTGTGAACAGTCTTCCCAATGTGAAAATGGTCGAACCTGTGGAATATATGACGGAAAGGGTAATGGATACTGCCAAAGCAGGTCTTCTTGTGATAATATCGTGCCGACGATTGCGCCAATTAAAATACCAACGGCGCCGCCCGTTCCAACCGCAGTTCCAACCGCTACTCCAACCGTAACTCCAACTATGGTTCCAACTTACGCCGTGATTCCAACCACCGCTCCAACCGTGATTCCGACCCCAACAGCACCGATTAGTACTCCGGATTATTCGGTGATTGATCTAAATAATGGTGCCGTTAAATCCTTAAGCTACACGGTAAAATCGTCAGGACAATCTTTTTCACCTGTAAATATCACTCTGCAAGAAGACAGTGAATTAAAAAATTCCCTACAGTCAATAATTAATAAATATCCGGCGATTACGCAAGCGTCGATAGTCGCAAAAGATTTGTCGAGCGGAAGAGGAGTCGTCATTAACGGTGATTATGTTTATACGGCGGCGAGTGCAGGGAAATTATTTCCGGCAGTATTTTTGCTGCGGATGGTTGATAGCGGGGACCTTCGTTCCGACAATTTATTTAAAGGCAACGGTTTTGGTCAGTTGGATATGAATCAACTACTCTACCATTTACTAAACGGCAGAGGTACGAATTATTATTCGGAGTCCGGCCAAATTTGGACTTTTCTAAAAAACATGATATCTTTGCCGACAATACAAGACAGTGCTTCTGCCTGGCAGGCAACTTCATATAATGCAGAGGACAATACCATAACGCCGAGAGCTATGCTGGATTTCCTGACTCAAGTCGAGAAATCCAATATTCTTCAGGGTCAAACAAAAAGTACTCTTTATAATGTTTTACAAAATACAAATAACGATAGTTTGATTGCAAAAGGGGCGCAGGGTTATACAACCATTCATAAATGGGGACTGCTTTCTGATACGCTGGTTGATACGGGACTTATCCAAGGTAAGGGTAAATCGGTTGCAGTTGCGATTTTTACGAAAGGCGATACAAAAAATTTTGCGATTTTTCAAGAAGCGACAAGAGAGATTGTGCAAAAGCTTATCGAAAATATCTCGAGTAATATTAATACAAATCCGCCTGGAGGCAATATAACACCATCGAACTGTAAAGCAAAAGAATTAGATCCATATTTGCCTCAGCCGCAGCACTTGGACGATAACGAATTATGTAACGATGGTTCGTTGGCAAAATTATTCAGTCCTTCATACACGCCGGCTAACTTAGTCAACTTAAGAACGGTACTCGGCAGTAAATATTTATTACTAGAAGGGTTAAGCGAAAATAATCAGATATTAGTTAAAGACGCGATGGTTAATGATTTAAAGAAACTGCTAGACTATATTACCGATAAATATAATCAGAGCGGGCAAAGTGCCTGTATACCGGCGGTTGCTTATGGATATAGAAGTTTCGCTTTACAACAGCAACTGTATGACAAGAACAACTGCATCTGGGATCCCGAAACCGCATCAAGCGTGGTTAAAGATCAATACGGCAAAATTCCCCAGAATAAACAAGATCGTCGGTGGTGTGGAGCGGGAAGACCTGGCGGGAGTACCCACCAATCAGGTCTGGCGGTTGATCTCTATTGTGCGAAGCTAACCTGTAGCGATCAATCAAATTGCAAAATAGATCTAGACTATAATAGAAGTATAAAACAGTTTTTGACCAATGTAGAAATGAATAATTTCGGCTTTATCAAATCGTTACCGCAAGATACACCGCATTATGAGTATTTTCGTTAAAATATGAAAAGACTTATTATTTTGCTTAGTTTAATTTTTATATCTCTAGTCGTCATTTTGGTCGTTTATTTATCGGCGAGGCCAGTGATAAATCAAAAAAAGCAAGTTTCCGATACACCAGTTATAAAAATCAATAAAACCAATAATAGAGATATTGTCGAGCCGAATATAACTAACAAAATTTCCGAAAAAGATACCTTGCAGAAGCAAATTACTTTATCCAACGGCAAACAAGTTAATATAGAAGTTCCAACAAATATGTCGAATAGTATTTCCTCTGACTTAATCGAGCGATATCTGCCAAAAAATAGCGAAAAAAAGTGACGGGGTTAATATTTCTTCAATAGTACCGCTACTCCCGATATCATTGCCGCTAATCCCAAAACTTCCCAGTACTGCGACAAAAATACGAGGACGATTGACTGTGAGTTTTGTTGCATTGACAGCAAGGTACCCGGAGCAACGGCCCAGCCGTTTTCCCAATTATTAAGTAACACGTGTTGATCAATTTTCCGTCCAAATATAAATGGAAACGCCTGCGACAGGAAGTTGTAAACGCGATTACCGGGATAAGTTTTGATAATATAAGCGTGCCAGCCTTGGTGAAATGACTGTGAAAGAACAAGGTAGGGATTTTTTAGAATCCCGGGTTCATTGTCAATCGTAACCGCGTACACGGACGGAAGCGGATGGGCAACCGACAAAACATTTTCGGTATTGTTAGATGGCGGCTTGGGTTGATTACCTGGGGCATCAAGCCTTAAGGAAGACAGGAAGAGGAAGGGGAGCGGATAGACTGCAACTTCAGACAGATCGTTTATGGTGGCCGAATCGTTTTTAGAAAGATTATCAAAATATAGCGTGTAGCCGAGGCCGTACTGTTGGCCGGGCGGGAGTATGAGATACGAGGTCTGGAAATTTTTAGGCAGATATTCTTCGATGTCCGATCTTTTTGAGTCGTTGTTGTTGACCCGCAAGAGCAGCGGGTTTCCGGCCACGTTTTTAGATTTTATACCGATAATATAACTCAAACGGGTAAGAAAATTGTCCAGTTTAATCTCAAAACCTCCTTCTTTAAGTAAGAATTTTTTAGCGTCGGGTCGCAGCTTCGGTCAGGTTGACTGGCCAATTGGTTAAAACGGCTATTTTGATAGCTGTAATAGCCGCGTATCTTGGGAATGATTACTTCCAAACGGGCGGTTTTAGCGATTGTCGGTAAGGCAAATGAAGTTGGGCTAGCGGTTGATTCCTGTTTGTCTGACCATTTGATTTCCTGGCCGTTAATGGATATTTTTGGCGGCTTGAGTATTGTCTTGGCAAGATTGATCTTTTCGGTTTCGGCGAACTCCGGGGCAGATATTTTGGGAAGACCAAGCCGGCCCCGGCTAAAGACAGGATCAATGTCGGTATAAAAAATAAAGTTATTGTCGTTTTCCCGAAGGTTGAATTCGATTTCACTCTGCCGGCGCAGGGTGAATAAACTTCGGAAAGGATATGAGACCAAATTTTCAGCATGAGGCTTGGTTAAATTTGCTGTAATATAATTACCGTTTTCCAGATGAGCCTGATCGTACTGTGACCACTGGTAGTTCGGGTAGACGGCGGTTGGGTCTTGTTCAATAAATACATAATTATTCGGCCGCGTTTTAAGATTAACCTCATAGACCGCGATTTTCCCGAAGATATTTTTTATGGTAATTAAATCGGGAGACCTTAAAATGAGGTCTTTTACCTGGTCCAGGTAGAGCGATTTCGGTGACGAATAACTGGTGACATTCTGATCCAAAACCAGCCACCTGATCTGATATTTTTCCAGGACCGACCGGAACTGTTGAAGACTCTGCGAATAGACGGTTTGTGATATTTCCCAATAATAATTTTCATTAGATTTGTTCCAGACGTCAAAGGCCCGGTCGAGGATCGGTTGCGTTATCCCGTACCATAAGAAGCCCGAGCCGCTGTAGCCCCAGTGGTAATACAGCCAGCCGTTTGGCGTATTTTGAGGAAAATTGGCGATCCGGCCGGCGCTCTGATTCTTAAAAAAATCAAAAAGAGCAAAATACTCATCCGGAACTTCATGACGTAGTCGGGGATAGATCAGATTGCCGCTCCAAACAGGGGAGAGGTAAATTAATTGATAAGAAAGTAAGAAGACGGAGAAAAACATAAGGAGTGATTTTAATAGATGTGCCCTGGCATAAAAATTGGGGATAAGCGAAGAAATTGACTTAGCCAGCCAGTATAGGCCGTAGGCAAATAATATGCTGTTGACGAAATGTAAGCCGCCGGCGACTTTGGTGAACGGATTTCTAAATATCTGGTTAAAAAAATTAATTTTTCTCAATAACTCATTCAGAAAAGAAAAGGGAAAAACATTAACGGCAATCAGCGCAAAAAAAGAAAAGAAGAGAAACGACCAAAAGCGATTTTTTTTAGCGGCAAAAAGACAGTGCAACAAACCTAGTCCGATAACAACCGCCATAAAGTAGGCGAAAAAAAGAACGTACGGTTGCTGAAGATGTTTATCCCAGACCTTCATCATTAAGTCGTTCTCATAGACATAGCTGAAAAGATAACCCTTGGCTAAAACCGCACTGTTCAGATCCCCGTAGTTGGCGTTTTTAAGATAAATGTCTTGGCTGTAAAGAATATTATTATACGCCTCCAGTTGCGAGTTGATATTGGTCCTGACATAGTTAATAAAAGGGAAAAGCCAGTTGAGGTTTGTTATTATCAGGACAAAAAAAATTACCAATATTTTTTTCAGTTTATTTTTGTCGGCCCGTTGCTTTAAAAAGCCAATGCTTAGCATTGAGACAAAGAAGATATAAACCAAAAAAAGAGTCGGTACATAAAATTGTGAAGAAAAAATAAGATTGACCAGTATTAGGAAAGCTAAGGATTTTTTATTGTCATTTTTAATAAATAAGTAAAGACCGTAAGCCATCCAGGGGAGCCCCCCGTACTGGACGATAAAAGCTTCATACGGAGTGTAAAAAATCTGAACGGTAATAAGGTGAAGCAGGTAGAAACTGCCGGCAAAAAAACCGAGCGCCCGCTTATATGTTTCCTTTATTTCCGGGAAAAGGCAGCGGCTGACAAAAAAATAACAACCGGACGCACCGCTAAACAGCATGAGCGCCACAAAAATTTTTCTGATCAATATTGGCTGGAATATCAGGGATAGTGCGCCCAAGAACAATTCTCGTAACAGTTCCGACCCGTGGCCGTGCCCCGCCGGCAGGCCGAGGCCCTGGTACTCCTGCCAGGATGAAAAAAAGGCCCGGATGAGGTTTGCTTTATAATTGAATTCGGGATGAAGATTGTCCCATCCGGTCAGCCAGAAATTCCCCTGAAGATTGGTGCGATAAATTAATAAAACAATACCTGTTAAAATAATTAACGGAAACAGGAACCGGTATTTTTTGGTAATCATGCGAATATGGATAAACCTGCCTATATTATAATTCATAACGGTATCGATAAAACAATTTTGCTTATCGTTTCTTTCGTATTCATATTCTTGTATTCGGGTTGGTTTTTGGTCAATGCGTTTGCTTTGGGCAACAACCGGTTGATCTGGTTCGTGAACTTGATACTGTCGTTTCTTCTGACCGCGATCTTAGTTAAGAAATATAAGATCGAGACAAAAAAAATAACGAAAAAAGAAGCGGTCGCTTTCCTAATTTTTATGCTTTTATCCGGCGCGGTTTTGCTTTTTTTTCTTGAGCCGGTGATCCGGTTTCCGGCCAGCACCGTTGGGATACCTAACAAGGATTTGCACGACGGGATCGCGGCGTTTATAAGTCAATACGGTTATGCTCCGGCTGAAGCGGCGCATTCAGACAAGGCTGACTTTATACTAAACGCCAACGGCGGTCTGTATTTAGGTTACCCCAATGTTCTTCATGTTCTAAGTGCGTTTTTTAACAAAATCGGAGTGTCTGTTTTTCACGCCACCTGGGTGGCTGCTTCCGGGATGATTCTTCTTGACTCGCTGGCCTTATACCTCCTGCTGAAGCATTTTTTTAAGGATCCTTATTACGCGGCTATTCTGGCCGGATTATTCGGCGTTTCGACGATGAGAATTCCTTATGCGATGGTTACTTCTCTGCCGATGTTTTTTTCATTTTCCCTGATAATTCCGGCGTTACTGTTGCTATTTGTTTCCGTTCACCAGTTGCGGGGGAAACTGTCATCTTTGCTTCCGTCGGTTGCGTTCTCACTGGTCGCCGCTTCGTACTCCGGGACGATTTTCGTTCTGTTGTCTGTGTTTTTAGTTTACGCGGGGATTTTATTAGCTTTAAAAATGAACCGGGAAGCGGGGATAGTTCTCAAGATTTTAGTCGCCGGTTTACCCCTTCTTATTTTAACGCTGCTCTTTCAGTATCCGATCTACTGGCGCAATACCTTTGCCACCAAGCTGGACTTTGATCCAAGCGAACTGTCTCAACAGCTCTGGCCCGCCGAGTCGTTCCTGTATTTTCTTTTTCTAATAGTCTCGCTGATAAGTTACATTGCTCTCGCCTTTAAGGAGAGAGCTTATTCACGGGAAAAAGCAATCGGTCATCTTATTTTTTTTGTTAACGCCGGCCTTGTCCTGCTACTTGTTTATGAGCTCTTTTTTTATCGGGTTAACCAGATAAGTAGTTGGACGCAGATACAGGGTGTAAATGTCGACGGGTTTTTCGGCGGACTGAACCACCAAAAAATAGCCAGGCTGGCCCTCCTGCAGCCGTATTTTTTCATTTTTCCGGTCGGGTATTTTTTTTACCGGTTTTTCCCCCCCAAATTACGGCTTATTTTTGTCACGGTTTTGCTTCTTGTCAATTTTGTCATCAAAGCCCCCGGACAGCCTTACTCACTAATAAGGAATGATGATTTAAGAAAATATTTTTACAACGGCCGGGACAGCGGTAAGCCGTTTACCCTGCTTTCGGATATCCGGCTTATTCTCAATAAAGAGTTATGGACAGCGCCGATGTTGGCGGTCTTAGACGACTTGAAAAAACTGAAGACGCCTACGGAAAAAATCCTCATTCTGGACAGTAGAGGTTGGTCGGAGCAGTCGCTCGTTAACTGGAGCTCGATATACCTTTTAGGGAAAATTTATGGCGCCAACGATATAAAGGCCGATCTAAACCGGTTTAGCCCGACGTCACTGACGAACATACCAACCGATATCGACTATGTTTTTTTTCTGTTTCCGTCGGAAGAGACAGTGTCATTTGTCAAATCCCGCCTGTTTTGGCCGGAGATTTATCACCGCGGTTCCCTGGTTGTTTACAAGCGTTTGAAGAAGTAGGGACAGAAGACTTAAGTTAGCAGAAAGGTAAGTTTTTTGGTTACCTTGAGATAATTTCTTTTCCGCCTTATCAGTTTGGAAAAAAGAATCAGCTTGTTCTTCTTTAGTTGGTTGATCTTTTTTTTCAGTCCGCCAAACTTAAAGTTAAAGTATAAATCAGCCGGTTTGACTTTGGCTTTTTTCAGGGACTCGGCAAAGTCAGCCGAATACAAATAAGGATGAAGTTTTTCCGACAACAGGACCGCCTTGGCGTAGGAAAAGGCGAACGAAAGAGGTCCGGAAGACGACATCATCGTCCGATAGGGGAAAACAACCAGATCGGCGGCGCCGTAATAGAGACTGATTTTATCTTCCGGTATGAACCCGGTCAGCCGGATATTTTTTGGCAGAGCCTTGAAGTTGTCAAGATACCTTTGGTAGTGGGATTTTGCCTTATTGCTAAACGACTGGCCGCCGGCCAGCAAAAATAACAACGATTTGTCTCTCGTTTTTTTGGCCGATCTCGCCAAAAAGTCAGCCCCCTTGTACCAGGTTAAATAACCGAAATAGAGTACGACAAACTTATTTTTGGCGATCCCAAGTGTTTTTCGGCTTTTAAGTCTGTCCAGTTCCCTGACATTGGTATCGACGCCGTGGCTTATGACCGCGATTTTTTGATCGCCCCCGGCTATCTTTTTGAGTTTCCGCTTGAATACTTCCTCGGTCACAACAATCTTATCCGCCAAGTAGACCAAAGTCTTATAGAATATTGACAGTAAGGGATTAAATAAAAGGACTCTGATATCGTTTTTCTTCCAGCCCAAATGTCCGGACAAGTCATCCAGGTTTTCGATTACCTGGTGGATAACGATGATTTGTTTCTTGCCGAGCAGTTTTAACAGAAGCGGAATAAAGATAAAAAAAGCGGCGACGGCGATATTGCCGAAAGATCCGAACTCAAACTCGATCACTACTTTTTTTACTTTCCCAAAGCGGAGAACTTCTCTGGCTAAGTTCAGGTAGGAAAAAGGATTGTTTCTTTCAAAAACACGGTCAACCAGAACGCGATCTTCCTCGTACCGGTCGTCGGCGCCGGACTTCATCGTCAGCACAATATAGGAATTTTTTGCGTACAGTTTTTTTAACGAATCGATCGTGTTTTTTGTAAAGCCGGAAACGGCGCAGACGTTCGGACTATAGCGTGATTTTTGCTCCGGGTAGGACGAAATAAAAATGACGTTTCCAGGGCGGTTATACTTTCTTATAAGATATGTCATTAACTAGAATTATACCATAAAATTAGTTCTTTTTCTATACTATAAGATATATTGAGGAAGGATAAGTTCAGTGAAAAAACAGTTATTCGTCCTTCGTTTTCACCACCTTGAATTGAGGTTCAAATCCGGCTAGAGGCACCGTTACTGCAGTATTTTTGCGCCAGGCAAACCACGACGTTTTTGCGTCTTTTTTCTGCGGGTAAGCGCCACCGGTTCTCACAAAAAGGTAGGCGTTAGGGTGGCCGACTGTCATAGTCTTGGGAGCGGTTTTTAATAGTCCATAATTATTAAAGTCGTAAATTGTATTGGGATCAGTCAGAATAATCCAGTTTTTAACATATAGTCCGTTTGCGTCGTCGTATTGAACGCCGGGTTTAAGCGGAAAGACCTCCATTTGCCAGCGTCCGGTCCAACGGCCGTCGTTAACTTCCGCCCGCCAATATTTTTCCTCACCGCCGACTTTGGCGGCCAGTTGTTTGGTCGTAAGCGGCCAGTCGGCCGGCAGAGACCAAATAACGTCAATGTTTATATTCTGCTCGACCAAACGGGCCAGCGTGCCTAGCTCGAGTGGGACAAAATTATTTTGGTCCGGATCATACCACTGAACAGTTACCCGACCTTTACGGACATCTTCATTCCAGCTAACTTCGGAGACGGCTTGTCTCCAGGCGGCTACGGATGAAGGGCCGTTGTCCGGACAAACGAGGCGGGGCGGCGGAATAAGCGCCGCCTGTTCGACTTTTTCTGCGGTTGCTCCTTTTGTGCCGGCGAAACGGCTGATGTTTATTAGTTTGGGGTTTGGGGCGTTACCGCCTGACCTCATAAACGCAACCGCCGAGTCGGTCTGCAAAGTTAAGGTCAACCAGTCGGGCTGACGACCAAAATCAAAAATGTCACGAGGATCGGTTATTCTATTGCCTGTAGGATCAACATGAAATCCTTGTCGGGCGTCGTAACGGACACCCGGTTTGAGCGGGAAGGCTTCGACATCCCATATTCCAGTCCATTTATTGTTTGCATCCAACTTTTTTACCACGTACTCCGGCTTCAGCTTTCCGCCCAGTGCGCTCACGACTTGTTCCGGAGTTGACGGCCAGTCGCCGGGGAGTGATAAACCCTCGACTAGACTAATAGCGCCCGAAGGTGGAACTGCCGTTAAAGTGATGGGGAACTTGTCGAGGAGGGCGCACGCAGCCGCTCCAAGGAATGCGGTCCCTAAACCTATTCCAAACTCTCTTCTTGTAACGGTCATAGTGATTTTTTAGTTGATTTAATTTGTAAATTTATGTTTCAGGTACAGTCCGATTCCCAAAGCCGTCAGCTCGCCGGCAAAAAGAGGCACAGCCAGGTCCGGTCCGGACGAGGGGACCCTGACCAGATTAACGACTTCTTTTTCAACACAGAATTGAGCGCTGTCCTCGTCGCCGACGCGGTTATTGGTAACTTTGACTCTGTTGATTATACAGAAGAGGCCTTTGTCGGCCGGCAGCTGATTTTGCGAAACCAACTGCATCTTCAGGTAATAAAATTTTTCCTCACCCGCGGCCAGGTCGCCGGCCGGAAAAGTAATGGTTCTGGTAGCTGCATTAAATGAGCCCGGTCCGTCAATCGGCCTTATAAAAAACGGGACAAAGTCCTGGACGACGATGTTATTCAGAAAGGTAGTTGAAGTATTTTTGACTTTTATCCGGAAATAAACCGTTTGATCGGGACGAAACCGCGGGTCAGACGGTGAGAGATTATCGACATAAGTGGCCGCGGCCGCCTCTCCTTTATCGGAACTAGGCATCCCGACAGCCTTTTCAACGACGATCGATAACGAAGGCGGCGGTTGACCGTACTGGGCGGAAACCGTTTTTTGAGAAGCAAAAAACAGGACGACTGTTGCGGGAACTGCGGCCAATAAAGCTAAGAATTTCACGTCTGCATTATACTATAGTACTATTCAATTATCAACTATAGGTCATATTTATGATTCCAATTGGTATGGACACGATGAAGCAGAGGATAAATTTGTATAATACGTCATGAAACTAAACGCCCGGGAGCTTCGTGAAGTCAGCGAGGAAGAAATTCAGGCGAAACTGCCGCCGACCAGGCGCCGGCCGATTTTTTTTATCCTTGAAAATATTTACGACACCTATAATGTCGGCGGATTATTCCGGTTGGCGGACGCTTTGGCGATTGAAAGAATATATCTTTGCGGCGAAATTGAGATCCCGCCGCATCCGCGGATCAAAAAAGCCTCGATCGGAACGTATAAAGTGGTGCCGTGGGAGTATCGTAAATCAGCGAAAGAGGCGATCGAGGATGTAAAAAACCGCCATAAAGAAATGTCATTCCCGCCAAAGCGGAAATCTCATGAAAAGAGCGTTGGTCTGATCAAGGACGGGATTAGAATAATCGCAGTTGAGCAATCAAAAAAAGCCGTCGACTACACGAAGGCCGACTTTACTCTTCCGTTAGCCCTAGTTTTTGGCAACGAGACGTCGGGCATAAGCGCCGAAACGCTCGTTATGTGTCAACAGATTGCCGAGATTCCGATGTGGGGAGTGAATAAGTCGCTGAATGTAATTGTTTCGGCCGCCGTCGTTGGCTACTGGATAGCGGGGCTGGAGCCCGGAGTGGGAATCGGACCCACACTCTAACCCTTACCAAGGGTTTGTTTTACCACTAAACTATCCGGGCAGTCAGAAAATTATTATATAACATAAGATGGCCAAGATGAAGCTGTTTTGTCGTCCCGAATCTGTTTCCGGATCCAGGATCAAGTTCGCGGCGACAGTCGTTTTCTATTTTTTTACGCTTCTTTTCCTGTCTTTTTTTTCCTTTTCCCAGGTCGACGCCGGCCTCCATTTGTTTTCAAATAAGGACGACCGGCTTCTTCAAAATTCGCTGGTGCGATTTGCTTCGGAAAAACGGCTCTATACCGGACTGATCTACACTTTTTTATTCATCGGGATGTTTGTTGCCTATTTTTTACTCATGAAACAGTGGAAAAGAATCTCCAAAAGGGTGCTGGCCGTTTTTATTATCGGCACAGTGGCGCTGACTTTTTTTGCTTTTCCGGCGTCGTTCTCACACGACATCTATAACTATCTTATGTACGAAAAAATACTGCTGGTTTATCACGCCAATCCCTACACCGTTTTGCCCGCGCACTTTCGCGGCGATCCCTTATTAAACTATATTCATTGGCCTAATGCCCCGTCGCGCTACGGGCCGGTGTGGCTGGCATTGGCAGGCGTCGTTTATTTTTTTACGCAAAACAGCCTGGCCGTATCGTTGTGGGGAGTCAAAGCGCTGTTAGTTGCGTGTTTTTTGGGAACGTTAATCGTTGTCGTTAAAATTGCCCGGCACTTAAGAGTTGATGTTTGCCGAACGCTGATTTTTATAGTCGGTAATCCGCTTATTATCGTTGAGAGTTTGATAAATCCGCACGTTGACAGCCTGATGACTTTTTTGGCCGTGGCCGCCGTTTGGTTTGTTTTAAAAAGGCGCAACCTGAAAGCGGGCGTATTAATTATGATGTCGTTTCTGTCTAAAGCGGTCAGTCTGCCGGTGAGTCTGATTCTGATTGTCCGGTCTGTCCGGCTGTTTTTCTGGATTGCTCTTATTGGTGCAGTCGTCGAATCGGTTGTCCTCTCAATCGCCGCCTGGTATTTTGTCCTACCGGTTATCGCCGCGGCCTTTTTATACGCCTCAAAAAAGATTAGGTATTTGGTCTATGCCTTGTCAGCGGCGACTCTGGTCAGATACCTGCCGTATTTCTATCTTGGCTACTTTGATCCGACAAATAAAATCAGACTAATTTTGTTTGTATTCGTTATGATTCTGTTCACCGCCTGGTCTTTTAGGAGTGACCTTTAGATTGACATATCAGGCCCTCTGAACTATACTTCCTTTTTATGACTCCTCATGTTGACAGGCGAAGCGGACATGTATTGGTAGGTGGGGGAGGACCGGTCGGTGTGTCGCTTGCGCGCTTTCTTACGGGTCAATATGCTCAAGTTGATTTCGTCTCTCGTGAGATCGGTGGTAACGCAAAGTGGAGCAACGAGTTTTGGAGGCTATTTTTACATCTTGACGATCCGGGCGTCTGGAGAGTGTTGGTGGGTTTGGGCATGATTTTTCATTCTCTTCCCTTCGTTAAGGAGGAGGCGACCGGCTACTTGATTGAGAAGACAGGGAGGAATATTGATAAAGCCAGAAGAAGTCTGGCCGCGTTGAACAAGCCAGAGTTCAATTTGTTAACGGCTGACGAGAAAAATTATCTGTGTCAATTGGCGGAAGGAGCGGCGAATATAGTCCTAGAAGGGACAGATATAAACGACTGGCGTAAGGGAGACTATCCGTATCTTCACCCGGAGTGGGAAGCGGGGTTCTACTCTTCTGCCGGCGGCAAATTATATCAGGCCCAGGAACGCTTAGAATCCCCGGAAGGACAAAAAAACGCCGAGATTACCTATATTTTTCCGGGCCGACCAGGACACCTGAAGGTCGCAACTCGGCAAAATAATCAAACTGTAATGTTAGACACAACCGATCTTGTTTTGGCGTTGGGTCCATGGATACACGATCTCGGCCTCCCGCCGGAAATACGCCTGCCGCCCGGTAAGACCGAGCTGCATAGCATTGTGAATGTTGATTTTTCCGACAAACTGATAAGAACTATCGCCGAAGTAACGGCGCTACGCTATTTTGATCCGCAATTTCATAATAATGTTGCCGCATTGGGGCTTGTTGATGAACAAATTCCGGTTAGCGATGAAAATTATGAAGCAGTGACAGCGAGCATAGAAAAAAATTTGAGACAACAACTTATAAGCTATGCTAAAAACGGCCCGCTGATACAAAACAAGAATGGAGCCTACATAACAAGAAGTGGACCAACTCTAAAAACCCTGTTCAAACAGAGCGGCCTAACCGAAGAGCAGTTTATCGAAGAAGGGAGATGGCGAAGGCTGATGTTGGGAAGGGAAGGCAGGGAAGAAGGAGATCTTACTAAATGGCCGCCTCATTTGAGCGCAACTGAAGAAAAAAATGACAAGCGACGCGACGAGATACTATCCTATTCTCACGGAATTATTCCTCCCCTTGATGCCCTACTGTTAACGATTGATTTTCTTAAAGAGCGCGAAGCTTCAGAATGGGATGAATGGAAAGATACGGTTAAAAACAGCATGCGTCTTCAGTCGGGTTTTTATCACGTAACGTCTGGAATCGAGGTTACTAAAAAAAACTTTATAAAATATCGACCGCTTCTTGTTCGGTACCTAAAGCGAGTATCCGGCTTTGACCTAAAGAGGATGACGGCAAATAAAAAACAGTTGACCGAAGCCGGGGTTGACCCGGAAAGACTGATCGATATTTCCCACGTAGTACCAGGCAAGAAGCCGATACCGTTGTATTTATTCCGATACCCGTTTGCGGTTTACCTCATGGATAAAGGACAAAATGACGGTCAAAGCGGAGAGGTGATAGCGACGATTGTTGATGCCGATCTTCCATATATGGATGTGCTGAAAGTTAACGACGGCGCGCTTATCGCGATCGTCGGCTGGCTTAGGGGCCGCGGGTATATGGCCGGCCCCGGAGCCGCAGACTTGCTTGCGAAAAAAATTCATGAGATCAAAACAGGTAAATATAACCCAGAATCCACATTCGGTAGATTCATGAGTAACTTTTCTTTCGATCGGTTGTATAATCCGGAACTTATGGACA
Source organism: Candidatus Roizmanbacteria bacterium (assembly GCA_016201695.1). Lineage (GTDB taxonomy): Bacteria > Patescibacteriota > Microgenomatia > UBA1406 > GWC2-37-13 > JACQCK01. Next base: position 35,332 of record JACQCK010000040.1, read on the forward strand.
GGCTTCTTCACGAGCGTGTCTTAGGGGGTAGCGGTGATATATAACCCATAAAAAACTCTATAGGATAAAATACCTCTTGACAAATAACTAAATATATGCGTAATATGTATTTATGGCCATATATTATAAGTTATTTAGAATATATGTATAGTCGGGATGTCAGCCTGTTCTGGAGTTTTGTCAGCTTATTTTCAGGCAGGCCGATTCACCTTTTCCGCTAGTTAATGTTCTTAACCATACGCCACCGGGTTCTTCAAGCATTTTGAAGGGCTCGGTGCGTTTTTTTTGCAATAGTCGCTTGACAAATCAAAGCAGATTACTTACCATCAATACAATGATAAAGATAAAGTCGGCGAAAACCCTAGAAGAACTCGTTTATCACCATAATAATCACAAAATTGTGACTTACGCGTTGGTGCTTTTCTGCGCAATCCTTAGCGTTTTTGTCATCGTCCTTCTCTCGGCCCAGTTTGGCCAAAATCAGGCGACCGGTTTAGCCACCCGGGCCGCCGGCAGAAGTGTTTGGAGCATAGCAAGTGCTCCAACGCCGATCCCAACCCCAGGCGGAGCCTTTAGCATTCTGCCAACGGTAAAAGTGAGTTTAACCTGCGTTGTGAATGACGCCAGCTGTAGCTATCAGGGGAGTATTATTGCCGCAAACCGAACCGGCAAAGCTCTTTACAACACTACCATGTACCAGAGTTCCTATAAAAATATTCTGTCATTTGTCGGTTTTGACAGCAAATGGACTACCCGTCAAAGCAAAACCGGTACAGTCTATCAGCCTGGTTACGGTCCGACCACGGTTTTCAAGGTGGCGAATCCAAAAGTGCCGGGCGTATTTTCCGCCTCATTTTATGTTGACGCCCAGACCTGTAACTTAAATACCAATCCGCCTAACTGTATTTATTACGGCGCCGCCAAAGTGGTCGCGACCGTCAATGTGGTTAAGTCTCTTCCGCCAACATCCGCCCAGCCGTCACCCTGACCCCGCCTATTTCCGCCACTTCGGAAGTGGCAGTTGAATTAGGTCGATACAACAGTCGGAATTAAGACGTTAATTTGGTCTTTCCGCCACTTCGGAGGTGGCGGCAAAGAACTCAGAATATTTTCTTTTGGCGACTGTCCAGGCGGCGATTGTTACGGCTGTCGATATCTGATTTGTAATAATCAACTCCTCGATTTCTTGTGGAGAGAGCGTAAGGACTTCGATTTCTTCAGTTTCGTCGAGATGTTGAACCGAGTTAAAACTCACCTCTTTGGCAAAATAACAGTAAACTTTTTCAGTTCCTTTGGTGACAAAGCCAGCCAGAGTTGCAAAATATTCAAGACTATCGGTTTTGATCCCGGTTTCTTCCTCAAGTTCGCGGATGGCTTTTTCTTTGGGATCGTCTGAACTTGATTCAAGCCTGCCGGTGGGAAATTCAATCGTCATATCACCGAATCCTGGTTTAAACTGTCGTACCATAACTACTAATTTGTCCGTTGTGACGGCCACAACCATCCCCACATCTTGAATAGTAGTGACGAGAAAATCATCAATTATCTTACCGTTGGGGAGTTGATAGGCGCGTTTCTCAAGAGAAAACCATTTGCTTGGCGAAATATCCTCCCCTTTCAACAGTCGCCATTTTTTAAGTTTAGTTGGACCGGGTGGCATATCTTTATGGTAGCAAAATGAATTATAATTATATAGTGAAACTGAAATTTCTCAATCTCAATATCTGGCTTGGTGGAATGCTTTTTCGCTCGGCACTGAAATTTTTGAAAGCAGAAAACGCCGATATCATCACTCTTCAAGAGGTTTATAATGGGCATGGCCCTATCTTGGAGAGTGGAATTTTTTTCCTAGAAATCTTCAACGAGCCAGTATCCAAATAGAAAAGCATACTATAAATGTCTATAATACCCAGGGTATTTACGGACTTGACGGTGGGGACAACCGGAGAAGACGACACATGAGTAAAGTAATTATAGACGAAATAAAAGATAAGGAAAATATTATTTTAGCCGGCGATTTCAATGTTAAGCCAAAAACAAAAACAATTACCGATATCGAAAATTATTTAGTCAATGTGTTTAAAAATGAATTAAAGTCTACGTTTAATATGCGGCAAAAAACCGATCCCGGCTACGCAACTGCTGTAGTAGATATGATCTTTGTCAGCCGAAATTTTAAAGTCGCTAAGCATTCTTGTCCAGATATCGACGTTTCCGACCACTTACCTTTGGTCGCTGAATTGACAATATAGTCCGTGGAACTATTTTTCTAAAATCCAATCAATAACCATTTTTTTAACCCTAAAGTATTCGTCCTTTCCAAACTGCATATTGGCAATACAGTATTTCTTTGATCGGAGATGGGAACAAAAAAGGCATTCGTACAAATCAAAGCCGTCATGAATAAACATCGACCTGGATACCTTATTCGACCATGAGACTTCAAAGCAAGAAGAACAGTAAATGCTTTCTTTTACCCGGATTCCCAATGTACAAGATGAGTTATCACGAGAGGCAAGCATATAATTGTTGTCAAAAACCTTGTAAGAAAAAATTATATTCTTTGAATCAAAGACAGAGACGCTATGATACACAAAAACGCTACTATATATGCCATCGGACTCTGACACTTCCCTCGAGTTAATATATTTCTCACCAGTAATATAATTGATTTGCTTCCACGCTCTAAGAACATCCTTAATAGAATTCAACGGTTGTTGTTTTTTCATCCATTCGTCCCTTTTAAATTTGTCGGCGATGGCTTTCTGCGAAGCAATCATCTCCGATTCTTGTGAAAAAGACCAGGTATTTTCGTGAGATAAAGCGCAGATAACTCTATTAGCCATTGGAATATCGAAGGCAAACATTCTTTTTAATTCCGTTAGCGAATGGATACTTTTCTTACTAAATATATCCATAAAAATATAATCGGCTATTTCTTTAGCTTTTTGGCTATTCATACGTCCATGATCCTACCTTTAAAACAGGGGTAAAATTTTAATTTAGAAAAAACTCTGACCAAGCATTCTCTTGGATTTAGATTAACCAATAAATCTCTCTTTAAGTCGCTCTCCGATAAGCCTTTGTCTTTTTCTGCTGCCAAAATTTCATCAGGGAACTTCATTTGCAAATTTTTAGTTAAAACTCTAGCGTCTTCGTCTGAAACTTTAAAAATGAAGTAGTTATAAATATTTGATAGGATTCCCCGTAATAGATCCGGCGAAATTTGGGTAAGGTATTGTTGAGATAAGAAAAGGGAAAGATTAAATTTACGGGCTTCAGAAAGAATACTGATTAAACTTTCATTTTCAACGATAGAAACTTCATCGATAATGAGAATAAGTTTTTTATTAATCGATCTTCTTTGAGCGATGAGAAAAATTTGCTGAATAATCAATCCGGCGATAAGTCTGGTTGCTTTTTCTCCCAAATAGATTCTGTTTAAGGAAAAACAGGTCAAAAAATTATTAGACAGAATTGACTCAAGCTTATTTGATGAGGTTTTTGAAAAGGCGGGGATAAAGCTTAGCTCATCTATTAAAACGAGTATTGGCATAATAGCCACTTCATAAAATTGCGTTTGCATTTCAACGAAGTCTGTCTCAAAAAAATGAGTCAGGTAGTCGTACTCTTCGGCCGAGTCTCTTAATATTTCCTGTCTAAACTCAAGTTCGGTTAAAAACTTTCTCAAGCTATAAAGAGTCATACGGTTTTTAAGAAATAGAATATAGACAACATATTTTAGGACTCTTTCCATTTTGGCATGGAACTGATCCTTTAGAAGCGTCTTAAAAAGAAGAATGGTGAGTTCGGTTGCAATCTTTGGTTCGGAAACAGCCGGAAAAAGGTCGCATTGGGTGCGTATAAAGTCAAGGTTAATTTTGTTTGACACATTGAGAAACTGCGGATATAAAGCGGCATGAGGATCAATGATGATTATCCGATATTCGTTAGTTAGTCGGAAGCGGACAATTTCCTTCACCAATAGTTCAATAAATTTCGATTTTCCGACTCCTGTCTGACCAACAGTAAGAGTGTGCTTACTCAACTCGAAATTTTTAAGGGGAAAATATACAGAAGAAGAAAACTGCGGAAAACCAAATACTTCCAAAAAAGCTTCCTGTTTGATAGGGGTAAAAAGCTTTGCCGCTTCATCTATGCGCAGAAAGAGTGGAGGAAGCTTTTTTTTCAGTTTGGTGTCTTTTCTAAAATCGAACTCAAAATTAGGCAACGGGTTAGTCAACGTAAAATATCTGGAAAAGTATTGATCTCCTCTTTTATTTCCAAAAAAGAGACTGACTCTATAAATCCGAATAAATAGTATCTCGTAGAATTGAATTACTACTTTCTGTATTTGCCGGTTTCTTTCAATTTCTTCCATCGCTCTGAACTCGTTTATATTTTTTTGAAAGGGTAATCTAAACGGTCGTTTTTTGTAAGAAGAATCGCCATTTATTAGTTGTCGATCGCTCGGCATTAGAAGAAAGTCTCCAAGTTTGGTTGTTAGAAGGGAGAGATTCTTTTGAGCATAGAGGAAGAACTCTATAATGTTGACGTCAAAAACTATTTCCAATGCTAGTTTTTTATCATACTCGGCAATATTTTCTATAAATCGTTGCCAGTCTGATGCTAACAGTTTTTCCGCTTTTATAAATAGCTCAAAGGCTTTCATGGGGCCATTATAAGTCCTTATATATTATATATTTTTATATTTCTGTTTGGGCTGTCAGAACAATAAAAAATGCACTTGACAAAGATATGTACAGAGCGAGTATAATAAATTCGCCACTTCCGAAGTGGTAGTTAAATTAGGCCGACACAACAGTCGGAATTAAGACGTTAATTTGGTCTTTCCGCCACCTCCGAAGTGGCGGGCCGTCGGCTAAAGCAATTGTAGGATACGGACGAACGCACGTTCTCGGTTTTTTAAGCGAAAGAAAAAAATCACCCCAATTAGTAGAATCTAGTTCTGTCTTTTAACCCAAAAACACTCTTTATCTCCACTTTGTTTCGAGCACATTCTAACTCGATATATCCAGCGTTTATAAGGGTAGTAAAAAATATTTTTTGATAAGGGATATATCCTAAACCGCCTAGTAATATTCTCATTAGTAAGCCGTGTGAGACCATACACACCGTCTGGCCGCTATTTTTTTTTGAAGTAAATTTAATAAACTTAATTATCCTTCTGTATGCCTCGGCGAAACTTTCAATATTATCGTTCAGTTTATAGTCCCATGCGTCTTTACCTTTTAAGGTTAAATAGTTTTTGTTTAAGTCTTTTGCTTGAGTATTTGATATGTTGCCGATATTACGTTCATTTAGATCAGTACAATATTGAACAGATGCATTAAATATATTGGCAACAATTGTACTTGTATCTTTGGCATAATTAGTATTTGCAGAAAGTATTACGTCAAATTTGATGTTTCTTAGTATATTGGCCGTTTTTTCAGTCTGTCGCTTACCTTCTTCAGTAAGTTTAGCAGTGTGTAAATGAGAATAAGGGATAATGTTTTCGTCAGTCAGTCCATGGCGGATGATAAAAATTCGACAATTTGGTTTTAACATATAGAAATTATACCCGACGTTGATATGATCTTACAGCTTATTGTGAGGATTTAAATCTTTTGGGTGACTGGGTGAGGGAACTTAGCACTAATGTAATATCTCTGTCTGTAAAGATTTAAATTAAGGATTTGCTACTGTTATTCCCCCTATTATGGCTTTTGCAAAAAGATTTTCTTGTCGTGCATCTGATCTTATACCGTTAATTAGCTCTAAAGGAGTATGATTTGGCTGTCTCCTGGCAACTGAGGTAAAATAGCCAAATTGTGTCAATTGAAAAGCAAAACGAGTAAGTAACAGAGAATTAGATTTAATTAATAAATCGGTCAATAATTCTATAATTTTATCTGTTGGTAATGCATATGCTAAACAGGCAATACCAATTTGTCTCAACTGCCAAGAAGGAATATTTAGTCCTTCAGGCATTGAAAATTGGCTTGGATGAATTATTGCGCGAATAGCCTCAAATTTTGGCATGTCCTATTATACTATGGGTTTAAAGTAATTTCAAGTAAGCGGCTACTATTTGAAATTTACTTATTATAACATGCAAAAGAATTTTTAGTAACTGGGTGAGGGAACTTCGAACCCAAATTATTTCATTTTAGCAAAAGGAACAAGATCCTCTCGCTTTAATAATCGAGATTCTGAACAATTGGCAATCATAGCAAGAGAAGGCGAGTGAGAGAATCCGATATATTCTACAGTTTTTTGTTTCTCCTTTGCCTTTTTTATTGCTGGAAGTAAATCGGTGTCTGATGAGACAAGGATAAAATGATCACATAAATTCTCGTATGTAGCGACCAACATATCGACGGCCATGTTTACATCCACACCTTTTTCATGGAACTTATTATCTGATTTAAGAAGATAACCAAGCGAATACTGTACCCGATGTAATTTAAGATGAGCAAATAGCTTACGTTGATTATTAAATAATACCTGGGTTTTTTCTGTTCCATCAGTTCGTACTTTACCTATATAGTAAATACACTTAGTGAGTCTATATTCACCAATTAGCATTTTGCTGAAATGAGAAAAGTCAAAGTCAAGAAGATAATGCAGTTTCAAATATTTTAGTTTGAAGTAAAAGTTACTTCCATCAATAAGAACAAAACAACGTTTTTGTCTCATTGGAAGTTATTATACTAAAAAAAATCCTGCGAAGACCTTTCGGTGTCGCAGGAGAATTTAGTAACAACATTATATGGATTGATGAAACATTTGTCAAGGTCACGCAAAATTCTCCGTAGAAATCCGACAGTTTCAGCCTTGAGAAATTGATAACGGTGGTTTCATGTTAAGGCTCATATGGGGTCTGTGATAGTGATATCTTTGTAAAAATGATTCTAC
>JACQCK010000034.1 GCA_016201695.1 Candidatus Roizmanbacteria bacterium
AGCGGCGGCGGCGCCGGCAGTCCGACCGCCTACTCAATTAGCGCCACTTTAGAAACAACCGGGCTGGGGACGTCGGTGGCCCAACAGCAGTAAACTAAACTCGTATGACATATGGTTTTACCAAGACCGATAAGTTTGCCTTTACCATGATTGAGATCCTGGTCGTCATTACGATCATCGCACTTCTGGCCGGCGCCGGCCTGGCCCAATTTTCCTATCTGTCAAAAAGCAGCCGCGACGCCCGGCGGAAGGCCGACATTGAAAATATCCGCGGAGGGTTGGAGCTTTATCGCAGCAACAACGGCGGCAGCTATCCGTCGAGCCTGACGTTTAACTGTCCGCCAAGCGGAGCTCTCGCCGACACCAGTAACACTTATTTAAGTCCGATTCCCAACGATCCAAAATGTTTAAGCGGCGGCACGAATAAATATACCTATTCGGTGTCAGCGCCGTATCAGACTTACTCTTTGTGGGTGCCCTTGGAAAGCGGGGCAGTTGGCGCGACTTACGCCGCCTCACCCTATGGCAGTCAATAAGGCCCGTTTTTTACTTAGCGCGGCATTTACCCTTATCGAACTGATTATTGTTGTTGGTATTATCAGCCTAATCGTCACCATGTCTTTAGGTTATTACAATCCGTTTACCGAAAGAAAAAAAATTGAGGAAGGGCAGAAGCGTCTTCTTGATACGCTGGAGCTGGCGAAAAAAAAGGCCGTCAGTGGCGATATGGCCGGGCAGTCGTGCAGCAAAAGTTTTACCGGTTATCAAGTAGTTGTTGATGCTGCGAGTTACACCCTTTATTTCTGCTGTGATACGAGTGGGGTTTTACCCCTATGTGTTTCGCCGGTCACGACTTATAATTATCCTTCGCATGTTACGGCAACGGCGGTACCGGCACTGCCGCAGAACATTATTTTCAAGCCGGTTTTTGGCGACACGACTCTAAGCGGCACCGTTGTTATTAAACTCACCAATTCGACGCTCCCCTTGGCGGACTGCCGCCAGATTTCGATTACGCCTCTTGGGAGCATCCAACCGAGCGATGTATGTCCATAAAAAAAGGGCCAAAATCGTCCGGATTCTCTTTGATTGAAGTGCTGATCTTTATTTCGGTATTGAGCGTTTTTTTTGTCGTTGCCGCCGCGGTCACGACGGCCGCGCTTCGCAACCTGCAGGTGAGCGAACACCGGATTATGGCGACGCGTTATGCCGAAGAGCTGGCCGATTGGCTGCGCGGCCAAAAAGAAGCCGACTGGTACTCTTTCTCGTCGGTCACAAGCGGCACGTACTGCGCTAATGCCGATCCGCTGCCGGGTTCAATCGCCGGACTTACCGCCGGCTTCTGTACGGTAAACGGCCTGACGCCGGCCATTTTTCACCGTGAAGTGACGCTGACCCCGGCCGGGCAGTTTGTAAATATCGCCATCGTCGTCAGCTGGAGCGAGCTAAACTCGACTTATAATTACCAGATACCGATTACGACCCAATTCACCCAGTATGAATAAGCAAAGAAACGGAAAACACGCTTTTACTTTTATTGAGATGATCGTTGTGGTTGGCGTATTGTTGGTGGCCTTGCCGGCTTTGTTTTCGATATTTTTCGCGGTTGTGTCGGAACAGGTAAAGGTCATCCGGCTATCTCAAGTCAAACGGGAAGGAGATTTTGCCTTGGGAGTAATGTCCAGTGTGATTAAAGGTTCGGCCCTAGCGATCTACTCCGCCACGACCGCCCAGTGTACCGCCAATAATTTTACCGGCCCCCAGTGCAGTGTCGCCGGTACTTCCTATTCTGATAGCGGCGGCGCTTTTTGTTTTAAGGAAAAGTGGCCGGCCGGTAGCGGTTTTAATTTTTCCCAGACGACTAATTCCATCAGTTCGGCCTCGGCGGTTTTTGCCGCGACCCCGGTAAACCTGGTTTCCGACAAAATGTATGTCACCAATTTTACCCTGAAGTGTACGCGGACCGCCACCTACTCGCCGCCCATTGTGACGGTCTCATTTGATATCTGTTACAACACCGGTAACTCGGCCAGTCCCTGCGTCGGCTATCGCCCCCAGGACGTCGCCTCTCTTCACTACCAAACCAGCATCAAGATGACGAGTTACTGACGAACTGTGCTTGACTTACCGCCGGGAATTTTCCATACTAAATCTATGTCCGATACCGCGGTAACTATTTATCTTGGCGAAAACGAGATACAGGTTGTGGAAGCGAAACAGGAGGGAAAACAGATCGAAATTCTGGGGCTCGGATTTGACGATAGCGGGTTGCCCATATACGATGTTTCCGGTGAAAAGGCCGTTCAGGACGAGACAAAGATAATTGAAAAAGTATACGACAGCCTGAAGACAAAAATAAAAAATGTCAACGTCGTCATCCCCGACGCCTACAGCTTTTCCCAAATAGTCGAAATGCCGAAGCTTAAGGAAAAAGAGCTGTTGTCGGCCATCAAATACCAGGCCGACCAGTTTATCCCGATGCCGCTTGAGGAAACGGCGCTTGATCTTGAGATTATTCAGGAAGACCCGGTGACAAAAAAAATCCTCGTCCTGATTGTTGCCTGCCCCCAGGCGTTGGTGGCCAAAGTGGAGAGTTTGGTTGAGATGTCGGGACTTGTCCCCGACTCGATCGAAAATGAGTTAAGCGCCTGCTCGCGGCTGATTGCCTCATTTTATAAGCCAGGCAACCAGGAAGGCGGGACGGTCTTTATCAACCTCGGTTTCAGTTTTTCCTCTTTTTATTTTTATCACCACCGCCTCAAGCTGGTCGTCGATACCCATACTTTTAAGGTCGGTCAGAGCCTGTTTTTAAAAGAGGTTCAGGCCAATACCAACTTCGATTTTAAAAAGTCGGTTGACGCCTTACGGACCGTTGGGTTAAGCAAAGACGCCTCATACAATTTTGAACAGATTATCTTGCCGGCGACCAACGAGTTTATGAAGGAGCTGGAAAAATACCTGCTTTCATTAAAAGAAAAATATAAAGTGACCGTGAATCAGTTATTTTTATTCAATAAAGCCATCGATCTGAAGTATCTTGATCAGCGCCTGGGTGCGCACTTCTCGCTGCCGGCCGGCTATTATAATCTTCTGCCGGAATTAAAAAATAGCCCGCTTGTCGCCGCCTACGCCGCCGTTATGCCCCGCTTTATTACGCCCATCGGCGCATCACTGCGATGAAACACCGCATCAATCTCATCATCAAGCAAAAAAAATATGTTTATATCGAACGGATTTTCCGAAATATCAGGGTAGCCATTCTTCTTTTGGCTGTCGTACTGCTTATTATGAATGTTGCCTTTCTCATGGCTTTAAGAAATCAGAATGATTCCATCCGCGCGCTTAATGAACAAAAGAAAGAGGCGTTGGAGTATCTATTGACGAAAAAAGACGTCGAGGCCAAATTTGTTTTTTTTAACACTAAAGAAAAGCAGATTTCTGAAATTTTGAAAAACGACGTAAATTTTTATCCTTACTACAATCTCCTCGTCAAGAGTCTTGATATTTCGAGTTCGGCGGCCTCGCTGCAGACCTTAACTATCGATAAGTACAGAAAAACAAAGTTTAGCTTAAAGTTTAACGACTACGAGTCTTTTATCGCCTTTTTTAGGGTAATTGAAGACGATAAATTGCTGCAAAATTTTGCCAACTTAAATTTAGTAAGTCTCAATATCAACGGCCAAAACGCCGGCGGTTATACGATGAATTTCAAAGGCGAGTTTACACAACTAAAATGAAAAAGGCTATGTACTACTATTATATTCTGCGACTGTTGAAGGAGAATGTCGCGTATGTCGCTACACTAATAGGCGCGGTCGCGGCCATTATCTTCATCAGCTTTATTTTCCTGCAAAAGTTGGGCGACAGAAATACAAAACTGGCCGAGTTGAGTAAGGATGTGGTCGATTTGAAAGAAAAAATGGCCTATGTCAACGTCAAGGACACCGTTACCAACGAAGGTTATAATCTTGACACAATGAACCAAATTCTCGCCCGCCTGGTTCCCGATAGCGAAGATTTTTTTTCTATCATTGAGGCTCTTGAGCGTCTGTCGCAGGACAGCCATTTTGTCATCACTTCTTATCAAATCAGGCTCGGCGAGGTAAAGGATAGGTTGGCGATCCAAATCAGCGGCAGCGGAGACCGGGAATCGTTCTTAGCTTTCTTAAAAAATTACAATTTCGGGGGCGGAAGATTAACGACGATTGATAAAATAGATTTTAGGGGTATCGGCGCTGATATAACCAGTATTGACGTAACCTTCTACAGCGGTAAGGCGATCGTTGCCTCGACCAAACCGGTCTTTACCAAGGCCGACAAGGACTTCATTAAGACGATTTCCGGCAAAATTAGTTTTGAGATCAAGAGTTCGCCGGCCGAGTCAAGCGTTACGTACGAAACAAAACAAAACCCGTTTTAGCTTTTTTGGCGGGAAAGTTTAAGCAGTTTTGCCAAACCGTCCGATACCACCGCGCCTTTCCTCAACCAGGCCTCCAATTTGATCTTGTCGATATCGAGGGTGGCCGGGTCGGTAAGCGGATTATAAAACCCGATTTTTTCAAGGTAGGCGCCGTTTCTTTTTTTACGCTTGTCAACCGCAATTATGCGGTAGTTCGGAAAACTTTTTTTGCCGGTTCTCATCAGTCGTAATGCGACAGCCATAGAAGGTCAATTATATCAAACAATTTTTAGTTTTGCTAGGACGGTTTTAGCCGCGCTTTCTTCGGCTTCTTTTTTTGAGTTTCCCAGGCCGGTCGCGTACCTTTTCGCGCCTATTTTCACGACAATTTTATAGGTGCGAAGGTGTTCCGGCCCCCTTTCTTCAACGACTTCATAAGTCGGGGTCACCTTAAAGCGTGACTGGCTATACTCCTGCAGACGGCTTTTTGGCGAGAGATAAAGTTTGTGGTCAACGATCTGCTCCAGGCGGCCGTCAAAAAGGTTTTTGAGGACAAAAGAGTAAGCGGCGTTAAAACCGCGATCGATAAATATGGCGGCAATTAAGGCTTCAAAGGTGTCGGCTAATATGTTTTTGTTACTTCTGCCTTTTTCCCGATCCTGGCCTTTCGAGAGCAAAAGATAGTCGCCGATCCCGACCCTCTTGGCGGCCTCGGCCAGGCTTTCGGTACGGACAATCGCCGATTTTATCTCGGTATACTCACCTTCCTGAAGCTGCGGGTAAAAACGGTAGAGATACATCGAGGTAATGAGCGAAAGAACGCTGTCGCCTAAAAATTCCAGTTTTTCGTTTGCCGGGAGCGGAAACCGTTTATTTTCGTTGAGGTAGGAGCGATGGACAAAGACATTCTCGAGCAGCTTTTTATTTTTAAATTCCAGCTGAATTTTTCGTTCGAAATGATTAAATGGATTCATGCTTTTTTTTCTCATCGTCCAAAATTTTACCGAGTATCGCGTTGATAAAGGCATACGATTTATCGCCCGACAGGTCTTTGGCGAGTTCAATCGCTTCATCGATGACTACTTTTTCGGGCAGTTTCCGTTCGATGGCCAGTTCGTATACGCTAAGGCGTAGAATTGCCAGTTCGGTTTTGGCGATTTTTTCCAACGGGTATTTTTTGGCAAAGCGATAAATTTTCTCGTCAATTTCTTTCCTTAACTCGAGGATTTTCTTTGTTTTTGGATCGCCGGGAAACGGGACGTTATTTTTTAGAGACTTAAAGCTCAAAGCAAAAAGGTTTTGGATTGTTTTGATGCGTTGAAGATGACGCGGATCCATGATTTATTTTTGACAATGTTTACACAGGCGGTGGGGGATTTTTTTCTTGCCGCAGGCGGAACAGTTGACTAAAGTCGGCAGCGCTTTCCGTCGCTGTGCCAGGCGTTTACCCTTGCGTTGAGTGGAGTGTTTGCGTTTTGGCAGCGGAGTCATGGCTCATTATATCATATCGCGTGGTACAATTAAACATGATTCTTGTTGTTTGCGGCGGCGATACGGTCGCCTCGCGACAGTATTTTTCTAAACTTAAGGGGGACAGCGAAAGCAAGGGCTATTTCCGGAAAGACCTTAGTCTACCCGAACTGCCCGAGGTTCTGCGCGGTTTGGGGGAAAGCCGGTCGCTTTTCGGGGAAAAGCAGATGTTTTTTGCCGAAAACATCAATCCCAAAGTACGCCGCGACAGCAAAACACTTTTGGCCGACTTAAAAAAACTGCACGCCGATCCGTCGGTTAGCGTTGTCGTTTGGGAAGGCGTGACCGGGCGCGATCTTAAGTACGCAAAGTGCGCCGATATTAAGGAGTTTCGGCCATCCAAAACAGTCTTCAAATTTCTTGACGCCTGCCGGCCGGGGAAAATAAGCGAGTTCGTCGGTCTTCTCCATGACTTAACCGATACCGAGTCGGCCATTTTTTTTCTGGTTATGCTTTTCAGACACGTTCGCCAACTGATTCTGGCCAAGTATAACTTGACTTCTTCCTCAATGCCTTCCTGGCAAGCTGTCAAGCTCAAAGCTCAAGCGCGCGACTGGAAGGAAGACAATCTGCTTTTGTTTTATGAGGCGTTGTTGCGGATCGAGATCGGGGCAAAAAGTGGCAGCGTGGCGTATACTATACCCGATTCCCTTGACATTCTCGCCTGTCATTTTCTAACATAGTGTAGGTCTTTTTAATAATTAAAAGTTTCTCAATAAAGATGAGTGCTCAATTGAATCCGAAAATTTTCAAAGCGTACGACATTCGGGGAATCTATCCGCTCGACATCAACGAAGAAAATATAGCGACTATTATTCGCGCGATTTATACTTTTTACCGCCGGCAACTCAAAAAACAAAATCTGACAGTAGTCCTCGGCCGCGATATGAGGATTTCTTCGCCTGCCTTGGCGGCAGTCGCCGGCCAGACGCTTATGGATATGGGCGCCAAAGTGATCGACGCCGGTTTGGTGTCAACGCCGACTTTTTATTTCAGCGTGCTGGCGGGAAAATACGACGCAGGCATACAAATAAGCGCTTCTCATAATCCAAAGGACTACAACGGCATAAAATTCGTCTACCGAAACGGCGACAAACTCGTGAAAGTCTCCCAAAATGCCGGCATGGACGAGGTAAAAAACAGCGCCCTTCTTGGGCAATTTGCGCCGGCGGTGGCGGGAGGAGAGACGCAGCCACGCGTGAATTTTTTGGATCAGGAACTGGAGACCGTCCTCTCTGAATTTGATGCAACCGCTTTTAAACCGCTCCGGGTCGTCGCCGACGCGGCCAACGCCATGGGCAGCTTGTATATTGATGCACTTTTTAAAAAAGTACCGGGCGAATTGATACGGATGAATTTCGCTCTGGATGGGACCTTCCCCTCACATCAGGCCGATCCGTTTCAGCCCAAAAACGTCGTTGACCTGCAGAAAAAAGTTACGGCCGAAAAAGCCGATTTAGGCATGGAGCCTGACGGTGACGGCGACCGGATTTTTTTTGTTGACGAAAAAGGGAAAATCATTCCGCCGACTGTGATTACCGCCCTGATTACCCGGGAAATCCTGAAAACCACTCCCGGCGCAAAAATACTCGTTGACGTCCGCTATACTAAAAATGTCGTCAATGTTATCAAAAAATTAGGCGGACAGGCAATAATAAGTAAGGTCGGGCACGCGCTCATTACCGAGCAACTCAACAGAGAGGGCGCGGTCTTTGCCGGTGAGTCTTCCGGCCACTATTATTTTGCCAAACAAGGAGGAACCGAAAGCTCGTTGAGAGCAATCGGCTTTGTTCTTGAGGTTATCAGTAAAGAGGCAAAACCGATTTCGGAGATTGTCGCCGGGCTGTCGAGCGCGGTTGAGTCGGGCGAGTACAACTTCGAGCTGCCCGAATCACCGTCGGTTAAGGAAATCCTGGCCGGGATTGTTAAAGACTATCAAAGCGGACAGCTTTCCACTCTTGACGGGATTACTATTGAGTTTCCCGCCTGGAGATTTAATATCAGGACTTCCAATACCGAACCGCTTATGCGCTTGAATGTCGAAGGCGATGATGAAGCCGTGGTCAAGGAAAAGTTACTGGAACTAAAAGAGAAGATTCTCGCTTACAAAGCGACCGAAAAAGAATAAATTTATGGCTGACGAAGTAAAAAATACAAAGGAGATAAAGCTGTCGAAGCTGACGCAGGCGCTGTTGACGAATTTTACCGCGATAAAGAAAAAAACAAAGCCAGACGATCACTCCCGTCTGACGGTTTCCCAGACGGTTTCGTTTTTTGCTATCGTCTACGAACGGATCAGGAATGCGGTTGAGTATCGCGAGGAGCACCTTATCCGGCGGTCGGCAATCGAGCGCATCTTAAAACGACGGCTTATCTTAAATCCGGCCGGCCGGGGCGAAGCGGAGAACTTGCTCCGTGAACTCCTCTGGGCGAGATATTTTGAGGAGGGAAGTCTGGGGGTTGTCGATATCGAGCGCGTCCAGAAAATGATCGATCAGTATGTCCTCCTTCGCACCCGGATAACGACCGGTCAAGTAAATGAAAAAAAAGCCTACTACACGCAGTTTTTATTTGATCTTTTGACCTGTGAGATTGAAGAGGCGCTTGACCCGGAGGATGCGCAAACAAATTTGCTGTTCACGTCATACCTCTATCAGGTACTGCGTCAGAGATTTAAAATCGAGAAGACGACCGAAGAGCACAAGGACGCGTTTCTATATGTGGCGACCGAACGGGCCTTTGCCAAAAGCGACGCCGCTTATTTACGCTATCATCTTTTTAACCTGTCTTATAAGCCGTTATCCGAAATTACCGCTGACGAGACATCACGACTTCTGGCCGATATACCGGCAACTTTTCTTAAAATCGAAAACATCATTAAAAATCCTTTTGTTGATCGGCTGACCAAGTATGTCAAACGCCAGATGCCGTCATTCCTGGTGCTGTTTAACATTATGATGCGAAACCCCGGGTCAGTGGAAGCGGTACTCACCAGTAAAGACGCTTTATGGCAGCAAGTCGATACGATCTGTCGCGAAAAATATCAGCAGACCAGCGGCCGCTTACGTAATCTGGCCGTCCGGAGTCTGATTTATATCTTCCTGACGAAAATGCTTCTCGCGCTGATCCTTGAATATCCGCTGTCACTCTATTTATTTAATGAAGTAAATTATTTTGCGATTGCGGTCAACTCGTTGTTTCCGCCTCTTCTTATGATGGTTATCATCCTTTTTGTCCGCATTCCGGGCGAGGAAAATACCCGGCGGATCAACAGCAATATCATCGATATCGTTGACGCCGATCAGTCGTTTGAGAAGGACGTTGCCTATGTCGTCAAGGCGCCGCGGGTGAGAAAGCCGGTACTCGTTTTCGGTTTTACCATCTTCTATTCGTTAACTTTCCTGATAACTCTGGGAATAATTTATGAAGTCCTGACGCTTCTCAATTTCAACTATATCAGTGATCTTTTATTTATCTTTTTTGTCAGCGTCGTCAGCTTTTTTGGCTACCGTGTCGCCCAAATTGCTAAAGAGTACCGTCTGCCTAAAAAAGAAAGCTTCTTCACTCCTTTCGCCGATTTTTTCTTTATGCCGATTTTGTCTTTGGGCAAATTTTTCAGCAGTGAAATCGCCCGCCTTAATTTTTTTATTGTTGTTCTTGACTTTCTTATCGAAGCGCCCTTTAAGCTAATTTTTGAGGTAGTTGAGGAATGGATTGCTTTTGTCAGGGCCAGAAAAGAAGAGATAATTTAATTTAGCTAAAAAATCTGTAAGTTAGTAAAGCTCAAACTGCTCAAGCAATTTCTTATTCCCTTCCACTTGATAGGTTAATAGATCGCGATAAATCCCCGGTCGGGTGGACAGCTCTTTGGGGCTGCCGCAGTCGACGACCAGGCCGCCGTCAATGACAATAATTTTGTCAACGTCCTGGATCGTGGAAAAACGGTGGGCGACGATGATAACCAGACGGTCTTTCATCAGATTCGCCAGGCCGAGTTGGACTTCGCGTTCGGACCGAGAATCGAGGCTGCTCGTTGCTTCATCCAAAATAAGGAGGGGCGCGTCTTTGAGAATGGCGCGCGCTATCTGGATGCGTTGTTTTTGCCCGCCTGACAATCGGACTCCCCGCTCCCCGATCTGGGCGTCCAACTTTTTCGGCAGCTGCCTGACAAAATCATAGGCGTTGGCCTTTTCTAAAGCGGCGATGATCGCCGACTCGCTGGCGCCGCTCGTGCCGTAGGCGACATTTTCGCGAACAGTGGTTGAAAACAGTTCATTTTCCTGAAAAACGAGCGCAATGTTGGCGCGGATGTCGGTATGGCTTAGCAAAGAATAATTTTTTTTGCTCCAGAAAATCTGGCCGGCCGTCGGATTATAGAGCTTAAGAATAAGGTTAATAATGGTCGTCTTACCGACGCCGCTGTGGCCAACGAGTGCGACTTTTTCCTTAGGGGTTACTCGACGGAACGGTCGTATTTAAACGACACCCGACGAAACTCAATCGTTGGTTGATTCAACCGCGGTACTTTTTTAGGAGCGCGGTACTGCTCGACGCTCGGGAGTGAAATGAGTTCAAAAAACTCCTGCGAGCCGCTGTCGGCACGCTGCACCTGTTCCAAAATAAACGACATGGCAAAGAGCGGCCGCCGGGCCTGATTGATAAGCTGCAGTATCAATACCATTTCGCCTAAGGTCATTCTGCCCTGGAAGGCATTAATGAAAACAATAATGTTGACGATCGTCAGTACCATAACCAGACTGAAGTTCCGCAAGAAATCATAAAAGTGGAATGCCTGACTCTGTCGGGCATAAATTTCATTGATGTCGGTCAGATTTTGCGAAACAATGTCGTACTCTTTTTCCTCGGCGGTAAAACTTTTGACGAGCTTCATATTGCCGATGACCTCTTGAATGCGGCCGCGGGTAGAGTCCTCGATTTTATTTTTCCTGACTTCCTCGACGCCCCATTTTTTCGCCGAGTAGTAGCTGATGGCGAGATAGACGGGGAATAAAAGAAAGGTGAAAAAGGCGACGGGCATATTGTAGTGGGCAAGGATGATTATCGTTAGAATGGTTTGCAAAAAGATGGGGAGGATGAAGTTGGTGGCGGTATTGATAAAGTCCTGGATTGTCGTGATGCCGCGGTTGAGCTGATTGACGATTTTACCGGAGACTTCGGAGTCAAAATAACTTTGGGGAAGTGTCAGCACCTTGTTGTAGAATTTTTCGGTCAAAAATTTACGTAACCGGCCGCCAAAATGGTCACCCAGTCGCTCGGAAAGGGCCGACAGTATGATGCCCAGAACCGACAGTCCAAACGTCAGCGCGATAAGAAAAATAAGTCGGTTGAGATCGCCGCCGGTGCCTTTTAGCTTGGCGACAATTTCATCGACGATGAACTTCGAAAGGATAGGAACAACGAGCTCAAAAAACGCCCCGGCCAAAATGAGTAAAGCCAAAACCGCTACCAGGTGGTACAGCGAGCGGGAAATTTTAATGATTTTTAAAATGTTTCTCACTAGTGTAATATTACAGAATTATGAACGGCGACGAAGAACCAATTGATATCCTGGCGCGGGTACAAATGCTGTTTTTATTGGCCGTAAACGTCATCTTGCGGGTTTTCCAGAACTTAACCCTGACCGTCTTTGTAATTTTTGTATTTTTATTATTTTTGTTGTTGACTGTGTTTAAAATCTTTCGGCCGGTTCCTTAAAGAGCGGCCCGCAGTTCTTTCTTCTTTCGGTCGGCGACCCGCCGTTCGATAGTTGACAAATACTGTTTTCTTAGGCGAAGGTTTTTGGGAGTGACTTCAAGGAGTTCGTCGTTTTCCAGAAAATCAAGCGCCTGTTCCAGACTCAACGGCGACGGCGGGGCGAGCTGGACCGAGACGCCCTCGCCCGACGACCGGTTGTTGGTCAACTGTTTGGCTTTGCAGACATTGACTTCGATATCGAGCGGACGGTTGGCGACGCCGACAATCATTCCCTCATAGACCTCGACCCCCGGACCGATAAAAAGAGTGCCTCTTTCCTGCGCGTTACCCAGTCCGTACGTCAGGGAGAGCCCCGGCTTGACGGCGATCAGGGCGCCGTTTCGAAGCGACTCCATCCGGCCGGTTTTCGGTTCATATCCCAAAAGGTAACTACTCATCAGAATGGTTCCGCGGGTTTTGGTGAGAAGTGAGTTGCGGGCGCCGAGAAGATTTTGACTCGAAATTTTATAGACCAAGCGGACATTTTCGCCCGTCAGATTAACCATGTCTTTCATAACCGCCTTTCGCTTGCCCATCTCCTCGCTGACCTGACCGAGGTACTGTTTATGGATGTCAATGGTGATCTCTTCAAACGGTTCACTGATCCGGCCGTCAATGGTTTTGTAAATGACCTGCGGTTTGGAAATCTGCATTTCGTACCCTTCTCGCCGCATCGTTTCGATCAGGATGGCCAGATGAAGTTCGCCCCGGCCGGAAACGACAAAATGCAAACCCTCACGATCTTCTTCGATCTTTAGTCCGAGGTTAGTCTCTTTTTCCTTAAGGAGTCGCTCCTTCAGTTGCCGTGAGGTCGTATACTTACCCTCCTTGCCGGCGAACGCGCTGGTGTTGGGGCCGATACTGATTTTGATCGTCGGTTCCTCGACTTTGATCGTCGGTAGACTTACCGGGTTCGACTGACTGGTCACGGTTTGGCCGATAGTAAGCTCCGGGATGCCGGCGATGGCAATAATATCGCCGGAAGTGGCCATCGTTGTTTCTTCACGTTTGAGTCCCCGACTGGTATAGAGTTTGACCGCTTTATAATTACCCAGGACTTTATTATTTTCGACCAGCGAGACTGTCTCGCCTACTGTTAACTTTCCCTGGTTGATTTTGCCGATACACAACTTGCCGACATAGTTGTCGTAGTCCAGCGTGGAGACGAGCATCTGAAACGGTTTATCCTCGCCAACGGCGCTATTGGGTATGATCTCAAGAATACTGTCAAAAAGCGGCGCGAGCGTACCGGGGATGGCGGAAGAATAAGGGTCGGGCAGTTTATCAAACATTTTGCCTTCCTTGCCGACGCCGTAGAGGATCTTGAAGTGCAAAACCGATTCGTCGTGGGCCAGCTCCAGAAAAAGATTCTCGACTTCGCGAAGCACCTCGACCGGCCGGGCGTCTTTTTTATCAATCTTATTGATGACTAAAATGATTTTCAAGCGGGCCTCAAGGGCTTTTTTCAGGACAAATTTGGTTTGCGGCAGCGGGCCTTCGGCCGCGTCAACAAGAAGAAGCGCGCCGCTGGCCATATTGAGGACGCGTTCGACCTCGCCGCCAAAGTCGGCGTGGCCC
>JACQCK010000035.1 GCA_016201695.1 Candidatus Roizmanbacteria bacterium
AACAAACAGAATGTCAGACTATGGTAGAATCATTTTTACAAAGATATCACTATCACAGACCCCATATGAGCCTTAACATGAAACCACCGTTATCAATTTCTCAAGGCTGAAACTGTCGGATTTCTACGGAGAATTTTGCGTGTGTTGACAAATTAATAGAAGATTGTTAAACTATATTTGTGCTAGTGGGCGAAAGCCCTTCTTCGGCAAAGACATGTCTAAGCCGAGAGCTAGCACTCAAGATGGCGTCCTTTGGGACGCTTTTTTGATTTTTTGTCATGAGGCATAACGCTCATGAATTTATGTTTTCCAGTACCAATTTTTTCTACAATAACTCTAACTTTTTTTCCCGGAGACACTTCATGAACTAGCTCATAATGAACCCCGTTTTTTAAGTTGTTCTTAACTCTCTTTTTTATTGCTCTAGTTTCAGAGATCAACCTGCAATTCTTAACTACATCGGGAGCATAAGGAAGGTGCATTAACTTCAGGTATTGTTCAGCAACGCTTCGGGGATGTTTATAACTCTCATACAATAAATGGTTAAATCCCTCGGAAGTAAAATAAACAGTATCGTTCAATATGGAACAATAAACCGAAACAATACTTTTATATAGTTTTTTAGATTTTCGCCTTAGTTCATAAATATTCACGTTCTCCAATTATATTCTTACGAAGAGAATCTGTCAAGGCTGCTTAGCCTCATTTTACTTGCTTTCATGGTTATATGTGCCATCAAAAAATGAATCCGATCGTCCACATTTTAATTTAATTTTCGACTATACTAATTTTCCGCTATGGCCAAGACGGCTGATCCGATTTCGTTAAACTCGCAACAAAAGGAGGCGATTAAGTACACCGCCGGCCCGCTTCTTATTATCGCCGGCGCCGGAACCGGTAAAACCACCATCCTCGTTGATAAAATCAAGTCAATTATTCACCGGAACCTTGCCAAACCGGAAGAAATACTGGCGCTTACCTTTACCGAAAAAGCGGCCCGGGAAATGGAAACCCGCGTCGATGAGGCGATGCCGTACGGCTTATTTCAGATGTGGATCTCGACCTTTCACTCGTTTGCCGACCAGATTCTTCGTATCGAAGCCTCTCATATCGGACTGTCCCGAAATTACAAACTCATGACCGAGGCCGAATCGATACTCTTCGTCCGTAAAAACTTTTTTTTGTTTAAGTTGAAATATTTTCGACCCTTAGGCAATCCCCATAAATTTCTTGCTGATCTGTTGCGACATTTTTCCCGCCTTAAGGACGAGGACATCGGCCCGACCGAGTATGAACGCTGGGTCAGGTCGTTTGCCCGTCAAAAAAAAATGATAAAGGACGAACACGAGAAATATGAAGAGCTCGCTCATGCTTATCGCCGCTACGAAGATCTTAAGGCCAAAGCCGGAGTGCTCGATTTTTCTGATCTGGTGAGTAGTATTTTGAAATTATTTCGTTTGCGGCCGCATCTGCTTAGTCGCTATCAAAAATGTTTTTCTTATATTCTGGTGGATGAGTTTCAGGACACCAACATTGCCCAGTATGCACTGATCAAACTACTCTGTCCGTCAACAACCAATCCTCACCTTACCGTCGTCGGCGACGACTCACAGGCCATCTATAAATTTCGCGGGGCTTCGGTCTCAAATATTATGACGTTTATGAAAGACTACCCGCGCGCCAAACAAATAACTATCCGCCGCAATTACCGCTCGCCGCAAACTATTCTTGACGCCAGTTATCGCCTCATCAAAATGAATGATCCCGACACGCTCGAAGCCAAGCTCGGCATTTCCAAATCGTTGGTTTCCGAGCGAAAAGGAACAACCGACGATACTGTCTTTCAACACTTTCAAACAGGCGACCAGGAAGCCGACTATGTCGCCGCCGAGATTAAGAAATTGGCTCGTCAATATCGTTATTCCGATTGCACTATTCTAGTGAGGGCCAATAATTCCGCGACGCCTTTTACTCATGCGCTTACCCGGCTGGGCATTCCGTACCAGTTTTTTGGACCGTCGGCGCTTTTTAAACAACCCGAGGTAAAAGATCTTATCGCTTATCTCAAGACTCTCTATAATGTTGAAGACTCTGTTTCTTTGTACCGCGTACTATCCATGGAACTTTTTGAAATCGACCAACGCGATATCAACCTACTTATGGCTTTTACCAAAAAAACTAACCTACCTCTTTTTCAAGCAGTGGAGATATGCCTGTCGTTTTTTTATAAAGATTACCAAAAAGAAGAATACCACATATATGATAAATTCCGACCGCTTCTTTCCCAAAAAACCAGGGAGTCGCTTCTCTTTATTTATAAACTTTTGCTGAAACACCTGGCCTATACAAGAAAAGAAACGGCCGGTCAAGTACTCTTTCGTTTCCTCGAAGAAAGCACTTACTTGCGGAAAATGAGTTCGTTTAAAAGCGAACGCGAGGAAAAAGTCACCATCAATATTTCCGAGTTTTTTGGTCGCCTGAAGAGCTACGAGCTGGAACATGAAGACGCTTCGGTGCGCGCCGTTGTTGACTATATTGATATGTGTCTTGAGCTTGGCGAATCACCACTCACGACCAAACTCGATCTGCCAAACGTTAATACCGTTAATATTATGACCGTCCATTCGGCCAAAGGACTCGAGTTTCCGGTAGTATTCTTGGTCAATTTAAGCCGCGGTCGTTTTCCAACTTATGAACGAAAAGAAGTCATTCCGATTCCCGACGAACTTATCAAGGAAATCCTACCCCAAGGAGATTATCACCTCGAAGAAGAGCGACGTTTGTTTTATGTCGGACTCACCAGAGCAATTGATAGAATATACCTCACCTCCTCACTTTTTTACGGTGATGGTAAGCGGGAACGCAGTATTTCCCCTTTTGTCCCCGAAACTATTGGAGAAAAAAATGTCGCCAAAGTTCTTCTCACCAAAAAAGAAGAAAAAAGTCAGCTGACTATTTTTGACTTTAAAACCGAGGAAACAGTTCTTCCTCAAAGCTCAACTTTTCCCGTCAAAATACTTTCTTTCTCCCAGTTGTCCGCTTTTAATACCTGCCCGCTACAATATAAATATCAATATATTCTGAAAATTCCGACCGCTCCTTCTTCGGCAGCTTCCTTCGGCAACTCAATTCATAAGGCGCTTCAGGCATTTTATCAGGAATACCTGAATAATCAGGCCGTTTCCATGGCCAAACTGCTCACTCTTTTTGACTCCTTGTGGGTCCCTTTAGGGTATGCTTCGCTGGCCCACGAAAAACGCATGAAAAAAGAAGGCCGGGAGATGTTGTCTCATTATTATAAGACTTTTCACCGCCGGTCGCTAAGAATTGTCGCCCTCGAAAAATTGTTTAAAATTCGTCTTGACCAGGACATGTTCATCGCGGGAAAAATCGACCGCGTCGACCAAAAAACAAACGGCGAAATCGAAATCATCGATTATAAAACCGGCCGGAAACCCGTCGAAAAAGAACTCAAAAAAAGCCTGCAGCTTTCAATTTATGCCCTAGCCGCGACCGACCACGGTCTTTTTAATAAAACGCTAAGCCAGGTCACTCTCTCTTTCTATTATTTTCAGGATATGGAAAAAATAAGCATGAAGCGTACCCCCGCCGAGATGGCGGAAATGAAGAAATCTGTTTACGACTCCTTTGAAAAAATCAGGAGCAGCCGGTTCCCGGCAAAAGTGGGCCGGTGGTGCGACTTCTGCTCTTTTAAGATGATCTGCGAAGCCTGGCAGTAACTCGCCGCTTTTATCGGTTCTCTTTGGTATAATAACTATACTTCATATGACCGAAAAACTGGCCGACTCCCGATATTTCCGTAAGTTTTCGGATGTTCTCGTCCCCTTTTTGAGTTGGATTATTATTACTCTTCCTTTGTGGTTATCTTTTTTTCATCCGGCGGTCGCTTCGTATTTTATCTTGGCCTTTGACCTCTATTTTTTGTATAAGTCGGTGACGACGACTTATTTGGCCGTACTATCATATAAAAAAGTGGTCAAAAACTCGACCGTTAACTATGCTCAAACACTAACGAAAATTTCCGGCTCGTCTGCCTTAAAACATTTTATTATCATCCCCAACTATAAGGAACCCCTCCACAAGCTTGAAGCCACGATCAAGGCGCTTACTCAACAGGATATTCCGTTTAAAAATACTTACCTGGTCCTGGCTTTTGAAAAACGAGAGACAGAGGCAAAAGAAAAAGAAAGACTGTTAAAATCCAAATATCGCGCCCATTTTCAAGATATCCTGGTCGCCTATCACCAACTACAGGAAAATGAGGTACCCGGAAAAGCGAGCAATCAGACATTTGCCGCACGCCTTGTTGAGCAATACACTATCAAGCACGGATTTGATAACAAGAATATACTGGTCACTATTTGCGACGCCGACAGCCTGTTACCTGCGAACTATCTTTCTTATCTAAGTTGTTCATATCTCGCCGACCAGGACAGAAGCTATCATTTTTACTGTGCTCCGGTTCTGTTTTACAACAACTTTCACCAACTGCCTTTTTTTGTCAGAATCCAGGCGACCCTGTCTTCGATTGTGCGCCTCGCCTTTTTATCACAAAAAGAACACTTAATCCAGGTCTCGACCTACTCGACCAACCTCTGGCTTCTCAGGGAAATAAACTACTGGGATGTTGATATCATTCCCGAAGATTGGCATATTTTTTTCCAAGCCTTTTTCACCTTCGGCGAAAAGGTGCGGGCCGTCCCTTTATTCACAATTATCAACGGCGATGCGGTCTATTCGGGCGGACTGTTAAAGACTCTGGCCAACCGTTATGAACAGGAAAAACGATGGGCGTGGGGAGCCAGCGATATCGGCTATGCACTGAAAAAATTCTTCACTACTCCCCACATAAAACCGTGGGTAAAATTCAAAAAGGTATTTTTTCTTATGGAAACGCACCTTTTATGGCCGACTTCTTTTTTCCTGTTGACGATCAGCGCCTCAATTCCGCCGCTCGTTAACCCGCTTTTCAAACGGACAGTACTTGGCTTTTTATTACCGCGACTGTCAGCACTGATATTGACTTTTGCTTCACTGCTTTTGATCTTTTATGTTTATTTTGATATCAAGCTTCGTCAAAAACTTAAAGTTGAGGTACAGTTGCGCTCGATTCCCGTCCTGATTTTCCAGTGGTATTTTTTGCCGATTGTTTCTTTTCTTTTTTCTTCCCTGCCGGCGCTTGAGGCCCATACCCGCTTATTACTTGGCAAGAAAATCAAATATAAAGTGACGGAAAAAGTTTAGCCTGTTCTGCCAGCCTAATCAGGTATACTACTCGCAAATGAATTTGCTCGAGTATATACCCCTCTAAGCCGCTTTGACCCCGCTTAGCGGGGCAAACCAGCATAAGAGGGGTATACATGATCTAGGCTAGGGAGCAAGTTCGCCAAATTGTATATGCTGACTTACCTTTTTACGCAAACTCCGCTCTCGTATCTTCTTGACAGTTTCTGGCGCGATGAGGCATTTTCTTACTTTCTTGCCAAACGGAGCCTGATCGATATACTTATGCTGACCGCCCGTGATTTCAGCCCACCGTTTTATTACTTGTTTTTACATTTTTGGATCATGATTGCGGGCAAAGGCGAGATTGCCCTACGGCTCCCCTCGCTCTTTTTTTATCTGGCCACTTTATGTGTCGTTTTTCTGTTCATGACCCGGGTCATAAAACTCACCCGGATCAATGCTTATCTTTATCTGACATTATTTATCCTTAATCCGCTTCTTCTCCCGTACGCCTTTGAAGCGAGGATGTATACCATGTTTGCTTATTTTGCCTCGCTGTCATTTTACGCGCTGATGAAACAGAAAAGGAAAACTTGGATCGTTGCCACACTGCTTGGATTATTTACTCATTACTTTATGATCCTTATTGTCGTTGGACAAATAACCTATCTGATCTTAACGGTAAAGGGGAAAAAAATAATTCCTTACTTTGCGACTTTTGTAAGACCGTTTTTTTTATTTGTGCCATGGATGATCTATGTCTTTATGCAAAGAAAAAGTATTGGTGAGCAGTTCTGGATTCCGCTTGTAACTCGAAAGGATTTTTATTATCTGTTGGGCGTCCTTTTCTCCGGATATGAAACCGGGTTCGGCATATTAAAGCTAACTCCCTCCGGCTATATTACACCCTTATTGAATCTGTCGGTTATTCTTCTTACCATACTCGCCGGCGGTTTTCTTCTCATCCATTATAATCGTAAAAAAGAAAAACTGACGCTTGTCATTTTGGCGGCTTGGTCGCTGTTGCCTGTATTGATTGTATTTGGCCTATCTGTTTTCCAACCGCTGTACCTTCCCCGTTATCTTATTTTTGCGACCGTCGGCTTTCTCTTGCTTTTAGTAACTATCCTGCAGGAGTATCCGCCTCTTGCTCGGCTGTTTTTGTTTATCGTCCTTCTTAGACTAAGCCTCGACTTTAACACCTACAGGCTAGCTTACCACGCCAAACCAAACTATCGCGGCGTAATTAAGGAAATAAAACGGCTTGCCGGGCCCGACGATTTCCTATACGTCTCCTCCGAACTTGAT
The DNA here is from genome assembly GCA_016201695.1 of Candidatus Roizmanbacteria bacterium. Taxonomy (GTDB): domain Bacteria; phylum Patescibacteriota; class Microgenomatia; order UBA1406; family GWC2-37-13; genus JACQCK01. The sequence goes on from JACQCK010000035.1 coordinate 6,556, forward strand.
TATCACGTCGCCCAGTATTACTTTGACGAAAAACGGGTTTTTATTTACGACAAAACGTATGAAGAAATACCCCGCTATGTCGGCAAGGTTCTCATTCCGCCAAGCGCAGTCGTAAAAACCCTTCCTGTCTACCCGCAGAAGGCATTCGTCCTCGGCTGGGGTCTCTCATACGAAATCAAAGCGCTGTATTGATACATTATTGATCCCGTTTGCCTGACCGGTACGAGGTAAAGGTTGTGATACAATACAATAGAGTATTTGCCCGGTCGTCTAATGGTAGGACAGATGACTCTGAATCATCTAATCCTGGTTCAAGTCCAGGCTGGGCAGCCAATCCTCCTGCTATGCCGAATGGACGACGCGGTAAGTCTTTGATAAACTTCGTATATGAAATGGGTCGGCATCTGTGGCAGTTGGCGAAAAACAAGTCGTCAGGTGGAACACGATGTACGTCTGGCCGTCCGTAATATTCTTGCGGAAGGAGACGCCATTGTGTCCGGCGGGGCTCTAAATGTTGATTATTTTGCCACTGATGAAGCCTTAAAAATTGACTCTCAAGGAAAACGTATTAAAATCTTTTTGCCAACGACACTGACTTTATACTCTCAACATTATAGGAAACGCGCCAGCGAAGGAATTATTACCGAAAAACAAGCAGATATGCTTATCGGTCAGCTGACAATCTTGCAAAAATTAAATCCTTCCGCCCTAATTGAAAACAAGAAAAACACAATTGCTGACAAAACTACTTATTATGAAAGAATTTCGCAAATCGTGACTGCTTCCGATGAAATCTATGCCTTTCAGGTCAATAATAGTCCCGGGGTACAGGATACGATTGATAAAGCAAGACAAAAAGGAATAGCCCTTAAACTATATTCCTATAAAATTGATTAACGACAAAGTTCCCACGCTGCTGGCCGGCGACACTCTTTGTTTTAGAAGTTGTAACGGTCATGAATGAAGAAGGATCATTGTTTTTGAAGAGTCGGTTAAATCAACCTCGCCACCGCTTTAGGCGGGAAAATATTTCACACTTGCTTTTTCGGCAACAGTCTGCTACACTTGTTGCTAGGTTTAGATGGTTTGCGGATATGTGAGAGTAAATCTTTCATTCTATTCCCACCCTAGCCTGCATAATAATCTACAACAATGAAAGGGGGTGATATACATGGATAAGAAAAAACTGTACGTCGGCAACCTGCCGTGGTCAATGACTGATGAATCTCTTCGTGAGCTTTTTGCTTCTTACGGTGAGATTACTGAAGCGGTCGTAATCATGGATCGGATGTCGGGGAGGTCAAAGGGCTTCGGCTTTGTGACTTTCGCGACTGAAGAGAGCGCCGAAAAAGCAACGGCCGAACTCAATAATAAAGCCATCGAAGGACGCAATATTGTTGTCAACACAGCCAAACCAAAAGAAGATCGTGGTAATCGAGGCGGAGGTTTTCAACGAAATAACTTCCGACGCGACGATCGTCGAGGATACTAATAGAAAATACTATCCGCTAAACGCAGTCTTAACTCGTGATAAACGGATAGTATTTTTTTGCCTAAAAAAATTAGCGGATAGGGAAACGCAGAGCGATTTTTTTAACCTTCAGTTTCAGACTGTGTAGTTGGCGATTGGACTCCATTTCTTTTCTAAAGTTACGAAGGTAATCCAGGCGTTCGTCTTTGGTTTTGGGAAGCGCGTAGGGCTTTAAAAGCGACAGTGCTTCAAGTATCGTCTCACCGATAAACTTCATCTCTTTTTCTTTCATCCCCCGGGTGGTTGATGCAGGCGTTCCCAAGCGGATTCCGGACGGATAGAATGGAGAAGAGGGTTCGTCCGGGACGGAATTTTTATTGAGGGTAAGCCCGGCTTCGTCAAGCGCCTTCTGGGCGAATATGCCGGCACCCGGACCGTGGGTTGGACTTAAGTCGACTAAAATCAGATGGTTCTCGGTGCCGCCACCAACCAGAGCCAATCCCCCTTTTTTAAGGACCCCGGCCAATACCTTGGCGTTTTTTACGACCTGCTTAGCGTAATTTTTAAACGAGGGCTGGGCGGCTTCATGCAGAGCGACCGCGATTGCGGCCGTTTGATTATCGTGCGGACCGCCTTGAAGACCCGGGAAAACTGCCTGATTAATTTTTTTGGAAAGATCAGGATCTTTTTTAAGACCCTTATCGGTCACCATCACTATCGCGCCGCGCGGGCCGCGCAGCGTTTTGTGAGTAGTCGTCGTCACCAGATGCACATGCGCAACCGGTGAAGGATGAGCGCCGCCGACAATGAGCCCGGCAATGTGGGCGATGTCGGCCGCCAGAAAGGCGCCGGCGGCGCCGGCAATCTCGGCAAATTTTTCATAATGAAACTGTAATGGATAGGCAGTCGCTCCGACCCAGATGAGTTGCGGCCGGTGTTGTTTGACCAGTCGGCGTATTTCGTCATAATCGAATAAGTCGGTGCTCACCCGGAATCTGGAATCGGCAGTACCGGACTTAAGCTGGTACTGGACGCTTTTAAAGAAAATTCCGGTTGCCGAGACTTTATCACCGTGGGTCAGATGACCGCCGGCAGTAAGCGCCTGACCCATCACGACGTCGCCCGGCCGACAGGTAGCCAGATAGACCGCCAGATTGGCCGGCGAACCTGAGTATGGTTGAACATTGGCAAACGGAACTTTAAATAACTTCTTCGCCCGTTCTTGAGCAAGACGTTCGACATCGTCGACGTTTTCGTTGCCGCCGTAGTACCGTTTGCCCGGATAGCCTTCGGAGTATTTATTCACAAAAAATGAAGAAAGCGCGGTGCGGACGGCTCTGGAAGCATAGTTTTCCGAAGGGATGAGTTCGATGCCTTCCTTCTGGCGTTTTTCTTCGCGTTTAATAATGGTTAAGACAGCCGCATCTTGCATTACGCACCATCATAGTCAACTATTTTTATTTTTGCAACCGGAAATAAAAAACGGCGCGGTCAGGTATAATATAATGCTATGCCATACGCGCTTTTGGTCGCCGATATTATAATGGGCGCTTCGGTGCTGTTAGCGTTTCGCTCACTTCCTCCTCAGGTACCGCTGTTTTACTCACGGCCGGCCGGCGAAGAGCAACTCGCCGATACCTGGACGATTATTTTGTTGCCACTGCTGTTACACTTTTTCTATTTTCTCAATATTATCATTGTCAAAAGATATTTTTCTGAAAACGAATTCGTCAAGAAAATGATTCATTACGTCAATTTATTTCTCGTCGTCATCTTTACCGTTATTTTTGTAAAAATTATTTTCCTCGTCAGCTGATATGTATAGCGCATTAGCCTTTATTACCGCTGCTGTCTTGTCATATCTTTTTACCGTCCCGGCGATCAAACTGGCAAAAAAATACCGTTTGATTACCGATGCAAAAAAACGCTCCCACCCGGCCCACACGCACACGGGCGTTATCCCCCGAGGTGGCGGCGGACCAATCTATCTGGCTATTCTCATCGTCTCGCTTATCTTCTTGCCGTTAAACAAGATTATGACCGGAATCCTTCTTTCCAGTTTCCTTCTGGTTATTACCGGCCTGCTGGACGATTACTATGACCTTTCTCCTTATTTTCGTTTTGCCGTTAATCTTCTTATCTCGATGATCGTTGTCGGGTTTGGACTCGGTATTCCCTTTATTTCCGTTCCTTTTTTGGGCGTCGTAAATCTGGCTAAATGGAGTATTGGCTTTCAGTTCTTCGGCGTTCATTCGGTGTTAGTCTTGGCCGATCTTGTCGCCATTGTCTGGCTGACCTGGACGATGAACATGGTGAACTGGAGTAAGGGTGTTGACGGACAGCTGCCGGGATTTGTCGCCATTACCGCTTTTTTTATGGGAATTTTAGCGCAGCGTTTTATTCACCATGATATTAGCATCCAGACGGTAACTCTTCTGTCATTTATTATTTCCGGCGCTTTTTTAGGTTTTCTTCCGTTTAACTTTTTTCCGCAGCGGATTATGCCGGGTTACGGAGGCGGTGCGCTCGCCGGTTTTTTGCTCGGAATCCTGTCCATCCTTTCTTTTGGAAAAGTGGGTACGGCCATTCTTATTTTGGCGATACCGATGATCGACGGCGTCTACACGATTATCCGTCGGCTCGCCAACGGCAGATCTCCTTTTCGCGCCGACTCCGGACATTTCCATCACCAGCTCCTTGACATCGGTTGGGGAAAACGCCGGGTTGCGGTCTTTTACTGGAGTGTTTCGCTACTTTTGGGCATCGCCAGTTTATTTCTTAAGGGCGTTGAAAAACTGTTGGCATTTTTAGCCGTTGCCGCCGTACTGCTGGTTTTTATTTTTACGCTTTCTTCGGTTAAAAAAGAAACTAGCCGATGAAGCCATGAAATTTTATATAAAAACGTTTGGTTGCCAACAAAATAAGGCTGACTCCGAACGCCTGGCCGCTGCTTTCAAAAACCGGGGCATGTCGGCAGCAACAGATTATGCAAGCGCCAACTATATCGTTATCAATACCTGTATGGTCAGGCGCTCGGCCGAAGACCGGGTATACGGCCTGGTACAGAATCTGGCTAAAATAAAAGCGGCTAAAAAGGGCAAAAACCAGTTTTACAAGATTATCGTCACCGGCTGTATGGTCGGCCTCGCCTTTCGTGATAAGACAGGTCAGTATTTGCAACTGATCCGCCGTCTGATGCCGGGCGCCGATGAGTTTATGCCGATTGAAGAAATCGGCTTCGACAGTCAACCGGTGCGCCAGGATCAAAAACATGCCCTGGTCCCGATCTCAAACGGCTGCAATAATTTTTGCACGTTTTGCGTCGTTCCTTTTACCCGCGGGCGCGAGATCAGCCGGCCCTACAACGATATTATTGCCGAGTGCCTCGACCTTAAATCGCGAGACTACACCTCTCTTATGCTTCTTGGCCAGAATGTTAATTCATACGGGGCCGATCTGCTTTTGGGAAAAGAAAACGTACAGGTAATGAGAGATCTCGATAAAACCTACTTTGATAAATCATCGGTAAAAATTAGCGAAGAATTTATTAATAATCAAAGTAACAAGAACTCTTTACCGCGTAATTTTCACCGTAAAAAACCTATTTACGTAAAACATCTCGGCCGCTATCGTATTCCGACCCTTTTCCCCTTTCTTCTTGAGGAGGTCGCCCGCCTAAGTTTTGCCAAAGTCGAGTTTATGTCCTCCAATCCTTGGGATTTTTCAAACGACCTGATTGACGTCGTCGCCAGAAATAGTAACATCAGCCGTACGATCCACCTGCCGTTACAGTCGGGAGATAACGCCGTACTAAAGCGTATGAATCGCTGGTACAGCGCCGAAGAATATCTGACGATTATTGCGCAGTTAAAAAATAAAATTCCGGGTGTTACTTTTACTACCGATATAATTGTCGGTTTCTGCGGCGAAACCAACGATGAATTTCAAAACACGGTAAAGGTGGCTAAGCTCGCCGGTTTTGAAAAAGTTTACGTCTCAATGTACTCTTCCCGACCGATGACCGCCGCCACGAAAGTTTTAGCCGACGACGTCCCGCACGCGGTTAAAAAAGAACGCTGGCAGATTTTAGAAGACTTAATCAACAAACCTCACCTGTCTTTCCGAAAATCGTTTATAAACCGGGAGTTAATCCACAGTTCTTCGACCACCTGACTATAGGTTTTTTTCAGCGCCGCGACAGGGTGGGTTTTTAAAAAAATCGCTACCTCTTTTTCGCGACCGATACCGCAGTCGGGGATAACCGATTTCAAAATTCTCCTCAAGAGAGTATTGGCATGACCGCCGGTTTTTTTTCGCAGTGTGTCCCATATTTTAAATAGCCATTCCAGTACTAATTCTTTGGCATAAGGATTCTGGCTTAAAGTATGAACGACTGAAAGAATATGGGAAAACCTCACCTCGTCGCTTAAAGCATACATTAACAAATCCTTAAGCGAACTTGTGTTTTTGGCATGGGCGAGTGCGACTAAATATTTAATTTTTTCTTCCTGTACTTCGCTTTTTTGGTACAGCTTCATAATTCGTTGATAATTAGTATTATCGGCCCAGACCGCACCGGAGAATGTTACCAACCGCAGATCGGCCGGAAGGGCTTTTTCACCTTTTTGAAACCGGCGAAACAAATCGAGAAGATACGCCGTTGTTTCGCGCTCGTCAAGTTTGACTAGCGCAGCCAGGGCGCTATTTCGAAGTAACGTCTCAATCGGCGCTTCGTTGTTGCCCGGCGCGCGTCCCAGTCTCTTAAGAACCTGTCGAGAATACTTAATAAGTAACGTCTTGCTTTTTTCGCTCAATGTCAGCCGGTAAACTCCGGCCAGCTTACCAATCAGGTATGCTTGAACATGCGCGTCTGTCTCGTTCGAAAAATACTTTTCGATAAACAAAAGTACTGTCTTTAAAGTATATTTTTGTGAAAATAACAGCGCGAAAAGATCGTGAACAATTCCCATTTTATCGCGTGGGGAAAGAAGGCTGATATTTTTACCAAGGCGCTTAAGAAGTTGTTCTTCATAAAAACAGATATAAAATCCGGTGTAACCCGAGTTAACCAGTATCATGCCTTCATGATCGGCTTTAATGGCGCTTTCTTTTTTGGTAAAAAGAGACCGACGCAAAGAGTCGTTCGCGCCCTGAATAACGAGCGGAATATTCCACAAAGTCTTCTCCTCACGGGCGACAGAGTCAAAAAGAAAACGCGACTGGGCGACTCGTATTTTTCCGGCACGCAAAGAGACGTTAACCTGTGGAAAACCTACCTGCGTAATAAATTTTGCCATTAAGGTATTGACTCCTGCCTGCGAAACCGCCTCGAGCATTTCCCACAGATCTTTTCCTTCGGCGTTACCATAGGCAAACATCACTATGTATTGCTGCAAACCCCGCTTAAATTTTTCGCTCCCCAAATATCCCTCAAGCATCCGAAGAATGCTCCCGCCTTTGTCATACGAGATTTCGTCAAAAATTTCGTCTATTTCTTCGGCGCTTTTTAGAACGACCTGGATTGGATGCGAGGATTTCAGCCCGTCAAGCGCCATCCCCCGGAATACCGTATCGGTCAAATATTCCGTCCAGACATCCCATTCGGGAAAAAAATGATCGACCGCCTTATTAGCCATAAAAGTGGCAAAACTTTCATTAAGCCACAGGTCCTCCCACCATTTCATGGTCACCAGATTCCCAAACCACATATGCGCGACTTCGTGGGCCACCACCTGGGCAATAAACTGTTTCGTGTGAACTGAACTTTTACCCGGATAATAAAGAAGCACATTTTCACGAAAGGTAATGGCGCCCCAGTTTTCCATGGCCCCGGCGGCAAAATCAGGCACGGCAATCAAATCAAGTTTTTCCAGCGGGTATTTATAATTAAAATAGTCCTCAAAAAAACGAAGACACTTGTCGGCAAATTCACCGGCAAACCGGCCGTATTCCGATTTGCCCGGAGTCGTAACCACTCTGATCAGTGTTTTATTTCTTCTCTCCTTCCAGAATTCGAACTCACCAACGCCCAAATACAAAAGGTACGTCGACATCTTCGGCGTCGTTTTGAAAGTAACCTCTTTTTTACCGTCAGGCAGCCGTTTTGTCCCGACCGGCAAAGTGTTGGATACCGCCTCAAGCTTAGCGTCAATAATAAAGCGGACGTCAAAGGTCGCCTTTAAATCTGGCCTATCAAAGCAGGGAAAAGCCCGCTTCGCTTCCTGCGCTTCAAACTGGCTTGTAGCCATAAATTTTTTATTGCCCATTTTGTCAATATAACCGCTTCGATAAAAACCGGTTAAATTGTCAGCCAGCGCCCCGGCAAAAGAGACATGAATTTGGTAACTGCCTTTTGGCAACGGGTCAGTAAACGTCAGTATAAGTTCACGGTCACCGGTGGTAAAACGTACCGGGATTATTTTTTTTCCCTGTCTCACCTCAACAGATTTAATGCTTAATCCCTGACTGTCCAATGCTATTTGTGAGGCGGGTTTTTTCTGCCCGACCGCAATCACCGTTTGCCCGCTAAACCGGGATTTATTTAAATCAACGGCAAAAAGGAGTTTGTAATGAAAGGGACTGGTCCGTTGCATTCTCTAATTTTAGCAGACGGTAAAGGGGTTATCACTTAATTTTCGTAATTATCCCCAATCTGTTAGAATATTCATATGAAATTATTGGTGACCGGCGGCGCCGGATTTATCGGCGCCAACTTCATCCTTTACTGGTTGGCCAATCACCCCGATGATGACGTGGTAAACCTAGATAAACTCACTTACGCCGGCAATACAACTAACCTAAAATCGGTCGAAACACAAAAAAATTACCATTTTGTAAAAGGAGACATTTGCGACGCCGATCTGGTTAACAAAACTATCCGGGATCGGCAGATTGATGTCATCGTTCATTTCGCCGCCGAGTCCCATGTCGACCGCTCGATCCTCGACCCGGCGCCCTTCATCAAAACCAACGTTGTTGGCACATATGTCCTTTTGCAGGCGGCTTTAAATAATCGCCTGTCGCGTTTTCACCACGTCTCGACCGACGAAGTCTTCGGCGACCTTCCCCTGAAAAGCGAGGAAAAATTTACGCCCACCAGTAATTACAATCCGCGCAGCCCCTACGCCGCTTCAAAAGCCGGCTCGGACCACCTGGTACGCGCCTTTTATGAAACCTACCGTTTGCCGGTAACCATTTCCAACTGCTCAAATAACTTTGGGCCGTTTCAGTTTCCGGAAAAACTCATTCCGCTTGCCGTTACCAATCTGCTCGAAGGCAAGAAAGTACCGGTGTATGGCGATGGTCAATATGTCCGTGACTGGCTGTACGTTGAGGATCACTGCCGCGGCATCGACGTAATTCTTGAACGCGGTACCGTTGGTAAAACTTATCTCTTGGGCGGCCTTACCGAGGATATTGCCAATATTGAAGTGGTTAAAAAAATAATTAAAATTATGGGTAAGGACGAGACAGCGGTCGAACATGTGGCCGACCGTCCCGGACACGACCGCCGGTATGCCGTTGACTGGAGCTTGACCGAAAAAGAGTTGGGCTGGAGGCCACGCCACTCGTTTGATGAGGCGCTGTCATTGACAGTCGATTGGTACACTAACCGCCAAGACTGGTGGAAGGGTATTAAATACTCTCATGAATAACTTAACGATTGCCATTTCCGGCGCCACCGGACTTGTCGGCTCCCGGATTATCGAACTTTTGTCTTCGGACTACACCTTTATTCCGCTTCTGACCGATCAGGTTGAGATCCGCGACCGTCAAAGCGTCCATGCGTTTATGACACAGCACCGATTCGATCTGTTTCTGCACCTGGCCGCTTATACCAATGTTGATGGAGCCGAAACTCAAAAAAAAATCGCCCAGGCGGTTAATGTCGTTGGGACCAAAAATCTTTTCGCCGAAGTAATGGCTAAGAAGGCAAAATTTATTTACGTTTCCACCGACTTTGTATTTGACGGGACTCACCCGCCTTACTCCGAAAAGAGCCGGCCACACCCCATTGGCTATTACGGAAAAACAAAATATGACGGAGAAAAAGCTGTCGGCAAAAACGCTATGATCGTGCGCATTGCTTATCCTTATCGCGCCGAGTTTGGGGCTAAACTTGACTTTTTCAGATCGATCCTCAAAAAAATCAGGGACGGACAAACTTTACACATGGTGACTGACTCGCTCATCACGCCAACGTTCATCGATGATATCGCTTTTTCGTTAGGCTATTTGATCGAAAATTATCGTCCGGAAATTTTTCACTTGGTGGGAGCAACCAGTCTGTCTCCTTATGAAGCCGCCAAACTAATTGCCCAAACTTGGCGCTATGATAGAAATATCATTCAACCGGTGACCTACGATGAGTACTTTAAAGCAAAAGCCAAGCGTCCGCGTTACTCACAAATCGTCTCTCTTAAAAATACTTTTCACCAGATGCAATCATTTGCAGACGGCTTAAAAAAATTATATGATCTTTCTTTATGACCATTTCTATAATCGGACACGGGTACGTTGGGCTTGTCACCGCCTGCATTTTTGCCGATTTCGGCAATAAAGTATATGTCATCGGTCATACCAGGGAAAAAATCAGGCGTCTTTCACAGGGCGATCCGCTCTTCTATGAACCCGGCTTAAAGGAACTGTTGAAAAAAAATCTGGAAGCGGGCCGGATTTTTTTTACGACTTCATATTCACCCGGCATCTCCCAATCGGAAATAGTTTTCATTGCTGTTGGCACTCCGCCGACCAAAACCGGTGAAGCCGACCTGACGACTGTTTTTCATGTCACCGAAAATATCGGAAAACATCTCAAGCAACCCTTCACCGTTGTTTCCTGTAAAAGCACGGTTCCGGTTGGAACAAATAAAAAGGTTGAAGCGCTTCTTAATAAATTTACTTCGCCAACGACTAAAGTGGCTGTCGCTTCCTGCCCTGAATTTTTACGAGAAGGCACCGGTATTTACGATAGTCTTAACCCCGACCGCATTATCGTTGGCACCAATTCAAAACCGGCCGCCGAAGTCATGTTGGCCCTGCATCAGCCTCTTCCCGGCAAACGGATCGTCACTGATTTGGCTTCAGCAGAACTCATAAAGTACACGGCCAACGCCATGCTGGCTACCAAAATCTCGTTCGCCAATCTTATCTCATTTTATTGTGAAAAAACCGGCGCGGACGTTGAAACCGTTCTTGATGGAGTCGGCCTTGATCAGCGCATCGGCCGGATTTTTTTTAACCCGGGTGTCGGATATGGTGGATCGTGTTTTCCCAAAGACGTGAAGGCGCTTACCAAAACCGGCCTCGCCCTCGGCATAGATACGGCTCTTCTTGAAAGCGTAGAAAACATAAACCATCAGGCTGGAGCAAACTTTTTTAATAAAATTACTCTCCATACCAAAGGGAAATCACT
>JACQCK010000033.1 GCA_016201695.1 Candidatus Roizmanbacteria bacterium
CCAAGAAATAATTGACAAAATTACGCCGATACACGATACGATTCTTAACTGCGCGCCGGTTGTTTCTCAATACGCGGCCCTTTCGGCTTTACAGAGTGAGAAAAGAATCGTCAACAACCACTATAAAATTTACAAAGAACAGCGGGAACGAGTTGGGGAAACACTGCAAAAGTTGAATAAGTATCTTACGTTTATCTGGCCGGAAGGAACCTATTATTTTTTTCCAAAAATTATAGGTGTCTCCGACTCAACGAGTTTCTGCATGGACCTTTTCAAGAAAGTTAGACTCGCTGTTGTTCCCGGTGCGGCCTTCGGGCCGGGAGGGGAAGGGCATATACGGATCTGCTTTGGCCGACCCACCGAGGATATTGCTGAAGGGATGAAAAGATTACAATTTTATTTTCAAAACTAATATGACAAAGAAAGTACGTGTTGGCCTACTCTTTGGCGGAAGAAGCGGCGAGCATGAAGTATCTCTCCTGTCGGCAAAATCAATTTATGAAGCGATCGATAAAGATAAATACGAAGTAATACTCATTGGTATTGATAAAGAGGGTCATTGGCTCTTAAATGACGAATCTCATTATCTTTTAAGCGCGGCCAGTCCCAAACTCATTTCCTTAGATCAAGCGCATTCAAAAAAAGTCGCCCCGGTTTCACACCGGCCAACCGCCTCACTTCTGTCTATTGATCGGGGACAAAAGCTGGGATCAGTTGACGTTATTTTTCCGATAATGCACGGAACCGATGGAGAAGACGGCTCAATGCAGGGGTTGCTGGAAATACTGAACGTCGCTTACGTTGGCAGTGGGGTAGTGGGGTCGGCTTTGGGCATGGACAAAGACGTCATGAAACGACTCTTGAATCAAGCCGGCATTAAAACGGCACAATTCATAACGCTAAGAAAAAGCGAGGCCGACACTTTCACATTAAACGACGTCTTAGAAAAAATGACGTTACCTGTCTTTATAAAACCGGCCAACCTCGGCTCCTCGGTCGGCGTTTCGAAAGTCGGCGACAAACGCGACTTCCAACCCGCCCTTGATAACGCTTTCCTTTACGACATTAAAATACTTATCGAGGAGGGCGTAAGCGGAAGGGAAGTAGAGTGTTCGGTCCTCGGAAATAATGAGCCGATTGCTTCGGTAGTCGGTGAGGTTATACCTACTCATGAATTTTATTCATACGAGGCGAAATATATCGACGCAAACGGGGCTAGGCTAAAAATCCCGGCGGATCTGCCCAAGAATCTTATCAAGCGGATTCAAGCGCTCGCCATTAAAACGTTTCAGACGCTTGAAGCCAGCGGCATGGCCAGAGTCGATTTTTTTGTTAAAAGTAACGGCGAGGTCCTTGTGAATGAAATAAATACTATTCCCGGTTTTACCAAAATCAGTATGTACCCGAAGCTCTGGGAAGTAAGCGGCGTTCCGTACGCGGCTCTTTTGGATAAGTTAATAAACCTCGCTATCGAAAAAAAAAACGAGAAAGACGGATTAAGAAGAAGTTTTTGTTAGCTCATACTTTCGCTTCTCATTCAACCAAAAAGCTGACTGCCGGCAAAGATTTTCTTCGTCAGATTGATTGGCCAAAAGATATTTGACGGCTTCTTCCAGGAAAATGGTATTTTGTGAGCCCTTTACCAACACTAGCGATTTTTCCGGCAGGTGTTCTTTGAGATAGGCTCCGGCTTGACGGGAATTCTCAAACCAGCGAATGTCGGTAATTTGCGACTTAAGGTAAGGAAGAACATATTTTTTGGTTAACGGCCCAACGCAAACCAAATAATCAACCGTCTTCGGCAGCATTTCCGTAACCAGCTGATGCTCTGTTTTCGCCTCGACACCAAGTTCTCTCATGTCGCCAAAGACAAATACTAGCGGTCTCTTTTCCTGTTTTTTCAGTTCTTGCGCCAAATGTAAAAAAGCCGTAATCGAGGCCCGCGACGCGTTATACGAAGAATCGAGAATCAGGGAGCCGTTGATGCCCGGCAGAATGCTCGCCCGACCGGGGGGTAAACGGAAGTTTTTTTCAAGCGCGATCCGCATCTGCTCGAAGTCCAAACCAACCGATCGGCCGACCAACACGGCCGTGGCTAAAATTTCTCGATATTCTTTCGGTAAAACATACCCCGTCAATTCAAGATGCAGTTTTTCTTTTCCGGCAAAAAGTTCGATAAAAGTACCACGCACCGAAACAATATATTTGCCGTACCGGATATCGTTGGCATTACCTGTTCCGAAGGTGAGTAATTTGGGAACGCGGGCACCAAACGGTAAACTCTGGATGACTTCTTTTACATAATGATTATCGGCGTTATAGATAGCCACCCGACATCCAGATTGATTGATGATCCGTCCTTTTTCTTTGGCAATACTTTTAATCACTGCTGTCATTCTCTTTTCACCAATGAGGGAAGCGGGGACGGTTTTATCAAACTGTTGCGAATGAACGGCAAAAGCATTCAAAAAAACGGCAATGTCCGGCCGTAATACCGTCAGCAAAAAACCCATATTCTTCGGCGGATCCGGCTCATCGACTCCCATCTCAACAACCAGGTATTTTGCTCCCTTAAGATAATCAATGCCAAACGGGGCGCAAACGACAAGACGAACCCAGTCGAGGAAAGTATAGGTATGGGTCTGTAACCCCAAGATTCCCAAGGGGATACCGGTTTCCGAATTACCTTCTTCAATAGTCTTGGTCGGATAGTATTCATTTAAAATTAGGTAAATGGCTTTTCGCGCTGACGATTTGCCAACCGAACCGGTAATACCGATTACTGTCGGGCGATGCTGACGAAGAGCCACCCCGGCCAAAAAACGAAGATAGTATAAGATTATCCATACACCTACTTTTTTCATACTAATAGATATTGACCATTCCTCTATTTAGCATTACCCGGTCGAAGGCCTTTTTCATAAATAACAACGACAAGACTATATAAAGCAGGTTCAAGAAAAAGGCAGTCAGTATCTTATTAAAATCGTAGGTACCGGAATGCAAAATCTCACGCGCCGCTTCAAACACATATGAGGTTGGTATCAGATGGGCGATTCTTTGCGCCCATAAAGGCAGGATTGATACCGGATAATACACCGCCGAGAAAGGGATAATGAGCGACCCCAGCGTCCAGGCGAATGCTTCAACCCGCCGGCCGATAACAAGTATACACCCGACAATGGTAAACCCAATCCACCAACCGGTCATGAGAAGTAAAATGACAAACGGAACAAAATAAAAGCCGTAGATAAATACATGCACCTTATACAGAAAATAGGCAACGACCGAAGCAAAACTAAAGCTTAAAAAGGCCTTTACCAGTCCCAAAATAACAAAAGCGCTTATCCATTCCCAAAAATTAAGCGGTGAAACAAAAATATTAATTAAGTTTCTGTTCCAGATATCTCCCAAAAGATTCATGCCGATTTCGTATTGCGCGCGCCAAACGATAAGCCAAAATAACAGGCCGGAAATAATTCCGACCATGATTTTGATATTCCCGCCGCTTACCGTCTGTAAATACCGGCTGGTCAGTCCCCAGATGAAAAGATCAATGATCGGCCAGTAAAACGAATCGGTCAAACGCTCCAAACTATATTTCATCGCCAGTACAAATCTTAGGGCGATAGCGAAAACTCGATGTGCTTTCATAATTTCTTACCCACCACCTCCAAAAAATAATCTTCGAGCGACGGTTTGTCGATACTGATTTCGGTGTAATAAATACCAAGATCCATGAGCGCCTTTAAAAAGATGGGAATTTCTGTTTCCTTCAAATCAATGACTATGTAACGCCCATCAATACGATGAGCTTTCTTTTGCTCTTCGCAGAATTGTATCGTCCGTTTTAAACCGTCTTTGACATACAGCTCCAGGTGACTCGTGTGTATCGATTTGGCCAGTTGGTCTGGCGTATCGTCGGCAACAACCTTTCCGTGATTGATAAAAATGACCCGATCGCAGACCTCTTCTACCTCAGCCATGTTATGCGAAGTCAGGATGATGGACACTTGGAACTTTTGCCGCTCTTCAAGAAGAAAATTACGGATAAAACCGGCCACTTCAGGATCAAGCGAGGCGGTCGGCTCGTCAAGCAAAAGCACTTTAGGATAATTTATGAAGCCTTTGGCCAAATTGCAGCGGGTGATCTGGCCGGCCGATAATTTATTCATCTGTTTGTTCAAGATCTCTTCTAAGCGAAAGGTTTTAATTATTGACTCGACCCGCTTTTTACGATCTTCTATCGTATAAAGATAAGAGATGAAGGTTAAGTTTTCCTTGACGGTTAACTCCCATGGCATATTAGTATAAGTTGATGAGAAGTTCACTTGTTCTAAAATTTCCTCGCGGTGCTTATTGAATTCTTTGCCAAAATAAGTAACGTCGCCCGAATCCGGCCGCAAAACACCAAGAAGCATCTGAATGGTGGTGGTCTTACCGGCCCCATTTGGTCCTAAAATACCCAATATCTCGCCTTCCTTTAAATCAAAGGAGATATCATCAACGGCAATAAAGTCACCAAACTTCTTGCTCAGATGTGAAACTGATAAGACAACCATAAGGTCATTATAACAAGCTTGAACAACCGCGGGATTAACTATTTGTAATTATCCAGGAAGCTGATCATGGTCGGCGGCCAGAGTGATCCCGCGCGAATGCGATATAAGTAGAACAACGACTGATCGGTATGAACAATGCCGGGGACAACCGAAACCGCGGCGGAAAAAGAGGCTTGACGCACGACCGCAGTTGTTTCGTTGTTAAAGGCCCCGTAGGGATAGGCAAAGGTCATAACCGGCATACCGATCATCTCTTCAAGCCGTTTCTTTGACGCGAAGATTTGGGTACGAACTAACGATTCGGGCGCGCGTTTGAGATAAATATGATCCAAGGTGTGGGCCCCGATTTCGACCAGGCCGCTTCTCGAAAGCTCTTTGATCTGCGGTTCAGTCAAGAAACCACGACGACCGACATAGTCATTGATCACATATAAAGTTGCCCGCATGTCATATTTTTTGAGAAGCGGAAACACGTCGGTATAGAAATCTTCATACCCATCGTCAAAAGTTAAAACAGCGCTGCGGGAAGAAATTTGGACTTGTCCATCCAACATGCCGGGTACGTCTTTGACAAAATATGTCTTATACTTGCTGTATTTTAAAGTGGACAGCTGCCTTTCAAACAGATCCGGGGTAATATTGAGTTTTTTTCTTACCAGATCGTTGACGTCCTTCACATACTCAACGTAATGATACATGATAATGGGGATCCGAACCCGGTGGGACTTTTCACTGATTGTCATCTGCGATATGGGCGGCTTTCGGAAATCAGATTGACGATAGTAAGGCGGGATAATCTGAGAATTATTACTGCCGGTTTTACTTTTGGCAAAATAATACTGCCTAAGCAAATAAACAGTGGCAACATTAGTTAAGATCACTGCAAAACCCATTATGATCAGGAGCTTTTTGTGTCTTTTATACCACCTTCTGGTCGGGCGTGATTTTGTCGATAGCACGAGTAGATTGTATCACATTCCCGGCTTACTCCCTCGTTTAAAAAGCCAGAAAAACGGGGAATAGAGTAGAAAATGCTGTTACAATAACCTAAATAGAACTATTCGCCGTTTCTGACCATCTGGAAATCGCGATAAAAACAATAGCCCAAAAAATAGAGAACATCTGGCAAAAGGGGCACCGGCAAATAAGATAAAAGCAAGAAAAACAGTAATTTATTTGCAACTTAAAAATTTCTACTCCTTCTCCGTTCATCTTGGTTTGTGCATCCTTCTAAAGGGAGCATGCCGCCCCTTGCCTCTCATCAGCTTTATATTATCTTTACACAAGATCCTCACTCGTTCTACTAAAATTAGAATCGGTGTGACAAATTTTATCCTCTTCATTCTTCTCTCTTGCCGCCGAGATCTTTTTTAATTTTAGAGCTAAATACCAATCTAAAATAACATTTATGAGGCTAAGTTACAGTGACTTATCCACATATCTAACTACGGTATTTGGAGTGTAGTAAAGATCTAGAAATAATATTTAGCCTCATTTCTACACTTAATGCGGTCTGCGTATTGAATGCGCTAATATTTTTTTAAAGAAGCAAAATAATATCCTATAGTTTACAGACGTGCACCTTACTATAGGTAAATAATTCACGTCTGTATCAGTAGGCGTAAGAGGCCCCCCCTCTTCCCTCTTCCCTACACTCTGCCTCACCAACTGATGGTAAGAACCATAATCACAAACGTAAAGGCCAGCACGGTTAAGTATTCACGTATCGTTTCTTTAAATAAGCGCTGATCGAGATAGTGGTACGCCAGGCCCGTCATACTGTAATAGGACGCCGTCAGAAAGAGCGAAAATACCGACGCCTTTAAGGGAACAAAGGAAAACATCATCCCCGCCTCCCCAATCAATATTGCCGATAGCATGGCGTAGCGCACTATTTCTTTTTCCAACTGTATCTTTGGTCTAACTGTCCACAAGAGTTGGATAGTAAAGAGAAAAATACTGACGCCTATTAGAATACCATTAATAAGAAAGTTTAACTTGAAGGAAAAGATAATATTAAGGACGAGAAACATCACCAGTGTCTGGTAGAAAAAGTTTACCGAGTAGGCGGCACGATAGAGTTGAAGGCTTTTCTCAACACCCACATTAAAAATGTTTGAACACAGCAAGGCAGCATATAAAGAAACGCCGTACAAAAGTATAAAGGGCAAACGCGTCAACCAACGCGCCGGAAACAAAAAGAAAAATAAGTAAAAAGAGGCCGTTAATACAACCTCGATAAAAAACAAACTGTACCACTCAAATCTTTCTATCTCCTCAAGCAAAGAAAAATAAGTAAGAGAATAACTAAGAATAATTAACAGCGGTAAAAAAAATACCGCCTTATCAAAATAAAACAGAGTCGAGACAAGCATACTCAACGATAAAAGAAAGACGCTGATAAAAAAGCGCAGGCGTTTTGGAATCTTGAGAAAGCGTTTATTAAGCTCCTTCAATTTGTTCATATACGGCATTGGTAAAAACTTTTTGCACCTCAGCCTGATCTTCTAAAAGTTCCATCAGGGAGTCTATTTGCTTCTGGATTGTTTTGTCGGCAATCGTGATAACGGATTGAGGCTTATATATAACTTCAATCGTCACTCCTTCCCGGCTTTTTAACGCGCCCTTCACCTGACCGAGTGCCTCAAATGGAGTAAGACAGTACCATGCATCTTCATTTTCTTCCATGTCTAGTGCCTTTAAGGCTTCACAAAAGGAAAATACTTCAGTCTCTTTTACTAATTTTTTTGGAATCATCGCTAAGCCGCACTTTAAAAACAGGTAGGCAACCGAGCCGACTGAGCCAAGTTTTCCGCTATTTCTTTCCATAATATTTCGCACCTCGGAAAACGTCCGGTTAGCATTATCGGTAGTCGCTTCGATAAGAAACGATACGCCTCCGGGTCCAAACCCTTCATAGACCATTGTTCTTAAAGCGCTTTTTGACGGGCCACTTGCTTTTTCAAGCGCTCGAAGAATATTGTCATGGGGCATGTTGGCGGCCTTTGCTTTATCGACAGCCATCCGCAGGCGGATATTGTTTTCCGGATCAGCTATTCCCCCACCTTCAATGACGGCAAGAGTGATGAGGCGTGAAAGTTTCGAAAAAATATTGCTGCGAGTCTTATCTTTTAGTTCCTTTTCCCGCTTAATTTTGGACCATTTGGAATGTCCTGACATAGTGGTATTATACTTGACAAATTATTAAATTGAAATATACTGTAGCTACCCATGACCGACATTGAGCTCTTGGAACAGCAAGCAATCGAAGAAGCGGTCAATTCCCGATTTGACAAAGCAATCGATCTTAATAAAAAAATTGTCGCTCTTGACAGGAGTAACCTTCCCGCTCTGCTTCGCTTAGGATTTTCTAGCCTCCAACTTCGTCGTTTTGATGATGCGAATAAATATTATTACAAAGCCTTAAAACTACAACCAAGTAATAACGTCGCTAAAGAAAATTTGGAGAGAATAAAAATTCTACAGTCAAAAAGCGGTAAGAAAAATAAGCGGCAACCGGTGGTTATTCTCGATCCCAATCTTTTCCTAGAAATCCCTGGCCGAACCAAAAGCGTCGCTTTAGTAAATCTCGGCCAGAAAAACGTCTTAGCGCAGTTGACTATCGGACAAAAAGTGGAAATAATTAATAAAAGACGGCGGGTCGAGATACGGGCGGCGGTAAAAGACTATGTCGGCAGCCTACCTGATGATCTATCGCGCCGGTTGATTCTTTTTCTTAGGGCCAAAAGCAAGTACGCCGTATTTATTAAGGAGGCGAACCTTAGTCGTATTATCGTTTTTATCAAAGAAGTCTCGCGGGGCAAAACAGTGGCCTCGTACCTGTCATTTCCCCAGAATATGCAGTCGCATATCGCCGAGATCAACTCCGAAAAAGAGGCCGATGAAGAGAAGGACGCGGAAGACGTGAACGAAATTGACATTGATAAACTAGCCGAGCATTTAGCCAACGAAGACAAAGAATACCTTCCTTACCGGTCAGAGGAGATTGACGAAGAGGCAGAAGAGTAATGTTTGACTTTGTTTTTAAAAAATACGATGGTTCCCCGTAATTTGCGCATATTGATAATGCGTTTTATCTCATCCGGAACATCCCAATCGCCCATCGACCAAACAGCCGACAGCAGCGAGAAAGCCAGCAGCAGTAAAAAAGTGGTTAGCATATTTATTTTGAACCGATCTCCCAGTCTTTTTCCAGGTGCCCCAACGTAAATAGTATATCATAGGCGCCGGTACTATTCTGCTCTAAACTACAGTTGAAATAGTTCGCTAACGCTTGAGCGGTTTGAGAAAAGCGCTTGGTCGTTTGTTCGCTTACCTTGCAAAAATCAGTCTGCTTCTCCTGAGAAATATCCCCTACCCTGATTCCCTGTCCTTCAATAATTTCACTTATCTTACCGGCGGTTTTATATGAATTTGAATACAAAATCTGAACACTTAACTTTTCTTTTCGGTAAACCTCGTGATAAAAATATCCTTGATACTCGCCACGAAATGAATCAGGTGAAAACGGCAAATTTTTATATTTTCCGGTCCCAAGACGAGTAGCGAACAGGAATAAATAAAACCTCTCAAACAGATTGGCATTTGACGCACTCAAAAATATATCTTTCAATGATAATGGCAGGAATTCGTTACCTGTTTTTCCTCCGTAGTAAATATCACTCCTGCTTGGATAGAAATAATAATTAAGAAATGTACCGATGAGTGCCGAAAAAGTACGCCGGTAAATATCAGGCTTATTTTCGAGATCGGCTAGTTTTCCAATTGAACCGATTCGGTACTTGCCGTATCCGCCCGGTATGTCTACCTTAAAATCAGGGTCAAACTGGACATAGTAGTTAGTGGCGTCAGATATACCAATAGAATAAAAACGCGCTTCTTGTCCATATAACAGGATATTTATTCTGTTCCGGGCAGAAAAGAGCCGCGA
>JACQCK010000044.1 GCA_016201695.1 Candidatus Roizmanbacteria bacterium
AATAAAAAAGACAACTGGACCATCGGTTATACACCAAACTTCCTGACCGCCGTCTGGGTTGGCAATAATGATGGTACGCCGATGAATCCTTATCTTACCTCCGGCATTACCGGTGCTGCTCCTATTTGGAATCGGGTGATGACGTATACGCTCAAAGATCAACCCGACCTCTGGCCGATTAAATCCGATGCCATCATCGGCCGTACTGTCTGTAACGACACCGGCTCACCAGCGACTAAGGACGCTGACGGCAAGGATTCCTGCCCGAGTCATTTCGAGTACTTTATTAAGGGTACCGAAAACTTTCCCGGCCTGGCGGTAAAACGCGAAGTCGTGCCGGTAACCGCCGACGACAAACTCGCCAAGCCAGGCGACCCGGGCGTTGAAATGAAAGAGAAAACTATTCTTCGCGACCGGTGGTCTATGTACTGTGTCGACTGCGCGCATTAGCAATCAAATATCAGACTTAAGCAGGTGATTCCGCCGTCGGCTTTTTCAAACTCGTCCATCGGCGTTTTAAGAACTTTGTATCCATAACTTTTAAGCGTCCGTTCGGTTCCGAAAAAACCTTGGGGCATAAGAATAATTTTATTATAAGAGATCACGTTCACGGCATAATTTTCGTGGTTCGGTACTTTTAACATTTCCAGATGATATTTTTTTTGAAATTGTTTTATCTTTTCGTCGGCAAGCGCTGAAACTAAAAATATTTTATCCCCCAAATAACTTATACCGGTAAGCAGATGAAGACATTTGCTCACCGGAACAGAATATACTTCGTAACCGTGCCGATTATAAAATGACTTAACAATTTCAAATCCAGGCGTATTTGTTCTTTTTGAAATGCCGACCCACGCTTTTTTGATGTCGCCGGTAACCATGACATCGCCCCCGTCACAAAATCCTGCCGTCATTTTATATGACTTTAAACCGAACTGGGTAAGTTTTTTAGCAATCTGTTTATATTCTCCCCGACGTGAAGGCGCGAATTGATTGGTTATCAAAAACTCGTTCTCACAAATGAGGACCGGGTCCTGGACAAAACACCCATCCGGATACGACTCGTCCGCCGGTAACTCGACAACCCCGATCATCATTTTTTTTAAGCTGTTTACGTACTGTTTGTGCTGTTTGATCGCTTCATGATAATTAATTGTCCTGTTGGTATTATAGTTACCTTTAGCATACCAGTCATTAATCGCCGTGACATAAGATTTACTTGGCGGTCTGCCAATCGCGAATTTTTTTTTCATATCTTGATTTGGTTTGCCAGTTTCATCTGTAATGAATAAACTTCGATAAACCCGGCACTCGCGTTCACATTATAATTGTAGCCTCCGGTCGTAAACGAGGTGTGATTCAGACCATAGGGCGATGTCACCGCCACGACATCAGCTTTTCCTTTAAATAATTTTACCGTGACTTTGCCGGTCACCTTTTCGTTTACTTTATCGTTAAAGGCATTGATCGCGGTCATCACCGGGTCATACCATAAAGCTCCGTAACAAAGATACGCCCACTTTACGTCAAGCGTTTGTTTCAACTCGTTAAGTTGGCGGGTGCTGACATAATTTTCAAGCGTTTTATGGGCCTGAATAATGACGTGCGCCGCCGGCAACTCGTATACGCCACGGTTTTTCAGCCCAACCAGGCGGTCTTCCAAAAGATGGACAACGCCGACTCCATGTTTACCGGCCATATTATTTAACTTTAAAATCACGATGAAAGTTTCATCTTTTTGTCGTTTACGGCCACGGGAATTCCTTTCTCAAATTGCAAAGTGATAATTTCCTCCTTTGCCGGCGCCTTGGCTGGAAGAGTATAGGTCGTGAGGAACCGCTCAATAAGCGGCACCACGTGAAAGTCTTCGATCTCTCCTCCTTCCCACGTCATCCCCCACATATTGTCGTCGACGCTGTAAGGAAAATCCAAAGAGACGGGGACCGGAATTTTGTTTTTTTCGGCATATTTTATCTCCTCATTTCTATCCATTCCCCATTCACGAACCGGAGCGATGATTTTAACCTCTGGATTTAAGGTCAAAATATATCCGTCGATGCGGACCTGGTCGTTACCCTTCCCGGTGCATCCGTGAGCAATTGCGTCTGCGCCTTCTTTTTTGGCATATTCAACCGCCGTTTTTGCTAAAATAGCACGCCCCATCGGCGTTGAAAGGTGATAGTCTCCTTGATAACACGCATTCGCTTTAATTCCTTTTACCAGGAATTGTTTAGCGAATTCTTCTTTTACGTCTGCGGTTATCGCTTTCACCGCGCCGAACTTTAACGCTTTTTTCTTGACGGCTTTTAGGTCATCATGTTGCTGACCGAGATCAAGAGTAAGGGCAATAACCGCGGCTTTATATTCATCTTGAATCCATTTAAGCATGACTGAGGTATCGAGGCCTCCTGAATAAAGCAGTAATACTTTTTTAACTTCCCCTACTTTGGCTTCGTACGAGGATGATTTGATGTAATTTGTTTTGGTTTTCATAAATAAAATAATAATTAATAAATCCTGATCGATTTAATTGCGCCTGTATTTTTTCATAGACTTTGAGTTAACTTGGATAATGCCTTCTTAAAATTACTTTCTTCTTTCTGCCACCACTTTTTTTCACAATAAACACTTCTTTCTACTCGTGAAAGTCCGAGGTTTCCCGGCGCGCCTTCATGATTTGTTTCGGCAAGTACTTCTTTCGCCTCGAACATTGGGTAATTAGGACTCATCGCGCCTATTTTCTTGTACGCATCACGAAACGGCAGTCCTTCTTTAACCAATTTATAGGCGGCGTAAGTTGAGAACATTTCTGGCGTCATCGCTTTTGCCAAAACTTTTTTGCTTGGAAGCAAAGATGCTATCATCAAGGAACAAACAGCCAACGAGCTCTTTGTAATCTGAATTGAGTTAATAAACAGTTTCTTTGTTTACTGAAAATCAGCATTATAGCCGGACGGGAGACCAGAAGAAATTACCGCTACTGCATTGGTGTTATTTAAAACTATCTGCGCACGCGCTCGTAAGATTTCCATGACGTCGACGTTTTTTTTCTGCGGCATAATACTCGATCCCGTGCAAAGCTCGGCGGGTAGGGTAAAAAAATTAAACTCTGCAGTCGTAAAAAGAAGGACGTCTTCGGCGAATCGAGATAAAGTAAGCATTATCTGACAAAGTGCCTGCATTAAAGCAAGGTGAGACTTCGGGCGTGACACTTGTGCGTATAAAACATTGTTCTGGACCTTGGCAAATCCAAGAAGCTTGCTTGTGAGAGCTCTATCTATTGGAAGCGGAACTCCATACGCCGCGCCTGACCCAAGCGGTGATTGATCGTTGATATGATAGGCTGTTTTTAACAAAACCAAATCATCAAGGCCACTTTCGGCAAAACTACCGGCCCAGGTGCCAACCGAAGACGGCATGGCTTTTTGCATGTGTGTGTATCCCGGCATCGGCAGAAACTCATATTTTTTAGCAAACTTTAAGCATTTTTCGATAAATTTAAACATTCCTTCGGCAATAGAATAAACTCCGTCTTTGGCAAAAAGACGCAAATCAACCTGTATCTGATCGTTTCGACTTCGGCCGGTATGTAATTTTTTACCGGCTTCACCCATTTTTGTTGTCAGAACGTATTCTATTTTTGTATGAACATCTTCGTCACCATAAGAAACTTCAAACTGTCCGAACTTTTGCAGATTGATTACTTCGTTGAGTCCCTTTTGCAGGACTTTGAATTCTTTTTCCGTCAAAATGCCAATTTTCCAAAGCATGTAAGCATGCGCAATTGATCCCACCGCGTCATAAAAGACGAGTTCGTTGTCGAGTCCAACATTCTCACCGGAAGTATAGGTTTCAACAACTTCGTTTAATTTTATTCCTTTCTCCCAAAGTTTTTTCATATCTGTATTTCAATTTTTAACCCAAAAAAAAGCCCCGCCTGTCAGCGGGGTTTGTAATACCAATAGACATTTAGTCCATAATACTACCTACCATGCTATTTTCCTCAAATTAGTGGTGGCCGATAGAATAAACATAACTTGATTATAGCATAAGTTATACTCTTTGCAACTAGAATTTTAGGCACAGTTCCTTTGATTGACAAAAAACACCCGATCCTTTACAATGTCAGCTATATGAAGGATCTGACCCAAGAGGACATTCTTGATTCGCTTAAGGGAAAAATCTATACCCAAAATTACGTCACTCAACCGGCCATTAAAGGAGTGAAGATCGTTGAACTCAAGAACCACGTTAGTGAAGACGGCGATTTTTATGAGATTATATCCTTTAAACACGGAAAAAACGAGTATTTTCCTGATTTTGAAGTAACACAAATCAATCGTAGCCGGATGCCTCCCCATTCGATAAAAGCCTGGCACCTTCATTTTTCGCAAGATGAGGTCTGGCATATTCCTCCGGAGATCCGCCTTTTGGTGGGCTTATGGGATATTAGAAAGGCCTCGGAAACTAAGGACGTAAAAATGAGATTTGTACTCGGCGGTGGTACACCTCATCTAATCTACATTCCCAAAGGTATTGCACACGGTTCTCATAATTTATCCGGCGAGACAGCCGGAATCATTTATTTCATGAACCAAAAATTTAATAAGGCAGAACCCGACGAAAAACGGATTAGCTGGGACATACTCGGTACCCACTTCTGGTTACCGCAGCGGGATTAATAAATGGTAAAAAAGCTCATCGTCTTCTTCATAAAGTGGCGTTTGATTCTGTTTCTTATAGTGTTTTTGGCAGCCAAACTTATACCGGCTTCGACGTTGCTGCGGACATTTAACGCCGAAAGCCGCTTTATTGAACGCTTCCCTTATCTGTTGTGGGTCTGGGGTAACTATGACGGCGCTTTTTATCTTGGGATCGCCGAGCGGGGATATTTTACCTATGAACACGCGTTTTTCCCGCTTTATCCGCTATGCATTCATATCCTTAGTACTTTGCTAAGTATTCCTCTTTTGCTATCGGCCCAACTGATTTCTAATCTATCCTTACTTATCGCTTTATTTTTTCTTTATAAAACACTGCGGGTTGACAATAAAGAATCGCTTTTTGAATTGATGCTGTTTATTATTTTTATTTTCCCGACTTCTTTTTATTATGCGGCCGTTTATAACGACTCACTGTTTTTTCTACTCGCCACTGCCTGTATTTATTTTGGCCGAAGAAATAAGTGGCTGACGAGTTCGGTATTAGCCGCTCTGGCGACGCTCGCCCGCCTTAACGGGTTGGCCCTTTTTTTCTTTTTGCTTTTGGAATATGCTTACAAAGGTCAAACGGACCTGAGGACGTGGGACAGGCAAAAATTAAAAGCCGCTTATCAATCGCTCTTTAAAAAACTATTTTCCGGTAAATTAGCCCTGATGACGTTTTTTTTTATTCCCGCTGCTTTCATTGGCTATCTTGTCTATACGCATATTGCTTTTGGCAGTTGGAGTATGGTCTTTACTTCGATGAAAGTGTGGAACCAGGATCGAGTCATTTTCCCCCCCCAGGTCGTCTGGAGGTATTTGAAAATATTATTCCTCTTTCCGTCTTTTCATCTGAATTATTTCATCGCCGCCTTCGAATTTAGTAACGTACTCTACTATCTATTTTTTCTGTTTTACTCATTTAAAAAAATACGGCTTTCGTATTGGATTTTTTTTGCTTTATCAATTCTTATTCCTTCGCTTACGGGCACTTTTCAAGGCATGCCGCGTTACGGCTTACACTTATATCCGTTATTTTTATCCGTTACTCTTTTTTTACGAAGTAGATCCAAGTTATTTTTAGCAATTTATTTTCTGATATCCGGACTTTTCTTATTGATGGCGCTTTCTTTATTCAGCCGCGGATATTTTGTTGCCTGATATGCGAAAATTAGCCAGCCTCACTATTGTCTTGCCGTTTTTCAATGATGCCGAGACAGTGGCTTTACAAATAAACGACGCCTATTCTTATGGAAAACTGATCGCCCATAAACTCCGGGTTATCGCCCTACATGGCGGTCCTTCCCAAGACTCTACTTTGACGGAAATTATCAGGCAAAAGAAGAGTCATCCCGATCTAAAAATTATTGATAAAAAAAACAATACGGAAGGATACGCCGTTATTAAATACGGGCTGGCGGCGGCAACAACCGATTGGGTATTTTATACCGACGGCGACCGGCAGTATCACTTGTCAGACTTGGCAAAGTTGGTAAAAAAACAGAACGAAACCGGAGCGGACGTAGTAAACGGGTATAAAGCTTACCGGCGTGACGGCTTCGTTCGCACCGTCCTAGGCGAAGGATATCGTCGCCTTACCTGCTTGCTCTACCAGCTGCCTATTCATGACCTTGACTGTGACTTTCGCCTTATAAAAACACGCCTTCTTAAAAAAATAATACTGCAAAGCCATAACGGTGCTATTTTGCCGGAAATGATAAAAAAGCTGGAGTGGGCTGGTGCGAGCTTTGCCGAAATATCAGTAAAACACTATCCGCGTATTTATGGCCGTTCAAACTACTCGCCGGTCGCCCTTACAATTGAGCTTATCAAAGGCAACTTTGTGATGTTTTTTCGGTTGCGGGCGTATCGTTATTGTATATCACTCCTGATCAATTTTCTGACTGTAATCGCTTTTTTTGTTTTAGTCTTAAATGTTTTTAGCTTGCATCTCTATTTCTCCAATCAACAAATCCCCTCGCTTTCGCAAACGAACGTCCAATTTTCCTATCGTGTTTCTCGGATAGTTGACGTTTGGCGCTCTTCCAAAAATCTGAAACCGTATACGATTGACCAATCACTGTGCGACATAGCACTACACCGACTTAATAATTTTCGCAAAAATGACCTCTTTCAATTACTGTATCTTCGCGACGACGATTTAAAGGGTGACACATATGACGCGATATCACCCCGATTGACAACGCCGCAACAAGTATTAGATTATTGGCTAGGCCAGAAGAATTTTTTTGAGCGATTGAAAACTAACTTTAAGTTCTCCTGCATAAAATGCACCGATCTCAACTGTGTTCAAGTTGTCGGCAACTTTTAAATAGCCTATAATATGATATAATGTTGTATGGTTCTGGAAGCTCGTTTTTTTCAAAAATTACTACGTGATCCGTCGCTGATATTAATTTTAAGCAGTTTTCCCAAAGATACCGGTGTACTGAATATGATCGCCGCAATGATGATGTATGGCGGTGAATATGTACAAAAACATGTCGAGCTATTAGCCTCTCTCCCTGATCCGCAATCACGAAGTTACGCCAATGTCCCCACCTGGAGCTATGCCGATTTTCGCTCCGGCCCAACCGATATTTTTACTAATGGGGCGACGCTTTGCACGATACAAGTATTGAATAATCAAACCGTAGTTCACGAGCCACATTTTTGGACAATCACTGATATACAAAACCGCGACAACACCCATTTAATAAAGATGGGGAAGCTTTTATTAACCTACCTTATTGAGAAAAGCCTACCATTACCGGATATCAAAACGGTGGAAATATATCCGGGTGAGGGTTGGACCGATAAGTTGATGCCTAACCTCGCAAGTACGGCTTCTTCCCTTTATGGAGCACAAAAAATTACCGTGCACCCTCCTGGCGATTATATTGTTTGGTTGTCTCAACTCCCCAGCAATCCGGAAAAAGCGGCCTTGATTGCGGTTAAACCATCCCAAAACAGTTCCAGTTTTCGATTGGTCAACCGACTGTAAGTGCCAGCGAGAGGAGTCGAACCTCTGACCGCGGACTTATGAAATCCTCGCTCTGCCACTGAGCTACGCTGGCTTCTTGCTGATAGTATGTGATATTATAATATATACGCGTGACCAAACCAACCCTTTCCATTGTTGTTGTTTCTTATAATACCGCCGAAACTACACGCACCTGCCTTGTCTCTATTCAAAAATCACTGGCGGCGACAACCATCGCCTACGAAATCATTGTTGTTGACAATAATTCCCAGGACGAAACAAAAGCCGGACTTAAAAAAATATCGGCGAGCTTTCCGCAGCTCCAAATCATCGTCAATACGGAAAATGTTGGTTTCGGTAAAGCCAACAACCAAGGCGCGTCCCGCGCCAAAGGCGAGTATCTTCTTTTTCTTAATTCCGATACCGAAGTTTTAAACGACGCCATAACAAAAATCTTTACTTATTATCGTCAACACCAAACGGCTATCCATTTTTTAGGCGGAAGACTCCTCAACCCCGACCGTACCCCCCAACCGTCTTGCGGCCCGTTCTATACGCTGCCGGTTGTATTCGGCGCCCTGTTTCTCAAAGGTGATTACTGGGGCCTGACGCGTTCTTCGCCTAGTCGGGCCAGAACGGTCGACTGGGTATCCGGAGCCTGCCTTCTGACAAAAAAAGAATATTTCGAAACGTTGAGTGGATTTGACGAAGGAATTTTTATGTATATGGAAGAAATCGATTTACTCTACCGGGCAAAAAAAATTAACCTTAAAACGGCCTTTTATCCCGATGCACGCTTTATTCATATCGGATTTGCCTCAAGTGGTCAAAAAACATATCCGGTGATTCAGGTCTATCGTGGTTTTTTGTATTTTTACCACAAACATTACGGTCGTTTTTCTCTCTTCGTTTTGAAGAGTATGCTACAATTAAAAGCAGTATTAGCAATTATTGTCGGGAAGATCCGCCGTAATGCATATCTGACGAAAACCTATGAACAGTCTTATGAAATTGTGGCGCTGGATCGATAATAATCTTCTTACCCTTTTACTGGCCAGCTTCATCTTCATTATCCCGCTCTACCCCAAGTTCCCGCTGCGAGTCGTCAATTATACCTATGTCGCGATCCGGGTCGACGATTTGTATGTCGGCCTACTGTATATTGTCTTTTTGTTGCAGCTTTTTCGGAAAAAAGTCCGTTTGAATACTCTTTTTTTAAAATTATTTATTCTCTTCTGGCTCGCTGTTTTTGCCTCATTTGTAGTCGGCGCGTATGTCTCCCACACGCTCGTGTACAAGCAGCTGGCCTTTTTTCATTCGCTTCGGCGAGTCGAGTATATGGGTATTTTTTTTGTGGTACTTTCTTCAATCTTGTCGCCTAAACTTGCTAAAAAGCTTATCGATCTTCTTGTTGCCGTGCTTTTAATTGTTTGTATCTACGGAATCGGCCAGAAGTTTTTTGGTTGGCCGGCGGTTCAGACGATGAATCCTGAATACGCCAAAGGATATTTATTGTTTTTGACGTCTGAAGCACGCATCTCCGCCACTTTTTCCGGCCACTACGATCTAGCCGCTTACCTCGTATTTTTAATTCCGCTCGTGTTGGGGCTGTACTTTGCTCACCAAAAAAAATGGTATTATCTTACTTTTCTTTTGGCGTTTGGCACGCTCGTTCTGACGGCGGCCAGAAGCTCTTTTGTTGCTTATCTTATTACCATTATCGGCTTTCTCTTGGTTATTAAAAAACCAAAGCATCTCATCTTTATTCTCATTCTGACGGCGGTTCTGACACTTCTTAACAAAAATCTTAGTTCCCGGATCGCCCGAACATTTCAGGTTAAACAGATCTTTGTCAATGAGCAGACCGGCCAGGTAGTCGTTCCGCAGCGGATTTCGACCAAAGAGGTGCCGGCGGGCAGTTTTTACATCCCCATCAAACGCGATCACGGCTCGCCGACTGTCGACGATAGTTCGCTCGCTTTTGAACGGATACGCGCCGACCTCCGTGATGAATATGCCAAGAACCATAAGATTTTAACCAACAGTGAAGAAATACGTCTTGCGGCAACTATCGCCGCCGGCCTCAAACCCATCAACACCGTTGTCTCCGATATATCGTTCGCGACCCGCCTTCAGGTCGAGTGGCCGCGGGCAATCGGCGCCTTTTTGAAAAATCCGCTTTTTGGCACCGGTCCGTCTTCGA
Organism: Candidatus Roizmanbacteria bacterium; assembly: GCA_016201695.1. Classification (GTDB taxonomy): domain Bacteria; phylum Patescibacteriota; class Microgenomatia; order UBA1406; family GWC2-37-13; genus JACQCK01. The sequence continues at coordinate 9,890 of JACQCK010000044.1, forward strand.
TCACCGAGTCGACCGACAACGACTTTTTGCGCATGCTTGGCGAAGTTGGTCTCGCCGGCGGCCTTAGTTTTTTGGCGATTTTTATGGCCATTGTAAAATATCTGTCGGTGCATCTGCCGCCGAAGAGCGATCGCCGCCGCTCCATCTATCTCGGCTTTTTATTTGGCATCGGCGCCCTCGTTATTAACGCCGGATATATTGACGTATTTGAAGCGTCAAAAGTGGCCTACTATTTCTGGTTATCATCGGCCCTGATGATTGCCTCTCTGGCTAAAAATAACGTATGAAAAGAGTTGATTTCTTTTTTTTAGCCGTAATTATTGTTGCTGCTTTTATTTTCAGGCTGTATAAAATTAATGCGCCACTCGCCGACTTTCATTCCTGGCGACAAGCCGATACCGCCGCCGTTGCCCGTAATTACGTAAGAAGCGGCATTGACCTCTTGCACCCAACCTACGACGATCTTTCGAGTATCGAGACCGGCCGTGAAAATCCAAAGGGCTACCGCTTTGTTGAGTTTCCGCTTTATAACGCCATTGTGGCGGTCTTTGAGAAATCATTACCTGTTTTCCCTGTCGAAGTGTGGGGACGGATCGTGACTGCGGTTTTTTCCCTCTTTATCATCGCCGTAATATATTATCTGGCGTTAAAAGAGATCGGGCGCATCGCCGCCATATTTTCAGCCCTGACTTACGCGATCTTTCCTTTTTTCGTGTTTTTCTCAAGAGTCGTCCTGCCGGAGACAACCGCGCTGGCCTTTGCCTTTATCAGCCTTTTTTTTCTCTACCTGTCTCTCGAAACTGACAAAAAACGAGTCCGGCCGATAACTTATTTTTTAAGCATTCTTACCTTTGCCGCGGCTCTTTTGGTCAAACCAACGGTCATATTTTACGCTCTTGCCCTCTTTTATTTGTTTATCCGCCTCTACCGGCTGTCGGCCGTCAAAAAAACCGAGATGTATTGGCTCTTTTTTCTAAGCGCCTTACCTCTTCTTTGCTGGAGACTATATATCCGCAGTTACCCCGAAGGCATTCCGGCCAGCGACTGGCTAATTACAAGTGTTAATACATATGAAGGATTAAAAAATGTTTTTCTTAAGCCGGCTTTTTTTCGCTGGGTTTTTTTTGAACGGTTAAGCAAAGACATCTTGGGCGGATTTTTGGCATTCTTCCTTTTTCTTGGCGTTACGGCCAGGCGGAAAAAACAGCTGCTTCCGGCGATTCTTTTTTCGGCGCTGGCCTTTCTTTTTGTTTTTGAAGGCGGCAACGTGCAGCATGAATATTATCAAACACTAATCCTGCCGGCGGTTGCGCTTATGGTTGGCGCGGGCACGGCCTTCGTGATTGAAAACTCATCCTTGTTTATTCATCCTCTGGCGCTTTATCCCATCATTACGGTTATTTATGCTTCGTCGTTCTTTTTTTCTTTCTATCAGGTTAAGGATTTTTATAGTTACCCCAAAGAGCTCCCGCAGATCGGCCGACTTATTAATACACTCACCGTCCCCACCGATAGAATTGTCACCGATCGACTGGGCGATACCACCCTTCTCTATTTAGCCGATCGAAAAGGCGCGCCTGGCTTTTATAAAAACGTTCCCGAACTCCGGCAACTCGGCTATACTCATCTTGTCACCCTCCATCCGGAAACGGCCGACAGTCTGATAAAGCAGTACAAACTGCCGGTAGTATTTCAAAATAATGAGCTTAGTTTACTTCGCCTATGAAGATTTTGATGCTTACTCCTTATTTGCCCTATCCTCCTGCGTCCGGCGGGCAAATACGGACCCTCAACCTTCTTAAATATTTGAGTAAAAATAACGAAATTGTCCTTATTTGCCTGTACAAAAACGAAAAAGAAAAAAAATACGCTTCATATCTTGAGACCTTCTGCAAAAAAATTTACCTCTGTAAACGGCCGGAAAAACCCTGGCAACCGACGATTATCCTCCGGGCAATTTTTTCTCCCCTGCCGTTTCTTATTGTCAGAAACTACTCCGACGACGCCAGGAAAACCGTCGAAAAACTTTTGAAAAACGAACGCTTTGACGTCATCCATGCGGAAACGTTTTACATTATGCCTCATATCCACGCGACCGCTGTCCCCATCCTCCTTGTCGAGCAGACAATTGAATACAAGGTCTATCAGCACTTCACCAACAGCTTTCCTTTTTTTATCCGTCCTTTCTTTTACCTTGACATTCTTAAACTTCGCTCTTGGGAACGGCACTACTGGAAAAAGGCAAGCCTGGTGGCTACGGTTTCCGAAGCCGATACGCGTATTATCAGCGCCATCGAACCAAGTATCCGTTCCGTCGTCATTCCCAACGGTGCCGGCGACGAAATGTTCATTAAAAAAATCAATAATAAAAAAATCAGCACCCCGAAAATTTTATTTATGGGTAATTTTTTCTGGTTGCAAAATATCGAGGCGGCCAAATACCTGATCCATCACATTTTTCCCCACCTTCTCCGGCTAATCCCGGATATTCAGGTCGTTATCGCCGGTCAGGAAGCCCGCAGAAAATTGGCCCTCCCTCTTGATCCGCATATCGAAATAATCGATATTGATCCTGACGATACGCCGATGGTCAAAAAAATTTACCACGATTCAACTCTGTTCATCGCCCCAATTTTTGGCCCGGGCGGCACACGCTTAAAAATTCTGGCGGCGATGGCCGCCGGCATTCCGGTCGTTGCCACTAAGGTCGGGATCGAGGGTTTGGGTGTAATTAACGGAGAGCACGTTGTTATTGCCAATTCACCCGCGGAGTTTGCCAACGCCGTCAAAACGATTCTCTCGGATCACTCCTTCTACAATACACTGCGAAGAAAAGCGCATGCACTCGTCAGGCAAAAATTCAGCTGGATGGCCATCGCCAGACAGCTTGAAGTCGTTTATAAAAACATTACCAAAAAGAGGTGAAAATCGGACTCGACATTTCCCAAATTGTCTACGCCGGAACCGGTGTCAGCCGTTTTACCGCCGGACTGACCAACGAGATTCTTAAGAGACAAACTTCTCCCCAGCAGTGGGTGTTCTTTTTTTCCGGTTTCAGAAAAAAATTAGATCCGGCTATAAAAACGGCGATTAATAATGCCGGACAAACGCTTAAGGAGTTTGCCTTTCCGCCGCAGTTTCTTAACCTGGCCTGGAATAAAGCACGCTTCGGTTATATTGATGACCTTATCGGCCAACTCGACTGGTTTATTTCATCAGACTGGTCTGAACCGCGTTCGCGCGCCAGGAAAGCAACCGTTGTTCACGACCTGGCCTTCAGACGTTTTCCGCAAACGGTGACCGATCAGGTCCGAACGGTGCAGGAGGCCCGTTTGGCCATTGCCACGCGCGAATGCCGGGTTATTTTTGCCGATTCGGAAACGACTAGAAATGACCTGCTTTCTTTTTTTCCGGGCATAACTTCAACGGTCGTTGTCAACTATCCGGGCGTTACCACTCAACCGCCGTCAAAGAAAATGATCGCCTTGATAAAACAAAAGTATCAACTAAACAAACCGTTTATTTTGACGGTCGGTAAAATTGAACCCCGAAAAAATCTTAACCGACTTATGACGGCCTTTCTCGCCACCAAACTTCCGACCGAGACTGATTTGGCGGTCGTTGGCCCGCCCGGCTGGGGAAAATTAGCGTTCCCCCCAAATCAGCGCATCCGTCTCTTAGGCTATATTCCTGATGAAGAACTGTATGCTCTGTATGCCGCGTGCGAGTACTTTATCTTTCCCTCATTGTGGGAAGGTTTTGGCTATCCGCTCGTTGAAGCCATGCAGTGCGGGGCCGCCGCCGCCGCCGCCAACACTTCCTCTCTTAGGGAAATCGGCCGGGAAGCGACCCTTTTTTTTGACCCGCAGGAGACCGACAGTATCGCCAAAGCAATTCTTCGTCTGTCAACCGACAGAAAACTGCGAAGCACCCTGATTGACAGAGGCAGAACGGTTTTACACCGCTTTCAATGGAAAAACTACTATGATCTATTAATTAGTACTTTGGAGAAAAATACTTAAGCCTATGCATATCGCCGTCGACGGAAACGAAGCCAATGTTGCCGAGCAAGTCGGCGTCTCCGTCTATGCCTACAATCTCCTTCGTTACTTTCAAAAACAGGCCACCGCCGAAATTCAATTTACTGTTTTTTTGCGAAAACCGCCGCTTGACTTTTTACCGGCGCCGATCCGGTATTTTCAGTACCGCGTTGTTTCCGGGCCGTTTTTGTGGTCGGCGGTTTTTCTGCCTCTGGAACTTTACCGTTTACGCCGCTTTGACTGTTTTTTTTCTCCGGCCCACTACTCGCCCAAATTTTGCCCGGCGCCTCTTATTGTTACGATCCATGATCTGTCTTATTTTTATTTCCCGGACGAATTCTTAAAAAAAGACCTCTATAAACTAAAAAACTGGACCGCCGCTTCCGTAAAAAAAGCCGCCAAAATTATCGCCGTCTCCAAAAATACGAAAAAGGACATCGTTAAGTTTTATGCGGTTCCCGATGAGACAATCGAAGTCGTTTATAACGGCTATGAAAAAACAGCGGTTACAACTGCAGCCGTGAAGATACAAACGACGCTTTTGCCAAGCCGAAAGTATATTTTGTATGTCGGCACGCTCCAACCGCGGAAGAATTTGGCGATTCTGCTCACGACATTTGCAAAATTTCAGCGATTACATTCTGACTACCAACTGGTCATCGCCGGAAAAAAAGGCTGGTTATACGATCAAATATTTCAGAAAGTGAACGATCTTGGTATTGCCAATTCCGTCGTTTTCCCCGGCTATGTCAGCGATGAGGAGCTCATTTATTTATACCGTCGGGCTTTTTGTTCGGTCATGCCGTCTCTTTACGAAGGCTTTGGCATCCCGATACTTGAGGCGATGAGCTACGGATGCCCGGTCATAAGTTCGTTTTCTTCCAGTCTGTCGGAAATCGGCGGCGAGGCAAGCCTGTATTTTGATCCCCAAGACGAAGAGGATCTTCTTGAAAAACTCGCGGAACTAAAAAGCAACCCTGCCTTAGCCAAAGACCTCGTGACAAAAGGCAAAGCCCGGGTAAAATTATTTTCCTGGGAAAAATGCGCCCGCGAAACGCTGGAGATCATTAAAAGTATCGGAAAATAATATGAACAGCCAAAAACCTACCAATCCGGAGGGAAAAAGATTTCTTAGCGTGTTTCTTGCTGATAGAAAAATAAATGAGGAAATTTATAAACTTATCCCCGAGCATAAATTTGATTACCGGATGGTAAATACTGCCTCCAAACAATCTGATTCTCCTCGGGAAAGCCTGACTCACCAAATCTACGTCACCCGGAATTATGTTCGCGCTTTAAAAACCGGAACACTGCACTGGGGTGATGCGGTCTACCATAAACTTATGCAACCCGGAGACAAGAAACGATCAAAAGAAGAGCTGCTTAAAGCTTTCGATAAAGGAACGGAAGAATTATGCCAAGCGCTTAGCGACCCAACGATTGGCGAAAAACAAGTCTACGTTACCTGGAGTAAACAACCGGTTTCGGCGCTACTCTCAATCTGGAGTCTTGACCGGCATGAAATTCTCCACCAGGGATGGAATTTAGCTTTGATGGACCATTTGCATATTCCCCGTTTTCGAAAGCTTAAAGAGATGTGGGGCTCTGAAAACTTGGGAAATTAAGGAAGGTCTTAGACAAAATAGTATAATTACGCTCTATGGAAATTAGACAAGTTGACAATAACTTCCCCAAACAGGTATGGAACGGCAAAGCGACTCATCCTCTCCAAGCGTGGGAGTGGGGCGAAGCACGGCAAAAGATGGGCTCCGAAGTCGTCCGAATCGGCGAGTTTAACGGACAGATCCTCCTTTCAACCTATCAAATGACACTCCACCCTCTTCCTTTTCTGCCGTTTAAAATTGGCTATTTGCCCCGCTCGGCCTTCCCAGACAAGGCAGTCGTTCATTTTCTCACCGAATTCGGAAAAAAACACTCAATTATTTTCATTCAATTAGAACCTTACCTTAAAAAAACCGGCGGCGGGCGACCGGCGGCGGGCGATGGACTAACTGCCTCACCCCATCCGCTCTTTCCCGCCTGGACCCAAACCCTTGACCTTAGCAAAAGCGAACCGGAACTCCTGGCTAACCTGAAATCAAAAACGCGCTATAACATCAACTTAGCGCAAAAAAAAGGCGTTAAGGTAAATGAGGCGTCTGACGACAAGGGCTTCCGGGCTTTTTCCCGTCTCTACTTCGCCACCTGCCGCCGTCAACGTTATTTCGGGCACGATGAAAACTACCACCACACTATTTGGCATGCCTTAAAGCCCTCGATCGCCCATATCCTCGTCGCCGACTACCGGAATATCCCGTTGGCCGCTTACGAGTTATTTTTTTTCCGAGATACGTTGTACTACCCTTACGGCGGCACCTCAAGCGAACACCGCAATCTGATGGCTTCTAATCTTTTGCTGTGGGAAAGCATCCGCTTAGGCAAACGATTGGGCGCGACTAAATTTGATCTGTGGGGATCGCTCCCGCCGAGCTACGACTATCGTCATCCTTGGGCGGGTTTTACCCGGTTTAAGGAAGGATACGGAACCGAGTTTGTTGAAATGATCGGCAGCTTTGATCTGGTCATCAATCCGGTTTTTCATCAGATTTATCAGCCGATTTATACGCTTAGGGAGTGGTTTCTCCGTCTCAAAAGTCTAGTTTAATTTTTCCTCTTTAAGGGTGGCAAATTTTTCCAGCGATACCGTCGGAAAGGTGGGTTTGTTATGAGGGAATACCAACGCTTCCCGCAACACCTCGTCCATGTGCTCAACGTAGACAAACCGCAGGTCTTTCAAAACGTACGACGGAATATCTTCCAGGTCTTTTTTATTTTCTTTTGGCAGAATTACCGTTTTGATGTGGGCACGGTGGGCGGCGATTACTTTTTCTTTAATGCCGCCGATTTCGAGTACCCGGCCGCGCAGAGTGATTTCGCCGGTCATGCCAACGTATCGCTTGACCGGAATTTTAGTGAGAGCCGAAATTATCGCCGAGGTAATCGCTATCCCGGCTGACGGACCGTCCTTAGGCACGGCGCCTTCCGGCACATGAACGTGAACATCAATTACCGTGAAGAAATCCTTTGACAGGCCGAAAAGATCCCAGCGCGAACGGATGTAGGAGAGAGCAGCCTGACAAGATTCTTTCATTACCTCACCCAAATGACCGGTAAGCGTCAGTCCGCCTTTACCCGGCATAATCGCCACTTCGATAAACAAAATGTCGCCGCCGGCGTGCGTCCAGGCCAGCCCGGTTGAAATACCAACCGTGTCTTTTTCCTCGATCATTTGCGCTGAATATTTGTACGGTCCTAAATATTTGGCGATATCGGATAAACCAACCATCCTCGTCTTGTATTTTTTTTCAACCAACTCCCGAGCAACCTTACGGTAAATAGCCGCGATCTGCCGTTCCAATTCACGGACGCCGGCTTCACGGGTATAACGCCTTATGAGCTCTTTGAGCGCGGCGTCAGTTATTCTGAGTTCGTTGTGACTCAAACCGTGGGCGGCCAACTGTTTACTGATCAGATGCTCCTTAAGAATGTTGAATTTTTCGTCCTCGGTGTAACCGGGAAAATGAATCACCTCCAGGCGATCAAGAAGCGCATCCGGGATAGTATCGATGATGTTGGCCGTTGTCAGGAAAAACACTTCAGACAAATCATACGACACCTCGAGGTAATGATCGGAGAAAGCGTGGTTCTGTTCGGGATCAAGCGCCTCAAGAAGGGCGGCCGACGGATCTCCCCGATAATCTCTGCCGATCTTATCAATTTCGTCAAGCATAAAGACCGGGTCTTTGGCGTTGGCTTGTTTAATGCCTTGAATTATCCGCCCCGGTAACGCGCCGACATATGTCCGGCGGTGTCCCCGGATCTCGGCCTCGTCGCGGATACCGCCAAGCGACACTTTGACAAACTTTCTCCCCAAAGATCTGGCGATCGATTTTCCCAGTGAAGTTTTGCCGACGCCGGGTGGGCCAACGAAACAGAGAATAGTCGGCTGTTTTTCTTTGCCGGCAGTCGCGGCTTTCTGTTTTTTCAACTCCATTACCGCCAAATACTCGAGAATCCGTTCTTTAATCTTTTTTAGGCCGTAATGGTCTTCGTTGAGGATTTTTTCCGCTTTTTTGATATCAACGTCCGGTTTGGCGGCAACGTTCCAGGGAATGTCAACGATCCAGTCAAGATAAGTGCGTATATATGACGCCTCCGGGTTAAACTGAGACATTTGCGAAAGCCGTTTAAGTTCTTTCATCGCCTTCTCCTCGACTTCTTTGGGCGTCTTGGCTCTTTTAATCTTAAGACGGTATTCGTCGATTTCTTTATCTTCGTTTTTCCCGCCAAGCTCTTCTTCGATCGTCTTCATCTTTTCGCGTAAAAATGCGTCTTTCATCCCCTGTTCAAATTTCTTCTGTGTCTTTGAAGAGATGTTAAATTCTATCTCCAAAATACGGATCTCCCGATTGACATAATCAATTTCTTTTTTCAGTCTGATCTTAAGATCCGGCTCCTCAAGAAGCTCCTGGCGCTCACCGGTTTTTAAGTCCAGGACGGCGGCAATCTGATATGAAAAGTCTTGGGCGTTGGCGATATTGAGAATATTCATGAGAAAACTGAATTCGATGGTTTTTCCAAGATTAATGGCCCGCTTGATATGGGCGGAAATATGGCGTACCATTGCCTGTATTTCTTCGTCGTCAATCGGCTCTTCTTTGACTCCCTCTACCCTGGCTTCCAAAAACGGAGTTTCGCGGATAATTTCGCTTATTTTTACTTTCATAATTCCCTTGACTAAGGCATTGATCTCGCCTTTTTCGCCGATGATTGTTTTTTCGACCGAAGCCACCACGCCGACCTCATACAGGTCCTTAATTGGCGGATCGTCAGAGGCGGGATTTTTTTGCATAACGAGGACAATTTTCTTATCTTTTTTTAGAGCCTCATTAATGGCCAAAACACTCTTCGGGCGACCGAAGATAAGCGCGTTCTCGGTATTAGGAAAAACTATCCCTTCACGGATGGCTACCAAGGGGTAAATAGATTGTTCTGACGGCCCAATTAGTATTGGCATGTCTATTAGCAGTATAACATAATGGGTGCTAAGTGTCAAGTGAAATTAACATTTTGTTGTTGTAATGTTCTAATTATTACTTATAGATCAAATAAATTATATAAATTCAGCCGAAATGGCGGCGAGATCCTCAAATCTTTTTTTATTTAGCAGTGTCGTTCCTTTAAGTTGCGCGACTTGATCGACGTAGGTCGGGCGCTGTACCTGATAAATAACGCCGAGGGGGAATTTTTCTTCGTTCATCTGCAAGGCGGCCGGCATGGCGACATGAAGGCTATCGGCACGATAATCACCGTTCAGTTTATAGACCCGTTGGAGATAGTACTGGTAAGTATTCACGTGGTTAAAAGTGACACACGGCTGAAGAATATTGACGAGCGAAAATCCCCGGTGCTCGATCGCCTTCTTGATGAGGGGAATGGTGAAGTTTATGTCGCCGGCAAATCCCTGGGCAACAAAGGTGGCGCCCGAAGCCAGCGCCAAAGTCAACGGGTTAATCGGCTTTTCGATAATTCCCGACGGCGTCGACTTGGATTTGAAGCCTTTTTGAGCGGTCGGAGAAACCTGTCCGGTCGTCAAACCATAGACGCCGTTGTCATGAACGATGACCGTCAGATCGTGGTTGCCGCGGCAGGCATGAAGCAAGTGATTACCTCCCTCACCGTAGCAGTCGCCATCACCGACAATGGCGATAACCGGTAGCGCGTGATTGGCCAGTTTGGCGCCGATGGCATTGGGAAGACCCCGGCCATGAAGCGCGTGAAGACCGTAGGCGTTAAGAAAATCATTCATATTACCGGAACAGCCGATACCAAAAATTGCCATCACCGATGACGGATCCAGCCCAAGCTGGACTAAGGCGGACTTTATCGCGACCCCGATCCCCCAATCGCCGCAGCCCGGACACCAGGTAGGCGCGTAGCCGGAGAAATCTTCAATCGTGGCCATAGTTCATTTTACATAATTTACAATCTCTTCCGGCCAAAACGGCCGGCCGTCGTATTTCAGCAATTTTTCTTTGATCTCTACCCCCGTTTCCATTAGTAGTAACTTCCCAAACTGTGCTTGGGAGTTGTTTTCAACCAGAACATAGCGCCTATTTTTTTTAAAAAGTACCCGGACTTTTTCTTTGTTAAGAGGAAATAAAGACGTAAAGTGAATTAGCGCCGTTTCCCGGGAGTACCCGCTACGAAGAAGCTCTTGGGCGGTAAGAAGTACGCCCTTGGTGCTTCCCCAAGACACAAAAACTACTTTCGCCGAATTTAAGTCACCATAGATTTTTGGGTTGGCAAAATGATTCTTGAGATAGGTCGTCATTTTTTTATTTCTTTTATCAACCTGCTGTTTCCGTGCCACCGCGTCCTCGGTAGTGTGTCCGTCCTCGATATGTTCGTAAGAGTTTGCTTGATAATAGACACCTTTGGCCCCGGGAATGACTCTTTCGGAAATTCCGTCGTCGGTCAGCTTGTATCGTAAATACTGACCACCGTCCCAAGCGGAAATGGTTTTCCCCCGTTCAATCTGAAAAGCGCGGAAGAAGTTATCCACCTGTTGTTTAGAGATCGTTTTATGAGATTCTGATAAGAACATGTCCGACATGACGATAACCGGAGTCTGATAGATATCGGCTAAGTTAAAGGCTTTGGCGGTAAGCCCGATCATTTCGCCAATGTCGCCCGGGGCCAGAACAATTTTGGGAAATTCACCGTGACCGGCGTGGACGGCAAAAAGTAAATCGCTCTGCTCGGTCCAAGTCGGCATGCCGGTGGCCGGCCCGGGCCGAGACGAAAGAAAAACAACCACCGGCAGTTCGGCCACTCCGGCAAATGAAAGTGACTCCACCATAAGGGCAAAGCCTCCGCCTGATGTTGCGCAGGCGGCCCGAACTCCGGCAAAAGAGGCGCCAAGCACGGTATTGATTACCGAAATCTCGTCCTCGGCGTGCCTCACTACCATACCCGTCTTTTCCTGCCAGGCGGCGAGCGATGTCAACACTGACGAAGACGGAGTCATCGGATAGGCGGCGAACAAACGGCAGTCGGCGCCGGCCGCCGCGTATGAAAAAGCGTCATTTCCGGTCATCACCATCTGCACTTCGCCTTTTCGATTGACCAGTTTTTTTTTAATTTTAGCCTGATAATTAGCCGTCACGTAATGATGACCCATCCGCGCGAACTTTTTGTTGAACTCGACGATTGCTTCTCCTTTTCTCCTGAACTGCTTCTCAATCAACTCGTTAAGAATGGCTAGATCGCTCCCCAAGAGCGCGAGCGACGCGCCAACGGCTATCGTATTTTTCATGACAAGTTGACCTTGCTGTTCGTGCAGTATTTTTTTAAAGGGAACAGCGACAGTATTGGCAAAATCAGTTATCTGAAAATCTTCCTGGTCGTAAATAACGATACTGTTTTTGTGAAGACGCGAGCAGTGGAAGCGGTAAGTGTCGCTATTTAAACAAACAAGATAATCAACGCTGACCTGAAGAGCCGATACTTCTTCTTCGCCAACGACTACCTCGTAAGTATTATGGCCGCCACGGATAAGCGAGGGGTACTCGACATAATCGAAGATCTGATACCCGAGCCGGCTGGCGATTTTGGAGAATACCAGGCCGGTGGTCATAATGCCGAAACCCGCCTCACCGCCGATTTTCCAGCTAAATTTAGTCATAGATTTTTCAGACTCGTTTTTTTAGATCGGGAATACCCGTTCGCCCTTTTCATCTTCTATAATAATAGCAGCTACCGGACAGGCACGGGCGGCATCGATGATTACTGAATCAGAATCGGTTTCGGCGCTCTTAAGAATAATTGCTTTAGCTTCCGAATCAATGAGAAAAGTGTGCGAGGCGATAGCGACACAAGTGGCCGCGCCAATACAAAGATCGCGGTCGACTACCACTTTTAGTTTTCTGATCTTAGCCGGGCCCGACGGATGCGCGCTGTCTTTGGGTTTAGTATTTTCCATTGCCTATTAATTTTAATAACGCTTCCCAAGGGAGAAGTGCGCACTTCAAGCGGTTCGGACTTAGCTCGATACCAAGCATTTTCAGCATATCGTTTTTGGTCAGGCCAAGTAACGGCTTAAGTCGACGGCGATGGGCCTTTTCCGTCAGCATCGACGCCGCGGCGGTGGAAATAGCACAGCCTTCGCCGGAAAACCGTACTTCCCAAAGAATCCTTTTCTTAATCAGCGCTTCCAGACAAATGACGTCACCGCATAACGGATTGGCAACGGTGACGCGATCGGTCGCCGCGGCCAAACGGCCGTAATTTCGCGGGTGACGGTAGTGTTCAAGGATATTTTCCTGATAAATCGACATACTCTTTTTATTTTAATATGCGCTTTGCCTTTTGCAAACCTTTTATTAAGGCGTCGACGTCGCCAGAATGATTGTAGAGATAAAAACTGGCCCGGGCCGAGGCGGCCACACCCAGTCTGCGGTGAAGCGGCATCGCGCAGTGGTGGCCGGCGCGAATCGCGATGTTTACTTCATCGAGAATCTGGGCTAAGTCGTGCGGATGAGTTCTTTTCAATGAAAACGAAAGTATTCCGGTACGATTTTCCCTGGGCCCCAACAAAACAAAATCCTCACCGAACGCTCGCTCCAGCTGGTCAACTGCGTATTTCACCAACTCCGTCTCGTGTTTTTCAATCGATTCGAGACCTATTTTTTGCAGATAGACAACGGCTTCCTGCAAGGCGATTACGCCGGCAATGTGCGGCGTTCCCGCTTCAAATTTGTGCGGCGGCTGTTTAAATGTCGTTTTTTCGATACCGACCTCTTCGATCATTTCCCCGCCGTACTGGAATGGCCGCATCGAAGTCAGCAAAGCGCGCTTTCCCCACAACACCCCGACTCCGGTTGGCCCGAGCATTTTATGCGAGGAGAAGGCCAAAAAATCGGCGCCGATCGCCGAAACATTGACTAAGCGGTGCGGTACCGCCTGCGCCGCGTCAACAACGACCACTATCCGGGGATTGATCTTTTTCGCCCGGGCGATAATTTTTTTAAGGGGATTAACTACTCCCAGTACGTTGGAAACGTAGGTCACGGCCAGAATTTTAGTTCGTTTGGTGATAACTTCGTCAAGCGTCACGGCACTTTGCAGCTTGCCTTCCTTATCAACGTCAAGCACTTTAAATACTCCCCCGTTTTCAATCGCAAGCTGCTGCCACGGCACGAAGTTTGAGTGGTGTTCCATGATAGTTGTCACAATTTCATCGCCTTTGCCGATGAGCCGACGGCCCAGACCGGACGCCACCAGGTTCAACGACTCGGTGGTATTGCGGGTAAAAACGACTTCCGACGCCTCTGCCCCGATAAAAGCCGCGATCAGCTTACGAGTTTTTTCATACTCAACCGTTGCTCTCTCGGATATTTTGTAAATGCCGCGGAAAACGTTGGCGCTGTACTCTTTATAATATTCATTGAGTTTATCGATGACCGTCTGCGGTTTTAAGGCCGTCGCGGTAGAATCCAGGTAAATAAGACTGGGATTCTTAGCGAATAAAGGAAAGTCTTTTTTGATGGCGCTAACGTCGAGCATAATTTTAAAAGTGAAGTATACTCTTTTTTAACTTATCTGTCTGTGACCCAAATCCTCGCCGTTCAATTTCGTCAAAAACATGGGTAATAAAGCCTGCGACTAGTAACCGCTTTGCCACCGGTTCTTGCAGGCCGCGCGACTTTAAATAAAACAGTTGCTCTTCGTTGAGACGGCCGGTTGTTGATCCGTGAGTGCAAAAGACGTCGTTGGCTAAAATTTCAAGAAATGGCATCGACTCGACAAAGACTTGCGGTGAAAGAATCAGGTTTTGATTTTTCTGATAGGCGTGGCTTTTTTGGGCGGATTTTTCGATACGGATCAGGCCTTGGTAATGGAACTTGGCGCGGTCGTCAAAGACGCCCTTGATAAGAAGGTTTGAGGTCGTCTCCGGCGCCAGGTGGTGCTGGACGGTTTTGATCATAAAATTATCGTCTTTGGCACCGGTATAGACGCCGAAAATCATGACGTTTACCTGACGGGCGACGAGTTCAACGGTAATTTGCCCGGATAAGTTATGCATAAAGACGACAAAATCTCCCGGCCGACTAAAGACCAGTTTTTCCCGTTTTTCCCGATTAAGATCGATAAAGTTTGTCATACGACTAGCCGACGCTGCCGGACATTTCCAAATTAATGAGGCGGTTTAGCTCGATTGAGTACTCCATGGGAATTTCTTTGGTAACCGGAGCAATAAACCCGTTTACCAAGAGTCCCTCCGCTTCACTTTTTTTAAGGCCGCGGGACAACAGGTAAAATAATTTTTCTTCGCCTAATTTTTCGACCGTCGCCTCGTGCTGGACGGCGACTTCGTTTTCCTTAATTTTCATATACGGATATGTGTCCGACCGTGACGCTTCATCAAGAATAAGAGCGTCACAAGAAACATAAACCGAAGAGTTCTTGGCGCCGGGCATAACCTGCACCAGGCCGCGATAGGAGGTACGACCACCGTCTTTGGCGATAGACTTGGAGACAATGCGGGAAGAGGTGTTTGGGGCAAAATGGAGCATTTTGGCGCCGGCGTCCTGGTGTTGGCCGCGGCCGGCAAAGGCAATAGAAAGCACCTCGCCCCGGGCTCCTCTACCCATCAGGTAGACGCTCGGATATTTCATCGTTACTTGACTGCCCAAATTACAGTCGACCCATTCCATGATCGCATTTTCTTCGGCACGCGCGCGCTTAGTAACCAGATTGTAGACATTTTTACTCCAGTTTTGTACCGTCGTGTAACGTACTCTGGCTCCTTTTTTGACAATAATTTCGACAACCGCCGCGTGGAGTGAATCGGTGGTATAAATCGGCGCCGTACATCCTTCGACATAATGAATATGACTACCTTCTTCGGCGATAATTAACGTTCTTTCAAACTGCCCGAACTTTTCGTCGTTGATCCGAAAGTACGCCTGTAAAGGCAAGGTGACGGTTACTCCCTTTGGCACATAGACAAACGATCCGCCGGACCAGACGGCCGAGTTTAGCGCGGCGAACGCATTGTCGGGCGGCGGAATAAGTTTACCGAAGTACTCCCTGACGATATCGGGGAATTTACGAACGGCCGTATCCATATCACAAAAAATAACCCCTTGTTTATCGAGCTCACGGTTGATGCTCTCGTAGACCACTTCGCTTTCATACTGGGCGCTGACACCTGCCAGAAATTTCTTTTCCGCTTCGGGCACACCGATACGGTCATATGTTTCTTTTATTTCCGCCGGCAGATCCGCCCACGAGTTAACCTGTTTGTCGGTGGGTTTGATATAGTAATAAATATCGTTAAAGTCGATTTTTGAAAGATCGGCTCCCCAAACCGGTATGGTTTTTCTGGTAAAAATGTCATACGACTTAAGCCGAAACTCGGTCATCCAGGCCGGTTCGTTTTTAAGGGCGGAAATTTCGGCGACTATTCTCCGATTCAACCCCTTTTTTGCTTTAAAGGTATAGTTTTGCGGCATGGCAAAACCATAGCGGTAGTCGAAGTCAAGATTATTTTGAGGATTAGACATGGACGATTTTACGAGTTAATAACGTCTTCATAACCTTTTTTTTCAATGAGCTTTGCCAGTTTGCCGTCGCCGACTTTCCGCAGTTTGCCGTCAGCAAGCACCAGCACTTTATCGGGTTTTAGATATTTGAGAATCCGCTGGTAATGAGTAATAATAATATAGGTTTTTTGGCCTTTAGTTTTGTCCAGAAACTGGGCGATAGTTTTTAAAGCATCGATATCAACGCCGGTATCGACCTCGTCAAAAATAATTATTTCCTTGTCCAAAACAGCCGCCTGCAGAACTTCCATTTTCTTTTTTTCTCCGCCTGACGCGCCGTCGTTTAACGAACGGGTAAGCAGTTCTTCTTTGATCTTAAGAGCCTTGGCGTATTTTTGGACTGTCCGGCGAAGGGTCAGCGGATCTTTTTTTCCGGCGAGCGCAAGTTGCAGCAGCTGATTAATGCGCACGCCTGACAGCGATAACGGCGTTTGAAAAGACAAAAAAATACCTTTTTCGGCCCGTTTTTCCGGTGGCAAAGAAAGAATGTCCTCATTTTTCAGCCGCAGACTACCGCTTGCAACCTCGTAGGCCGGGTGGCCCATGAGTGTGTAGGCGAGCGTTGACTTGCCAGAACCGTTCGGTCCCATAATGGCGTAGATCTTGCCTTTGGCAAACTCAAACGAAATCTTCTTAAGAATTTCTTTGTTTCCGACCTTAACGGTTAAATTGTTTAGGCTTAGCATTTTTATTTAAATAAATCGGCGAGTGTCCATCGTTTAAGTTCGGTGTTTAAGATCGCGTTTAATTTATTTCTAAAAAAGAACTTATGGACGCAACTACTTTCAAACCGGCAGACATATCCGTGCTCTTCGCACTTGACGAGATTCAGACGGCGTTCAAACATTTTGATGAAGTCAAGAAGGGTTACTCGCTTTAGATCTACTGCCAACTTGTATCCGCCGATCTTGCCTTCCCGACTCGCGAGGACGCCATGTTTTACCAGGTCCGAGGCAATACGGGCGATAAACCGTTGCGGCAGTTGTGTTTCCTCAACCAGCTGCGACAAAGGAACGTAATCATTTTTTTTGGAAAGTTCGGCGACTAATAATAATCCGTAGTCGACTTTATTATTCAGCGTAAACATATACTATTTAAGTAGCAGTTTAACGAAAGCCGGTTGATAAATCAAGCGAAGCTCAAGCGAGGGATACGATCAAGCAAATTAAGATCGGCGAACACGTTGGCTTGGGCTTTGTAATAAGCGGCGACCCCGATCATTGCGGCGTTATCCCCGGTCAGAAAAGGGTACGGCGGAAAAAATATCCGGCCGTTTACTTTTTTCGCCAGTGCGCGAAGCTGCGAGCGAAGACGGTGATTGGCGGACACACCGCCGCCGACCACGATATTTTTTACCCCGGTCTGCTCAACGGCAAGAACCATTTTGGCTAAAACGACGGCGAGCACCGCTTGCTGAAAAGAACTCGCGAGCTCCCTTACTTTTTTTGTTTTTTCTT
The DNA here is from genome assembly GCA_016201695.1 of Candidatus Roizmanbacteria bacterium. Classification (GTDB taxonomy): domain Bacteria; phylum Patescibacteriota; class Microgenomatia; order UBA1406; family GWC2-37-13; genus JACQCK01. Next base: position 27,056 of record JACQCK010000044.1, read on the forward strand.
CGTCCGGCAAGGATTTAAAAAAATAATAAAAAGCAGTTTTTAGCCCGGAAAACGAGAACTCAAGAGTGTTGGTACCGATCATCGGCCGCGGAAATTTATAGTCGTCCTTGTCCCCCGCCTCTTTGGCTAATTTTTCGATCGCCGGCCCACCCGGATAACCAAAGCCAAGTAGTCTGGCGGCTTTATCAATTGCTTCTCCGGCGGCGTCGTCGCGAGTCTCGCCTAATTTTTTATAACGCAGATGATCTTCGAAAAGGACGATTTCGCTGTGGCCGCCCGACAGAAGCAGAGCCAAGTAGGGAAACTGAAATTCGCCGGCCGGCTTCCCCCGGCTGTTTTGAACAAAACAAGAATAGATATGGCCTTCCATGTGATTGACGCTGATCAATTTTTTTTCGTATTTTATTGCCAGCTCTTTCGCTTTTTTTATCCCCACCTCAAGGGCAATTGCCAAGCCGGGGCCATGAGTAACGGCAATATAATCTATTTTCTTAAGCAACTCGCCGCCCTGCGGCTTAATATAACGCGCCGCTTTGCGGCAGACTTCGGCGACGACAAAATCAATCCGTTCTTCGTGTGCCCGTTTGGCAATCGAGGGAACGATCCCTCCCCATTCGCGATGCTGCAAAATCTGGGTGTAGCTTATATACGACAGGATTTTTCGCCCGCTGGTAATTGCGGCCGCCGTTTCATCGGCCGAAGTATCGATAGCAAGGATATACATTTTAAAATAAACTGATTAATATCCAATCGTTATCTCTCTCTCATTTTCACGGCAATACTTCATTTCAACCATAATTATTTTGGCACTTTTCTTCAACCCGGCGGCAATCGCCCGGGCTCGTTCTCCCCACTCAAACAGGAGAATATTGCCCGGCACAAGATATCTCTCAAACTGTAGCTGTCGGAATTCGGACGGATCTTCCAGGTTATACAAATCGGCGTGGACAAACTTTTTTTTGCCCGGCAGATCATATTCATAGTACATAACGTATGTCGGCGAGATAATCTTTCTGATCGCGAATAACTCACCGATCCCTTTTGCGAATACCGTTTTGCCAACGCCCATTTCGCCTTTAAGAATAAAAACCAACGGCGTCTGCTGATCGTGACTAATCTTCCGGAAGATGTACCGGGCGATTTTCTTTGTCTCGGCCGGGCTAGCCGACCGAAATACTTTGCTTGCCGACACCAAAATGTCGCCTTTTCGCAGCAGCTTAATTTCAGGGGCGGTCAGATCAATGACCGTCGACGGTTTGTGGCGCGGTAATTTTCCGGCGTCAATCACAAGATCAATCAGGTCTTTCTTTACCTGCGGGAGCGTCCCAAGTAACGATGCAACGCTATAATGTGGCGGCTGGCCGGCAAGATTGGCTGACGTCGCCGTTACCGGAACCCCGTGCTGTTTAACCAATGCCACAATAAAAGCATCGTCAGGAATCCTTAGACCAAGCGTTTGTTTTTCCGACTCAAGAAGAACCGAAACTTTATGTTTGCTTTTCAAAATGACGGTAAAAGGCCCGGGCAGCAGTTCAGTTATAATTTTCCGTTGACGGTCGGAAAGAACGGCATACTCTTCCATCATTTTAAAGTCAGCAACAAACACGGAAATCGCTTTCCCCGGGGGGCGATTTTTAAAGCGGATCAATTTTTCGACTCCTTTTTGTTGCGCCGCCGTAACCAACAGCCCATACACCGTATCCGATGGCGCCACGACCAACCCGTTGCCCTTAAGAGCTTTGACGATGTCGCTTATTTGTATTTTGTCAATGGGAATGATTTGCATGCTATTTTTAGTCACATTTTATCAAAAAATTTGCTAAAATGAGGTATGGTAGCGGCGAAAAACGGGAAAAAGAACGGTTCCAGAAACATCAAAAAACTGGCTGCCTTTAATTTCAGTTTTAACGTCAAAACACTTTTCATCCTTTTGTTCGCCGGTCTCTTTCTCCTTTATGCCTTCGGCTCGCTGAATCACGAATTCGGCAAAGCCTTTCCGGAAAAACCGCTGACAACCATTGTCAAAGACATAAAAGAAGGTAAAGTCGGCAAAGTCGAAGTCGTCGACAACAAAATTCTTACTTTTTATAAAAACGACCAGCTGGCCGTATCATACAAAGAACCAAGCGACAGCTTTATGAAAACGCTTCGCGATAACGGCATTGATCCTTCATCAATAAACGTGGTTATCCGCGACACCCAGGGCTCGTCCGGGTTTTTAAATCTGATTGCCAACATTATTCCGACACTGCTCATGGTCGCGTTTTTTATATTTTTGTTCCGTCAGGCCCGCGGCGCTCAAGACTCGGTTTTTTCCTTCGGTCAGGCCAAGGTCAAACGATTCAACAAAGATCTTCCCCATACCACTTTTGCCGACGTGGCCGGAGTCGAAGAGGCAAAAAAAGAACTCGAAGAAGTGGTTGATTTTTTAAAAAACGCGGAAAAATATAAGAAACTGGGCGCGCGTATTCCCAAAGGAGTAATTCTCATCGGCCCTTCCGGATCGGGCAAAACGCTTTTGGCTAAAGCCGTCGCCGGTGAAGCAAACGTGCCGTTTTTTTCAATCGCCGGCTCCGAGTTTATGGAGATGCTCGTTGGCATCGGCGCGGCCAGAGTGCGCGATCTTTTTAACACCGCCAAAAAAAGTTCACCGGCCATTATTTTTATCGATGAAATTGACGCGATCGGGAGAGCCCGGGCAACCGGCATCATGCCTTCGCACGACGAACGCGAACAGACCCTGAATCAGATTCTCGTTGAGATGGACGGATTTACTCCCTCCGAACAGGTGATTGTTATTGCCGCCACCAACCGCGGCGACCTGTTGGACACCGCCCTGCTTCGCCCCGGCCGTTTTGACCGGCGGGTGATTGTCGACTACCCGGATATTGAAGGCCGAAAATCGATTATTAAAATCCATGCCCGCGGCAAACCTTTTGCCGACGATGTCGATTGGGAGAAAGTAGCCAAACGAACCGTCGGCTTTTCCGGCGCCGACCTCGAAAATATGCTTAACGAAGCAGCCATTTATGCCGCCCGTCACGATCGCGATAAGATCACCATGTCCGATCTTGAAGAAGCGGCTACCAAAGTAAAACTTGGGCCAGAAAAAAAACGTCTGCAAAGTGATCTTGACAAAAAACTTACCGCCTATCATGAAGCCGGACACGCCATTGTTTCTCACTTTCTACCCCACACCGACCCGGTCCACCGCATCTCCATCGTCTCGCGCGGCATGGCGCTTGGCTTTACTCTCATTCCGCCGGCCAAAGATAAGCTACACGAAACTAAAACGCATCTCTTGGAACAGATCGCGGTCATGATGGGCGGACGCGCCGCCGAAGAACTGGTTTTTAACGAAACCACAACCGGCGCGGCCAATGATTTTGATCAGGCAACCAGGATTGCCAAGGCGATGGTCGTTGAGTATGGCATGAGTCCGCTTGGCCCGATTAATTTTGGCCCGACCATGGACATTACGGAATGGGGCAAATCATACTGGGAGCAAAACACCGTTTCCCAGGAAATGCTTTCCAAGATCGACGAAGAAGTGAAAAAAATCATAAACAACAGCTTTGAACTGGCCATAAAAACCTTAAAATCAAACCGAAAGTATCTTGATAAAATCGCCGACGAGCTCGTCAAAAAAGAAGGACTCGATCAGGAAGAGTTCGAAAAGATTGCGGGACAAAAAAAGAATTCGGCCAAAGCCTAGACTTTCATGAAAACGATGCTTTTAATTGACGCCTACGCCATTATTCATCGTGCTTTTTACGCCATGCCTTCTTTTTCGACAAAAGACGGGACTCCAACCAACGCCGTCTACGGATTCTTGACCATGCTTGTAAAGTCCATTCAGGACTATCAACCCGACTATATTATCGTCTGCTTCGATACCCCAAAACCAACCTTTCGAAAAAAACTCTTTCCGCAGTACCAGACGCAACGGCCGAAAACCGACGATCAATTGAAAATTCAGGTGCCCCTCATCCGTACGCTCCTTGACAAAGGCGGAATTGCCCGGGCGGAAAAGGAAGGATATGAGGCCGACGACGTCATTGGCACGCTTGCCGCCAAATATAAGAATCAGATGCGTATCCTCATTCTGACCGGTGATAAAGATATGTTTCAACTCGTCGACCAAAATGTATATATTATTACTCCCAAAGTCGGCCTAAGTACGGTCGTCATGTATGACCGAAGCGGGGTCATCGAGAAACTGGGCGTTCCTCCGGAGCAAATCCCCGACTATAAAGCGCTCGTTGGTGACCAGTCCGACAACTACAAGGGCGCCAAAGGCATCGGACCCAAAACCGCCATTAAGCTTCTTAACGACTATCAAACCAGCGAAAAGATTGTACAAAACGCCGCCGCTATCAAAAATGAGAAGGTACGGCATCTAATTGAGTCGAACCGCGCCGAAATTGAGCTTTCAAAAAAATTGGCGACGATTATTACCGATATCCCGTTCGATATGAGTCTGGCCGATTGTTCGTTTTCCGCCTTCAAACCCGGCCTTAAGGACTTTTTGATCGATCTTCAGTTTAACTCTCTTACCAAGCGTATTTTTCCGCCAAAAGCCACCGGTCCGGTAAGCAAATCGGACGGTAAAAAAGAGAAACATCAGCTGGATTTATTTTCCTGATTTTGCTATCATTTGCGAGTAGTATATGTGCGGAATTTTTGGCATTGTTAACGACGGCACTTCACAAGCCGCGCAAACCGTTCTTGACGGATTAAAAAAACTCGAGTACCGCGGATACGACTCGTGGGGTATCGCCATCATTCCCAAGTCCGGCGGGAGAATCCGGATAGAAAAGCATGTTGGTAAAATCGGCTCGGCCAAAACAACTCTTCCCGATAGCACGATTGCCATCGGCCATACGCGTTGGGCGACTCACGGCGGAGTCACCGACATCAATGCCCACCCGCACCTCGACTGCTCCGGCCAGATCGCCGTCATCCACAACGGCATCGTCGAAAATTACCAGGATCTCAAAGAAGAGTTAAAAAGAGAAAAACACACCTTTCACTCGGAAACCGACACCGAAGTCATCGCCCACGCCATTGAAGAAGAATTAAAAACAGGCCGATCAATAAATCACGCCGTCTTTAGCGTTTTTAACACCCTCGTTGGCTCAAATGCCATCGGCGTCCTCGATCTTCATGCCGGTTCAATCGTTATTTGTCGCAATGGTTCACCGCTTGCAATCGGTATCGGCAGCAACTCGTACTATCTCGGTTCCGACGTAACCGCCTTTTTAAAATTTACCCGCCGGGTTTATTTTCTTGCTGACGGCGAAGCCGCCGTACTTACCGTAAACGGGGTCAAGCTTTATGACATTTCGTCGCAGGCCGAAAAAAAACTCGTCACCCATACCGTTGACTGGAAAGTCGAGGATGTCCAAAAAGGCGGCTACCCCCACTTTCTCTTGAAAGAGATTATCGAGCAGACGGCCACCATTAAAAAAACCGCCCGTCTAAACGAGACCGAACTAAAACAAATCGCCAAAAAAATAGCCGACGGCGGGCGGGTAGTACTCTGCGGTTGCGGAACCGCTTTTTACTGCGCGCTTGCGGCCAAATATTATTTTTCCTTAGCCGGAATCGAGGCGCAGGCATACGGCGCCTATGAATTTTTACCTTTTGCCAAATTCGCCGACAAAAAAACGTTGTTTATTGCTATTTCCCAAAGCGGCGAAACCGCCGATACCCTCATTGCTGCCAAAGCGGCGAAAAAAAACGGCGCCCATCTGATTGCGGTTGTCAACGCGCGCGCCTCAACGCTCGAACGTCTGTCTGACACAATTATTGCCGTTGGCGCCGGGCCGGAAATCGCGGTCGTCTCGACCAAAGCCTTTACCGCCCAACTGGCCACCCTTTATCTTCTTAGCCGGGCGGTCGGCGGAAAATATAAGGAAGCGCAAAAAGCCATGACCAATCTCGGCGCGGTTCTCGAAAAATGGCTTACCCCAAAAAACAGAACGGCCATTCTTAATTTGGCCAAAAAACTGATTGATTATGAAGATATGTACCTCATCGGCAAACACCTCAACTTTCCGGCGGCCATGGAGTTTGCTCTTAAGATTAAGGAAACCAGCTATATCCACGCCGAGGCGTTTGCTTCTGGCGAACTAAAACACGGTGTCATCACTCTCATCCAAAAAGGCACACCCTGCTTTGCTTTGTTTGCCAATGACGAAACCAGGCAGGAAGTGCTCTCAAGCGCGACCGAACTCAAGGCGCGTGGAGCAACTATTATCGGTATTTCGCCTTTTGCAGCGCCGGAATTTAATTACCATATACAGACACCGGAATTGGGAGATTTGACGATCTTCGGCAATATTATTGTCGGGCAACTGCTGGGGTACTATTTGGGGATCGGCCGGGGCACCGATCCGGACAAGCCCCGTAATCTGGCCAAAAGCGTAACGGTAAAGTAGTATTAACAGCGAAAACTAACTGGCGGGTTATTTTCTAAACGGTTCGACCAGTTTTTCGCCGACAAAGTTCGCCGAACACCACGCCTCGACGGGAAGTTTACCTGCCCGGGAGAAATTAGGCACAGAGATCGGTTGCTTTCGTCCTGACACTTTTTGAAGAAACCTGCCTATCCGTCCGATAACCGGCGCGCTAGGCACAACATACAGTTCGTGTTCCCGAATGTTATAATAATATCGACATTCTCTTCCCGGCTCCACTGACCGTGAATTGACATCTGCTATCCACTCGGGAAAATAAAAATCACCCAACTCTTCTATCACTGCGTTTCTAAGATTGGCTAAACGCGACTTTATCCGCGGCCCCGACCGCCCTTTTAAATCTACTTTAAAGCGGGCATATTCGCTTGCTAATGATTCAAACTCAGCCCGTAGCTGGTCAAACTCACCCGGCTTTGTTTTAGACAGTAAGTTAAAAGCGGCAACTATTTTTTCTAAATCGCTGGTCACCCACACAGTGTTAGAACTGCCGTCCAATTTTCTGATTTCAATAACGGGTCTTGCGCCGGTCTTTTTCCGGGCGCCATTTATACCGTCCTGGCGCAAAGCGGAGGCAGAACTTTCACCGGAAACAGCTGCCTTCGCCGGCTCTTCTTTAACGACTCTGGCTTCCTGAATGGTCATTTCCCGCGGCCGGAAAACCGACTCCGGCGACAGTGTTATCACTTCAGGCAACACCGATCCTTTTACTTGGCAGAAGTACATTAGTAATCTGACTTTCGCCTGTGTATAGTCATGTTCGGTTTGTTGATGTACGTTGTGATAATCTGATTGTGCATCTCTCCAAGCCACATAAGTATTATGGATCGCCAGTATGTTGGGATACCTTAACTCTCTGTCTTTAAACATACTCGTTATTACAGCATTTTTTTTATATTTTATGGACTATGGGATTGTCAAAATAACCTAAACTCTGCTATTTATGATATACGAAGAAACGGTGCGGGCGAGCTTCGTATCTTTACCGGTAAATCCGTGGTCGGCGCCGGGAACAATCGCGTACTCAAATCCCGGCTGATATCTTTTGAGAATGGCAACGGCCCGCGGTACGTCTCCCCAGGCGTACTCATCAAGCGCGCCATATACAACAAGCGTCGGTTTTTTTATCGCTTTAAAGTAACGGAACAACGGTTTTCTCGACAGTTTTACTTTATTGATCACCTCATAAAAAGGAAAGACATTGTAGTCGCCGTTCGGATCGGCCGTATCATAAAACGCCCGATAGGAAAAAAAGTCGGCCGGCATAAGCTCGCCAATGAGCTCTTCGCCCAGGCCTTTTTCTACTTTTTCTTCAGCTTTGCGCAGTAGGGTATTAAATTTTTCTTTGCCAAAAAGTTGATAATATATCCCGGTATCGTCGCCGCCGCAAACCGACACGTATTTTTTGACGGCATTTTTCGGCCGGTAATGATCGTAAACGCAGATTTTGTTGGCGCCGGTTGAGACGCCGATCAGATAAAATTCGCCGTATCCCCGCGCTTTAAGAAAAGCGACGGCGGCTTCGATGTCGATAACACAGTCTTTTATTTTTTCGTAGGCCATGCCAAAAAATTTTCTTTCGGTCCGGCCGTTTTTCCAAACATCCAATTTTTTGATAAGATGCGCCCCGCGGTTGTTGAAAAAAAGGACGGCAACTCCGCCTTCGTTCAATTTATGAGCTAACTCATAGTTCTCTTTATAGAAGACCGAACTGCTGCCGTTGCCGTGAAGATAAATTGCGACCTTGGTACCGCCGGCCGGGGCAAACAAAAGACCCGGAAGCGTTAATCCGTCCGCCGTCCTAAACTGTACAAACTCCGCCGCTTTCATCAAGGTATTGTAGCATAATCTCTTCAGAAAATTGAGCTTGTTACAACAACCCGCCTTTAAGAATCCGGTACTTTCTGTTTACTTCCCAAATTTGGGCTAACCGATCAAAATTCTTTTCCGGATCGAGCATAATTTTGGCCAATTTGTCAAGCTCAAGCCGATCGTCTTCGGTAAGACTGTCCCATTTGGAATAAAGATACGCCGGACTATGCAGATAGACAATCTCATTATTCATTAAACAATGAAAATCGTAAAATAAAGCCCACCCGACCACTTTTAAACCTGCGGCCGGTTTTGCATTCCAAAAATGATCGGCGTCAACTTTTCCTTCTCTTATTGCGAGCCACGCTTTCGCCGGATAATCAAACGCGTCGGGCGGCAAATCATACATGTCAAATCCCGTATTGTGCAGACTGCCATCAACATCTATTATGATCCACCTGCTTTCTTTGTCACTCCAGTATTCGTTTATCCAGTGGTCCGAACTTAGGCCTTTCTCCTCGGGAAAATACGAAGCGTTTCCGGAACGAACTCGGCCGGGAATTCCTTTTGCTTTAAGAATGCTTGCCATAAGCAAAGTAGTATGCCGGCATGTCAGTACGACCTTATTCTGTGGTTTTCTTTTCAGAGTAAATCCGCGGCTATCTCTTCGAAAAAGCTCGGCGATTATGGATACGGCGGTGTTAAAGTAATCATCCTCGGCCTGCCGCGACCAAGGAACTTTTGTCATGTCGCCATACTTTAGATCTTCGTTTGAACCGGTATTACCGGCGGCCAGAGTGGTACGATGTATCAGCTGTTTTCTTACCAGAAGACCCAATTCACGAATATTATTGGTAAGTGATTTTAAATAATTTTCATATAATCCGGGATAGGTAAACTGACTGTATTGAAGATAGTGATCTAGTACTTTCTTATTCATGCTGCTTTTGCCTCGATCGAAAAACCCGGTAAAACTTTAGCTCTATTATAGCAGAGCAAAAGACGGATAATTTTTACCCCTTAGGCGTATTGGATTGCTCGAAAATGACAGGTTGATTTTTGCTTATCGTTTCTGCGCGACGGACCAGTGTTTCGCTCATACCCCACCTTGCCGCGATCCAATCATGTCTTACCATCCATCCGACCAATTCCTTAAGATGTGCGTCTCCCTTTTCCGCCGCAATAACCGCCGCTTCGCATAAAGCGTTGGCGATAACGTTGGCGCGATCGCGCTCTTCTTGACGTTTTTCCGGTTGTCCGTCAGTGACCAGAACGGCGTTCCACCGGCAGTATCCATCAAGGAGAAAAAAACGGAAAACATCAGCCGGATTTCCATTATCGATACTACCCGGGTTTTGATAATATCCACCCCGAATATCCTCGTTGAGAATAGGAAGTGTAGCAAGAAGGGTTTGTGTCCATTTTTTTCTTTGGGACCGATCCGCCCAGGAAAATAACTCGGGCAGATTCGTAACCGGGTATTTTTTACTCTCTTCAGTAGTCCCGCAAATATTCACAAGACTCGCGTCTCTTTTTTCCGGAGAACGCAATAAAAAATTAACTTCTCTGATCGCGCGGTTTAGCAAACCCACTTGGTATTTATAGAAAGGCGGTTCGCCTTGGGTAGCTGCCTCTATCGCCGTTTGCAACACGGGCTGCGCTGAAAAAAAAGGTGCCGCTTGCCTTACAGCGTCGCGTTGCCCGAGTTCTGTCAACATAGTCTTATTATAGGCTTATTTTTATAATTTGTCAATGCCTGGGTCGAAGGTTGTTGTCGGAATGAAGTTAGCGTCAGTCCGATATTTTTCATCCCTGGGATGCATAAGTAATATTAGGAGCTTGCTCTCTCTGGAATACATAATAATAATCTAATCTTGATTCTCGTAGACTCATTACCCTTAGATTATTGATTCCTATTTCAAAAGAGGCAGCAATAGCCGGCCGCAAATTATCAGGAACGCTCAAGTATGGGTAGGGGTCGGTTGAATCTAGTATTAGACTCCCCCAGGGACTCAACGATCTTCCTAAAATAGAATAATCTCTGTCAGGCGTAGTTGAATGAGTCAAAGCGTTGTATTCATGTACAACGTCTAGATTTCCAGACAACTTGATGCGTTTATTTTTAACATTTATTGTTCTATTAGGTATATGACCTATATCGGTTTTTATATATTGAACCAAATGCATATTGTTCTCTAAAAATACTCGCATATTATCATCTCTTAACAGTTTACTGACGTTGGTTCGATCCGGTAAAAATTCTAGATTACTTACGATCAACACAACTTTACCCTGCGAAACCAAATCTGAAAGAAAAATAGCGATGGCGATGCTCGATACGCCAAAGCCGCCTCCGATATCCAAATAAACAACCGGTCTTTTTATCGAAGCGTTACCCGCGAGTTCTCGAATATGCTTTACAATAGTTAATTGTATTTTTCCAAGTTCTTCAAAGCGCGGCGAACCAACGTCAAAATGAAATCCATCTATATAAGGATACGGGGAGACTCCTGAACGTAGTTTTTCTTCACGATCTTTAAGAAGTGCTCTTGCCGCGATGACTCGTTCTCGAAAGGCCGGCCCTATCCCTTGAGGATATTCTTTTGCCATGACCGGTATTATATCAACTATACTTGTGACTTTGTTCGGCCGGTATTAATCGCTTTCCAACAAGATGCATTAAATATTCTTTAATCCGGCCAGTGACATTTTTTATACTTTTTTCCGGAACCGCACCAACAGGGCTCGTTACGCCCCGGTCTTTTCTGGGACGCTCCGGGAGGGGTGACTCTGAACTGTCCAGGCGGCGGAACGGACGAAACCGGTTGCCCGACAGGCGAGGGGGACTTGGTCTGCCCAACCGGCGGCGATCCCTCAACCCGCTGTTTCTCTTTTTTTTCTTTTTCGGCAAAAGGATCCACTCGACTGGCTGATTTTAAGAGAAGGGCTTTTTTGGGCTCTATTTTTGACTTTGGTGGCGGCTCGCTTTTTTGAATTTCGATTTTAAACAGGCGGCGGGTAACGTCGTAGTTGATCGACGATACCAGTTTTTCAAACATACTGTACGCTTCATTTTTATACTCAACCAGCGGATCAAGTTGGGCATACCCGCGCAAATTAATCCCTTCTCGTAATTCTTCGATCGCGGTCAAGTGCTCCATCCAGTAACGATCAATCGTCGTCAGAAAAACGCTTGAAACAATGCTGCTCCAGAGTTCTTTTCCGATATTTTTTTCAAACAGCTTATATATTTTTTGAAATTCGGCAAAGACAAACTGCAGCAGTTTTTCGTTATTTTGCGGATGAGCCAGATCTTCAATTTTCTTAGGCTGAAGCGGGAGAATAAAGAGTAATTCACTCGTAAGTTGGGCCCGATCGGCGTCGGTCACGACTTCGCCAAGAAGCAGGCTATTGACTATCGAGGTAAATTCTTCCCGGAAAATGCCGCTTATTGTCTGGTAAAATTCGGCTGGATTTTCCCGCGGCTGCATCAGAATTTTTTTTCGAAGCGAGTAAATAATTTCCCGTTGTTTATTCAAAACGTCGTCAAAGTCAACCAGGTGTTTTCGTATATCAAAGTTAAATCCCTCCACTTTAACCTGCGCCTGCTCAATCGCTTTAGAAACCATGGCGTGGGTAAGCGGCTGATCTTCGGGAAAATTAAAAAAAGTCATCAACCGCGAAATCTGCTCGCCGCCGAAAATTCGCATCAGATCGTCCTGTAAAGCAACGAAGAAACGCGTCTCGCCCGGATCGCCCTGGCGGCCACCGCGTCCGCGAAGCTGATTGTCTATCCGCCGCGACTCATGCCGCTCGGTGCCGATAACATACAGCCCGCCGAGTCTGACCACTTCGTCGTGATTTTTGGCCCATTTTTCATATTCTTTTTTATACTCGTTTTCTTCCCGCTGACTTTTTCTTTTTACCGTCTGATATTGGCTCGGCGGCGTCCCACCCAAAATAATATCGACGCCCCGGCCGGCCATGTTGGTGGCCACGGTGACCACCCCCTTTTGTCCGGCGCCGGCAATAATCGTCGCCTCTTCCTGATGATTTTTGGCGTTCAATATCTGGTGGGGGATTCCTTTTTCGTTGAGCATTCGGGACAACAGTTCGTTCTTTTCAATCGAAGTCGTACCAACAAGTACCGGCCGGCCGACTTTGTAATTGGCAGCAATGTCGTTAACAACCGCTCTAAATTTCGCGCCCTCCGTTTTGTAAATCATATCCGGTTCATCGCGCCGTACCATCGGCCGGTGCGTCGGAATAGTCAAAACATTAACGTCATAAATTTTATGAAACTCTTCCGCTTCCGTCGCGGCCGTACCGGTCATACCGGCAAGTTTTTTATACATCCGGAAATAATTTTGCAGAGAAACAGTGGCCAAAGTTTTTGATTCCTTCTGGATGGCAACATTTTCCTTAGCTTCGATTGCCTGGTGAAGGCCTTCGGAAAATCGCCGCCCGTTCAGCAACCGCCCGGTAAACTCATCAACGATGATAACCTCTTGATCCTTGACAATATAGTCTTTATCCAATTTAAATAAAGTCGCCGCTTTTAGGGCCGCCTCCAGATGAAAGAGGGTATCAAAATCGCGCTCATAAATATTTTTGACGCCCAAGATCCGCTCGACTTCCTGGATACCTTTATCGGTGAGGTTCGCCGTCCGCAGTTTTTCGTCGATGACGTAGTCGGTGAGCGGCCTTAAATTTTTGACAATGCGCGCGTAGCCGTAATATTTACCTGTATCTTCTTCGTAGGGAGCCGAAATTATATGGGGCGTCCTGGCCTCATCAATGAGCACGGAATCGGCTTCGTCAATAATGGCGAAATGAAAACCGCGCTGCACCAGCTCGCGCGGATCTTGGGCCATGTTATCGCGCAGATAGTCAAAACCAAACTCTGAATTAATGCCATAGGTGACGTCGGCCAGATATGCTTCCTTTCGGGAAATGGGTCTTAGATGAATAAGGCGCCAATCTTGAGATTTTTCGTCGGTAAAGTCGGGGTCAAAAATGAACGACTCGTCAGAAATTATGGCCGCTGTTTTTAAACCGAGAAAATGAAATACAGCGCCCATCCAGCCGGCATCCCGGCGCGCCAGATAGTCGTTGACGGTCACCAAATGGACGCCTTTTCCTTCGAGCGCATTCAAATACAACGCGGTTGTCGCCGATAAAGTTTTTCCCTCGCCGGTTTTCTGCTCGGCGATCTTGCCTTCATGGAGCGAAACTCCAGCAATTAACTGAACATCAAAATGCTTTTCGCCGATAACCCGGCGGGCGGCTTCGCGGACTAAGGCGTAGGAAAAGGGAAGAACTTCATCTAAATTGCTTTTGCCCGATTGGACGTCTTCCTGAAGTTTTCTTGTTTCTTTCGTAAAGGCATCATCCTTAAGGCGGCGGACTTTTTCTTCGCAGGTGTTTATTTCGGTGACCCGTTTTTCAATCCGGTCAATCTCCCTGGCATTATAATCAAAGAATTTTTTGAATATATTCAGCATAGAATATCCTCATATCATTTAATAAAATATTCTTGGGGGATAACAATGAATTTCGCCACCGTATACCGATTGTTGTCTTTTTGATCGGGGTTATGTCGGGCAACAAAATGGATGGTATCGCCTTCTTTCACTTTGGAAAAACCGACTCGTTCGATTTCCAGTGATTTAATGTTAATAATTTGTTGGCGCGTGCTGCTTTCTATGTCTAGCGTCACCGTATCTTTATCGTTCGTGATCACTTTTACGGTAAAGTCGTCTTTGTTAACCTCGGTAATCTTGCCGGAATTGACGTATATAAATTCATCAACAAAAACCGCGTTGGCGGTAATGGCTCGGTCGTTTATGACTCCGTTAACGATGATATAGGCGCCGGTCTTGATTTCATCCAATTTTATTTCTTTTTTTTGAGTACCGGCAATTTGAAAATACTTAGTGAGACTGTCGTCGGTCTTGATTTCGTACTCACTAGTGTCTGGGGTTTTGATTTTGAACACTCCCGTTTTTGCAGAAACGACCGTACCGGCAACCGCCCGGTTATTTTTTTGTCTAAGTTCGGCCACTTTAGTCGCCACCTTGTCCTTAAATTTCGCAATTTCCTTATCTTCAGCGCTTGATGAAGACTGGTTAGGACTTGGTGAAATATTCACGGCCGATACCGGAACGGTTATCAGAATAATAAGCAGTAAGCCGCCAAATATTTTTTTCATAGTTCGTCAAGGTAATAAATTTTCAGCTGCTTTTCCTGACTTCGCAGTTGTGGTTCTTTTGCGTAAACGGCAATGGTAATAATGTTTTCTCCCAGGGCGAGTGGAAAGTCAATGGTAAAATCAGCTTTATCATTTCTGACAACAACATCCTTGAGCGGCGACTGAATGATGAGAAGCGAGTTCGGATCCGTTTTACCGCGAATCGTAACCGTATTCTTCGCCGTGATCATTCCGTCGTCCGGGCTGACGATTTCCAGTAACCGCGCGTTTATGGCATTGGGAGTGATTTTAAAGGCTGTTTTTATTTCCGGCACGATTGTCTTTGCCTTCTGCAGTTGCGCCTGTCTGTTTTTGATAATCAGCGAGACGGCAATTACGGCACCAAGTAAAATACCGAAAAAAATTGCCACGGTGGTTTCTTTTTTCATAGCGACTAATCTTACAGTGCGAGCTCTTTTAACTCCGTAGGTAAGACAGTAATTAAATCTTCTATATTATACCAGTATCCTTTCCTGGAAAAAAGCTTATCGGCGGAACGCTTCAAAAGATACGAAGCCAGAACGGCAGACAGGAGTGGTTGGTTAGTCGCGTATAATGAAACCGTCAGCGCCGCCAGTAAATCGCCGGTTCCGCCCTTTGTCATCCCCGCGTTGCCGCCTTCAATGACGTAAGTTTCTTGCCCGTCAGAAACTATGTCCACGATCGCTTTTAAAAGGGTTACCGCCCGATAGTCTTTTGCATAGATTTTGACCTGATTAATTTTGTCGGCGGCACTTCTTTCAAAAATATCCTCGCCGAAGAGCTTTTCGAATTCTTTCTGATGAGGGGTAATAATCGGTGTCGTCTTTAATTCACGGAGCCATTCGGCGTCCATCATCTGTAAAGCGCCCGCGTCGATGACGAATTTTTTCTCCGGAAATTCCGACAGCAGTTTATAGGTAATCGTACGGGTATACTCGGCTTCCTTACCGTCGCCCCGCATCATCCCCGGACCAATCAGGATAGCGTCGTCCTCCGCGACATACTCAAAAAGATGTTCCTGCGGCACTACCATACCGTTGTGAAATTTTTTTTTAAGCGATAAAAAAATTTCCTCATTTTCGGCCGTTGAGGCGTAATGTACCATATCGACAAAATGCGAGGCGACTTCTGCCGCCCACAAAGAGGCGGAGTGAAACAGAGATGAACCGCCGATGATTAATACTTTTCCGTTCTGTCCTTTGTGAGAGGCCGCCGCCGGCAGATTAAGGCCGGAAACAATTTCTCGGATCGACTGCGGACGTGATGTCAGGATACGCATGCTATAATTTTACTATATGGGCATTTCTCAACAACAGGTTCGTGACCGATTTCGGCGTTTTTGGGAAAAAAAAGCTCATAAAGAGGTCCCGCCCATCCCGCTTATCCCCAAAGATGATCCGACTACCTTGTTTACCGGAAGCGGCATGCAGCAGTTGGTCCCTTATCTTTTAGGAGAGCCGCACCCTCTCGGCACAAAATTATACAATATCCAACCTTGTTTCAGGGCTCAGGATATTGAAGAAATCGGCGATAACAGACACACCACCTTTTTTGAGATGATGGGCAATTGGTCTTTAGGAGATTATTTTAAAGAAGAGCAGTTGGCCTGGGTCTGGCAATTTTTCACCGAAGAGCTGGATCTTCCTAAAGAAAAACTCCATGTAAGCGTTTTTGAAGGAACGAAGCAAATCCGAAGCGACGAAGAGTCGGCCTTTATTTGGCGAAAATTAGGGCTGCCAAAAGACAAAATTCATTTCTACGGCGCTGATAAAAATTGGTGGTCACGGGCCGGCGTCCCGGACAATATGCCGGCCGGCGAGCCGGGCGGTCCGGACAGTGAAGTGTTCTACGATTTCGGCGAAGAGTTAAAAACTCACGAAAAATCTGCTTTCCAAAATCAGCCATGTCACCCCAACTGTGATTGCGGAAGATTTCTGGAAATCGGTAATTCCGTATTTATGCAGTACAAAAAAGAAGAAGACGGCTCTTTCACCGATCTACCAAAAAAAAACGTTGATTTTGGTGGCGGGTTAGAAAGAATTTTAGCAGCTATTAACAATAATCAAGATGTTTTTGCTACAGATTTGTTCCGCCCTCTATTAAAAACAATTAAAGAAATAACATCGTCCCGATATTATTATGGACAACATATATGGATAAATAAATATTTTCGAATTATGGCTGATCATATAAAAGGATCAATAATGCTCATTAATGAAGGTGCTAATCCTTCGAATAAAGAGAGAGGATATATTACACGAAGACTAATTAGGAGAGTCATTGGTTACGGGAGAAACTATTTACAAGTCAATAGAGCTTTTGTTGGAGAATTGGTTGAACCAGTTGTTCAAATATATGGAGACGTATACCCAGAATTGATTGAAAATAAACAACAAATAGAAAAGGTCCTAGTTGAAGAAGAAAACAATTTTATTAAAACATTACAAAAAGGAATAAATCAAATAAAAAAAGATTTTCAAAAATCGTCAAATTCAAAAAATAGAATAATAAAAGGTGAGAAAGCTTTTTATTACTATGAAACATTTGGGATTACTCCAGATTTAACTAAAGATATTGTTGAAGGATTGGGTGGTCAAAGGAATCAATCGTATGAAGTAGATTTCATAGACGCTAAAAGGAAACACCAAGAACAATCCCGTACTTCGTCTGCTGGAATGTTTAAAGGCGGATTAGCCAATCAGAGTGAACAAGCTCTAAAGTACCATACGGCCACTCATCTCCTCCACCAGGCGCTTTTTGATGTCTTGGGAAATGATGTCAGGCAGGAGGGATCAAACATTACCGGCGAAAGATTACGATTTGATTTTTCATCAGCAAAAAAACCGACACCTAATGAGATAAAAAAAATAGAAGACATTATAAATGCCAAAATAAAAGACAGTTTACTCATCGATTTTAAAATAATGACTCGAGACGAGGCTTACAAAATCGGCGCCAAGTCTTTTTTTCGGGAAAAATATCCGGACATGGTCAAGGTTTATTTTATCGGCGCCGACGCCAGCTTGGAACACGCATACTCAAAAGAATTTTGCGGCGGGCCTCACGTCAAAAACACAAGTGAAATAGAAACACTTGCCATTTTTAAACTGGAGAAAATCGGCAGCAACATCTATCGCCTTTATGCCCGATAGGAAATCTGATTGACAATCGGATTTCCATATATTATAGTGGTTAGGTATGCCACCAAGAAAAAAAACTCCACGAAATAAATCGACTCCTCTTCAGCCGGCAACACCGGAATATGTCCGCCCTCCTTCCGGTCCGTCCAACCTCTTAATCATTCTTCTTATTGCGGTGTCTTTTTTTGCCGGTTATCTTTTCTTCCGACTGCAAAGCCTTGAACAAGGTAAGAAAGATACGGTAACTCAAAACCTTCCGCAAAAGGCCCAACCGGTTGCGCTCGGTCAGATTAAAAAATTATTCAGTAACGATTATATTCATTTCGGTAACGCCGATAAAAAAGTACTATTCGCCGAGATCTTAGATCCAAGCTGCCCTTACTGCCATGTCGCCGGTGGAAGGGACTCCGAACTCAGCAAGCAAACAGGCCGATTCCAGTACATAACGAACGGCGGCACTTACACCCCACCGGTTCCGGAAATGCGAAAACTGGTCGATGAAGGCAAGGCTTCGTATGCGGTGATTTACAGCCCGGGACACGGAAACGGTGAAGTCGCGATGGAAACTTTGTACTGCGCTTTTGACAGCGGTAAGTTCTGGGAAGTCCACGATAAATTGATGAGTTACGAGGGATATACACTCATCAACGACAAAGTACAAAATAATAAAGCCAACGTATCGCTGGTCGTCAATTTTTTAGGAGACATTGTTGATCCGCAAACCCTAAAAACCTGTATCGAAAGCGGCAAGTATGACCAAAGGCTACAAAAAGAACAACAGCTTAGTCAGGCACTTGGCTTTCAGGGTACGCCGCACTTTTTTGTGAACACGACTTCGTTTGGCGGTGCCTACGACTACAAACAAATACAACCGGTCGTCGACTCAGCACTAAAATAATTTTCTACTCTGTTGTATAATGCCGGCATGACCGCGTATGAAAGGCGGATTACGAAAATATCTGCATTTATAAAGAAAAAATTACCCCTGGGCTTTCAACCTCAATTTGCGCTTACTCTCGGTTCGGGCGGACTCGGAGATATCGCCAACAGTTTTAAGCTTGTTACCGACCCTATTCCTTATTCGCAAATCCCCCGGTTCATCACTACTTCTGTCGAAGGACATAAGGGCAATTTTCTGGCCGGATATATTGCCGAAGTACCGGTAATCGGATTTCAAGGAAGAAAACACTTTTACGAACTCGGCGGTCAGCCAGACCTGGTCAACTCACTGCAAGAGATTACTTTACCGGTACAAGTCGCGCACCAGCTTGGAGCCAGAATTTATTTTGCCACCAATGCTGCCGGCGCACTCAACTTACGATACAAACCCGGAGATATTATGATCATTTCTTCACATTTTGGCTTGTTTTTTCCAAATCCCCTACAGGGTCCGGTCGTCTTCAACGCCAAGCGCTTTATTCCTCAAAATAACGCGTACGGTCAGAGGCTGCGGCTGCTTCTTCACAAAGCCTCTAGTAAAATTAAGATGCACCAACATGTACATGAGGGCGTGTACGCGGCGGTACCGGGGCCGACTTACGAGGCACGTGCTGAATCGCAGGCGTTGAGGAAACTGGGAATCGATGCGGTCGGGATGTCAACGGTACCGGAAATAATCGTTGCAACAAGCCTAGGAATGGAAACTATCGGTCTATCTCTTATAACCAACGTCATTGCCAGCGACGGAACAAACGCCACCTCCCACGAGGAAGTTATGCGGACTTTAAGCAATCCCAAAACTCGTAAGCGAATCAACCGACTATTGGAGACCTTTTTTCACCTTTACTCACCGCCACTTCCGAAGTGACGAATTATTTTTAGACTACCACAACAGTAGAATCAAAATTTACGGTGTATATTCAAAAACGCCCGTAAACAGTTGAAGCCGTAAATATCAACTAAACAACACTTCGGAAGTGGCGAAATCAAATCGAGATCGAGACTAACTTGGTGACGCGTATGGGATTCGAACCCATGATTTACAGGTTGAGAACCTGTCGTCCTGGGCCACTAGACGAACGCGCCGGGGCCGTATTTGACATTTATTTTTAAATGTAGTATATTGTAACAACATAACCCCCGAAGAACAAGTTCAGAGGGGGCATTTTTTTATGAAGTCTTTCCAATTTACCAAGGACGGTTTTGAGAAGCTGAAAAAAGAGCTCGAGGATTTAACAGGCAAAAAACGCCCGTACGCCGTTGACCGACTGCAGCGAGCCCGCGCCATGGGCGATCTTTCCGAAAACAGCGAGTATGTTGCCGCCAAAGAGGACCTGGCCTTTATCGAGGGCAGGATTCAGGAACTGGAAGAAGTCGTTAAAAACGCCATCGTTGTTGAAACCCATGTTGATGCCCAAACAATAGAAATCGGTTCTCATATTGTTGTGACTAAAGCCGGCCGCGAAGAGGAGTTCACCATCGTTGGCGAGTTTGAAGCCGATCCTTTACATAAAAAAGTTTCTTATACTTCGCCGCTCGGCAAGGCGCTCCTTGACAAAAAAATCGGCGAGGAGGTAGAAATTACCGCTCCGGCCGGTAAGCACCGCTATAAAATACTCGCGATAAAAAAAATCTGATTGCGTCAGACTCGTGATATACTATCTTTATGATCTGGGTTGACCGCGAAGTGCAAAAACTGAAAAACCGCCAAAATGCTATTGAGTGGGTAGACGATATGAAGACTCCGTCAGGGCGCGTTCATGTCGGTGCCCTACGCGGCGTCGTCATCCATGACCTCGTTTACAAAGCGCTGCTTGAAAATAACATCAAAGCCAAGTTTACTTATGTTTTCAATGATCTTGACCCGATGGACGCCATTCCGTCATATATTAAGTTTTCACAGTGGCAAAAATACGAAGGGGTTCCACTGTATAAAATTCCCTCGCCAGAAAAAGGCTACGCCAGTTTTGCCGAATTTTACGCTAAGGAATTTCAACATGTTTTTGAGTCAATCAACTGTCACCCGGAAATAATCTGGTCTTCCAAACTGTATCTGTCCGGTCAGATGAATGCTGTCATCCGCGAAGTTCTCGACAACGCCAAAACCGTCCGCACAATCTATAGTCGCATCGCCAAAGCCCATAAAGCGGACGATTGGTATCCTTTTCAGGTCGTTTGCGAAAACTGCGGCAAAGTCGGGACTACGGTCGTCTACGACTGGGACGGCAAACATGTTTTTTATCATTGCCAACCACAGCTGGTTGTCTGGGCTAAGGGATGCGGTCACAAAGGAAAAATTACGCCGTTTGACGGACACGGAAAATTACCCTGGAAAATTGATTGGCCCGCCCATTGGAAAGTAATGGGTGTCACCATTGAAGGATCCGGCAAGGATCACATGTCTTCCGGCGGCTCGTATGATTTTGCGTCGGCAATTTGCCGGGAAGTTTTGCACATTGAACCGCCGTATGCCATACCGTATGAATGGTTTACAATCGGCGGCCGGAAAATGTCTTCCTCAAAAGGCATCGGCAGTTCTGCCAAAGAAGTGGCGCAAATCCTGCCGGCTGATGTTTTGAGATTTTTAATTGTCCGGACTCCGATCGCGACCGCGCTCGACTTTAATCCGTACGGCGAAACAATTCTAAATTTATTTGATGATTATGACCGGTGTCTCGAGGCTCATTTTACTGTCATTGAGAAAAAAATTCCTTCGGGAAAACCGGGCGAGGTGATCCTGGAGTTTGCCCGAATTATCGAACTCTCTGAAGTGAGGCCGCTTCCGCAAAAGAGAATCTTTTTGCCCCGCTTCCGAACCGTGGTCAATCTCTTGAAATCAAAAGCCGCTCTTTTAGAATTCTTTGAAAAACAAAAGGGAAATAAATTGAACGCTGAAGAAAAAAGTCTGCTTGAAGAGCGGGAAATTTTCGCGCAGGTATATCTAAAATCGTATGCCGCCGCCGGAGAAAAGCTGACGTTCCTCGCCCGTCTTCCGGCAAATTTATCCCTGACTGCCAACCAAAAGAAGTTTCTTAACGGCTTAAGAACTAATCTTAAGCCAATAATTAATCCGCCGACCCGCGACGAACTGCAAAATATAGTGTTCTAGATTCTAAAAAACGGTGATTATCAGGTAAAAGAAGTATTTCCGGCCTTTTATCAAATTCTATCGGGACATAAATTCGGCCCCAAAGCCGCCGATTTAATCCTCGAATTCGGGCTCGACAAAGTCATTCGCCGCTTAGATGAGGTAGTTGACAAGCAAAAATAACCAAGGTATACTGCTTCATGAAATATACGGCTCCTTCTTGGGAATCGTTTCATACTTCAGTTTTTCGCCTCGCCAAAAAAATTTATGCCAGCGACTATCGCTTTGATCTTATTGTTGCCATAGCCCGAGGAGGTCTGACCGTGGCCCACATTTTCTCCGATTTCTTCAACCGCCCCATCACAACCTTTACGATCTCAACTTACACTGACCTCAAGCAGCATCGCGTGCCGGAAATTATTCTAAAGATCGGGGATAAATTAGACCATAAGCAGATACTCCTCGTTGACGACGTATCGGATACCGGCAAAACTTTTGTCCGGGGGATAAATTATCTTAAAGAGTTAGGCGCTTCCGAAATCAGAACCGCCGCGGTTTATATTAAGCCGTGGACAAAATTTGTTCCGGACTACTTTGTTAAAAAAACCGCTGCTTGGATTGTTTTTCCTTATGAAGTTAAGGAAACAATCGGTGCTTTATCCAAAAACCTAAAGCAGGAAAAAATCTCCGATAGGAAAATAAGGAAAGTCTTTGCTAAGATTGGGATACCGAAGCGATATTTGGATTTCTTTTATTCATCTTAAGTTGTTATGATACGCATCATTGACTTTGGTTCACAGACGACTCACCTGATTTCAAGAAGAATCCGCGAACTTGGTTCTCCGGTTGAAATAACCACTCCGCAACTGGCTCTCGAATTCAAAGGCGTGCTACCGGACGGAATTATTTTTTCCGGCGGCCCGGCTTCGGTTTACGAAAAAAGCGCCCCGACAATTGATAAAAAACTAATGAGTCTTAACATTCCTATTCTGGGTATCTGTTATGGCGAACAGCTCATTTCTTATTTGGCAAACGGCCGGGTCCGGCCCGCAAAAAGAAGGAATACGGCCCGGCGACACTAAACATAAATGGCGCCTGCCGGCTGCTCTTGAATATTCCGGCCCGCTCGCCGGTATGGATGTCGCACGGTGACGAAGTCGTCAAAATTCCGGCCGGTTTCAAAACGCTCGCCGCCACCGAAACTATCCGTCATGCCGTCATCGCCGATGAACAGAAAAATATTTACGGCATTCAGTTTCACCCCGAAGTTATCCATACGAAATAAGGCCGGGAGATTCTCACCAACTTTCTCAAAATCTGTCAGGTCAGATTAAATAAACAGTTTCTTGATAAAACTTTTGTCAAGCAGCTTGTTTCAGATATTAAAATAAAAGTCCATCAGGAAAAAGCCATCTGCGCCCTGTCAGGCGGCGTTGATTCCACGGTGGCCGCACTACTCGTTCACCGGGCGGTCGGCAGTCGCCTTACTTCAGTATATATCGACTCGGGGCTCATGCGGGAGAATGAAACCAGCGAACTAAAAAAAGTATTCGCCAAGTATTATCTTTTGAAAATAAAAGTCGTCAACGCCAAAGAAATTTTTTTAGAAAATCTGAAGGGGGTAATCAACCCCGAAAAAAAGCGACAGATCATCGGCCGGACTTTTATCAAAGTACTGGAAAAAGAAGCAAAAAAAACCGGCGCCCGCTTTTTAGTACAAGGAACAATCTATCCAGACGTCATCGAAAGCGCCGGCACCAAACACAGTCAAAAAATAAAGACGCACCATAACGTTGCCGGACTCCCCAAGCATATGAATCTGGCTCTTATCGAGCCACTGCGGACTTTCTATAAGGACGAAGTCAGAAAAATCGGCGCGCTTCTTGATCTTCCCGCCCACATTATTCAGCGCCAGCCGTTTCCCGGCCCGGGTCTGGCGATCCGTATTATCGGCAAAGTCACCCGGAAAAAATTGCAGATTTTGCGAAAATCAGACCGGATTATCCAGGAAGAAATCGCAAGGACAAAATTAAACAAAAACTGTGGCAGGTATTTGCCGTCTATACCGGCATAAAAACGACCGGCGTCCGCGGCGACAACCGCGCCTACGGCGACACCATCGGGATCAGAGCGCTCCTGGCCAAAGACGCCATGAGCGCCAGTTGGGCCCGCCTGCCTTATGATTTGTTGGATAAAATGAGTGTTCGCATCGTCAACGAGATTCCATCGGTCAATCGTGTTGTCTATGACATTACCAACAAGCCCCCGGCCACGATGGAGTGGGAATAAAGTCAGATCACCCTTAATGCTTCGCGTTCGGCCATGAGACAAAACTGCCCGGCGGCATTGTCTATTTCCGCAACCCTCACGACCGAAAAAGCCGGCACATCTGGGTGTCCGGTTCCATGTTGCTCCACCCATCCCTGATAATCTTTATCCATCCCGACGCCCCAGGCAACCCGAACACCACTTTGCCCTGACACCGCGCCCAAAACCGGGCCACCCGCGCCGTACCTGGCGGCAACGTCGTCAATCACCAAAACGGCGCTACCCTCGGCAAAATTAGGTACCCCAAACCAGCACCGCCCTTGTGTTTTATACGACCGGCCCTCGACTACTATTCCGTCATGTTCTACCGGTGGATTAACATATTTTATTGCATAAGTTATTTCGGGCGCCGGAAGATGACGGCTGACCGCTTGAGCCAGACCGGCGCCGGCGTCAAGAATCCCCAAGATGTGAGTCGGCTGAAAAGCGGAAAAGACATAAGCCAGAATCTCCCCCATTTTGTCCTCGATAGCCGGATTTCTGCCTGGATCTTTATTAAACTCACCCCAACTAATATAATCGGGTATCGTTGGATGAAGAGTCGCGTTGGCTAAGATGCGACTACGCAGTCCCCGCCAACTGACTAATAGATTTGGCGGCAAATTAACCTCCGTCCTCCTTCTTAAGCTTATAGCACTATCAATTAACTGATTTGGCAAACGTAAACCCATATAAAAAAATCGGCCGCTCGGGCCGACAAATTACACCTTTAAATTTTATTAATTTGGGTCAAGAACTTCTTTCTTGATCCTTCCATGTATATTTTTAGCAAACGACCTTACGAATGTCAAGAGACTATCAGGAAGTTCAAAGCATCAGCCTATGAGGCAAACCAAGACAGGCGCACTGCAAAAACTCCATGAGCGGCGACTCCTCGTCCATTGGTGCACCCCTCATATCCAAACTTCTTCGTAATATGCAATCATCTAAGCTGCCGGTTACCCTGTTGGGACTACTTGCGGACCAATTGCTTAATCTAACCTGCATCCTGCGAAAGGGTAGTATTACACCGTCTAGTAATGCCGGTTTGGTGCTTAGCCCGCCCGCATACATCATGTTTTGTAACATGTACTCCCGAATCTGCTCGAGGGAGAGCGGGTTATTTTTCCGGTGCCGGGGAGTATCAACGTTCAAAAGTCCGACATCAACAGACATATGTAACAATCGGGGAAACTGATCTCCTTTTTCTACAATCGCAACACCGGTATCGGAGCGCATAATAATATCACCCTCTAATCTCTCGCGGTTATAAAATTCTATTATCATTTGAACGTCCTCCGGTCCTTTCGGTTTCTGCAATACCATCGTCTCACCATAAGGACCGCAAACGGCCCAGTTGCTATCGGTGACAAAATATGTGTTTTTTGGTTCCAAATGGTCCGGAAAAGCCACGAGCATACCCGCTTTCATAACCGCACCGGCAACAGTGTAAGGGTAGTCCCCCATACTGGTGTATTCCGTCACCATCTTATCGGCGTTGGGAACTAAAGCTTTGTGCCTTTTTTCTCCTGAATCCACTAAGTGAACTAACCACGGGTCATCGGTCGTATTCAGCCCGAGTCTTGCACAATAATCTCTTTTTATTGGACTATTAGTAACGAATTCATGCCGCACGCTTTTTTGCGGATTCAAAAGTGAAAGGTAAAATTTAATCGGATCGTCTGTTGGTTTGATTCTCTCTGACATTTCTGTACTAAATTTATTTAATCCAGTGAGCGGACAAATTGGGGAAGAAATCGGTCTAAAGCATCTCCGGCATCACCGACTACGCGCGGTTCTTCGTGTTCATTATCACCAACAAGATAATACTGGGGATTCATTTCTCGCGATCTGGCTAAGGTATAAAAAAAAGTCCTGATATCCATTTTTTTCATTGCTTCACTTAAAAGCTTCATGCCTTGCTGTGTCGCCAGAACGGTCTTAAATATAATCATTGCCGGCTTTATTCCCTGCTCGACACAAGCCAGTACAAACGCCGCTGCCGAAGCGCCGCTCGCCAGTACCGTATCGCTTATGACAATCGGCTGGTCGTTCACCAATTCCGCCAAACGGTCGGGATTGTACCACTTGACCGTTACCGCCAGGTGGGTATCCGGGCTTCCTTGGGGGTGAACCCGTTTGGTATTGACCAAGACTTCTTCTGCTATTTCTTCGTCTTGTCCCCTGCCCATCTCTAATCTGGTACACACGGCGCCGGCGCGGACAAAACTTACCCGGGCGGCGTCGGGAAAATCGGCGCCAAATCGCCCGGCATGACTGTTTAAAAGACTGTATGCATCTTGAACATACTGACGATAAACTTCCGCCCACTGTTGATTGGCATAAAAACGACTGTCACGAATCGCTTGCAGTGCATGATTACCAAGACCGGTCGCCAACTCTCTTGCCTTTGGATAATAATCCTCGAGCGCGATCATTCCGTTACTTTTCGCGCCTTCAATTTCCCACGGAGTGGTATCGCGCCCGACTAGGCCTTCAAAAATACCCCCGAAGTCGACCATGGCGTGAACCAGCGTATTTTTCGCACGGAATTCCTCCGGATTTTTTATGAGGTTATTCACGTCAAACAGGCTTCCCGGTGGTCCCGAAATTAGCCGTACCGGCTGATCGACAAAAGTTAATTGCTTAGTGTATGGCGATTCGGCGTTCATTGCTTTATATTTTATAAATAATTAACGCGCAAATAAAGGCATATGCCAACGGTCAAACCGACGGTAGTCCGCTATCAGTCGTTTCAGTTGAATTTTATTAATCGCCTTGCGCTTTTTCATATATCCGATGAGCTGCTCCATGGTAATCAACGAATGCAGTTTGACTTGGTGTTTATCTTCAAGGCGCGGTCCGTCTTTTTTTCTTTGCAGTTGGCGGTCGATTATGACAACAATATCCGTTACCGTTAATTTATGATCTTTTATGATTTCGATCGCTTCTGTTTTGCTCTCTCCGGCAAAAACAAGGTCGTCTACCAAAATCAACTTTGCCTTGTCGGGAATTATGCCTTCAATAAATTTGCTGCTCAACTGCCTTTCCAGTTTTTTTCGGATGTACAAAAACGGCAAGCCGGAGTACAGACTGCAAATCGCGCCCCAAGCAATACCCGATGTCGCAAGACCGATAATCGTATTACCGCTGCACTCATTTTTCACCACCTCGGTAAGCCGTTTCCCTATGTACTCAAGAATTTCCGGATGAGATAACAATTTTCTCGGATCAAAAAGACACGAGCGCGAATCACCCTTGTTTTTTAAACTTTCGCCGAAGAAAAGGACTTTCAAATCAATAATTATTTTCGCCAGTTTTGTGTCCATGTTTATATTATTAAGTCGTCACTAGATTAGGCCTGTCCGTAAGGCCAGGCGGTACGAATTGGGAATATAGACTGTTTTTATAAGGACGATCTGAATATCCATAGATTGATCCCCAAGCGCCTTGCGTTATTTCTTCCGGCCCAGGTACCATGGGATCACACCATAAGTTACCAAGCGGGTCAATGTTGGCTACGACCACCCGACCAAAAGGTAAGTGTTGACGAAGCAGAACTTCGCGATGTAAAGCAGAGTCAGCCGCCAAAGCGAATAAGGAAAGATACCCGGTTGAATTATATAATAATCGTTTTCCTTCCTTATCTCGCCGCATATCGTCTTCAAGTATGGCCGACATATCGGCGCTTAATTGAGGTAAGTCGCTTTCCTGAATGGCATCACTAAAGGAATGTTCTTTTGGAGAATTACCCCTTATATGATACGGGTCAACCATTAAAGGTGATACGGTCCAGCCGACTTGAGTTGGACTGTTGGCTTCTTGTGCATACCTGGCTAATTGAGTCATTTGCTCATATAGTTTAAGTAAATATCTGGCGTTACGAGTTGAGATAACGGTATTCATAACAACCCTTCTTACGCGGTTATCGATGAAACGCTTTGCCGCACTTTGACCTGACTCGGCTTTTCTTTTACGCGAATAGTCATTTTGTTTGCGTTCTTGATCGGTTATATTTCTCGTGACTGGAAAAGGAGTTTTATCGTCCAATAAATTTCTTTCTCCCAGCGTCGGAAAAAACATTCCGTAGGGATAGTCGAACGAAAAATGAGTGGCAACTTTATAAAGCCAACCTGCGTACAAATGTGCTCTCATTAAGTCACTCATTTCGCCTGACCCATCGTTTGTTAAGTAGGACACACCATCATCAAATAGGCTATGTTTCAAGTCAGGAACCTCCAGAACCTGATTCATTATGTTCGATAACGGGGGAAAACCGACAATTGTTCCTCCGATCCACATACCATGCTGGCCGCCTTTTGCGGGAAATTCATTATGAAGAAACCATACCCGCTCCACTAATTCTTCCGGACGCTTTGCCCGCAGTTCAAGGCGCGGCATTAATCCGTTCTTAATTTTGGCCTTAACGGAATCCGTTGAGTCTTCACAACCAAGGCAGTTTAGGCCACACCGCAATGTCGGTGATGCCTCGAAACATGAAATTCCCCCTTCGCCTATAAGACCTACCTCTTTTGCCTTGTGGATTGGCGCGACACCGGTGGTTTCTAGCGGATCTCTGTGCGCCGTTATATTAAACATTTTGGCGGTACGCTCCGGCTTAATAAATTCCTGCGAACGAAAATATTCAGTCACTATTGTTGGATCGGCGTTAAGTAAAGAACGTGGGGTGCCCTCAAAAGCCATATTCAGGTTTTAATCTTTAACATATTGTTAATTTCCCGCTCATCAAAACCAACTAACTTCTTATCTTTTACTACTATTTTTCCATTCACAATCACTGTATCCGCCCGGGTGGCCTGACAACTCAAAAGAGCTGTCAGCGGGTCATTGGCTCCGGTATATTCTACCGTATTTAAATTAAATATTGCAATATCGGCGGCTTTACCTACCTCCAACGAACCGATTCCGTTTTCCCAATTCAATAATTTGGCGCCATTAACCGTCCCCATTGCCAATACAACAGCGGGGTCAAGATAGGTTGATTCCTTGCGCGCTCCCTGCATTATTCTTGTCCAGCGTAATTCCTCAAGCATATTTGAAGAATCGTTTCCGGCGCTTCCGTCGACCCCGACGGCGACGGTTACCCGGTTTTTAATCATCGCCCAAACCGGCGCGATTCCCGTTTCTCCGACCGGCGCGCGCGCATTGGAAACAGGGCAGTGAACTATTGGTGTTTTGGTCGCTGCCAACCGCTCAATTTCCTCCCGATTTAAGTTTATACCGTGGGCAAAACTGGCTCTTTCTCCGACCCAACCCAAATCATTTAGAAAACGAAGCGGTCTTTTTTTGTTTTTTTTTAAAGAATATTCGTTTTCAAATTCCGACTCGCTCAAATGAGTCTGCATATTAACGTTATATTTTCGGGATAAATAAGCGGCCAGTTTGAAATCTTCCGCGGAACTGGTAAAAATGGTACACGGCGCGATACCGATCCGCAACAGAGAAAAAGGCGAGGCGTCGTGATATTTTCGGATGAGCGACTCGGTTTCGCTGCCGATCTCTTCACTCGTTTCGACGATCTCGTCCGGGAATAGGGAACCGTTCCTTTTACCAACGCTTATGCTGCCGCGATAAAGGTGGAGCCGGATGCCGATATCCGCGGCCGCTTTTATGAGCGCCGGCAAAAAAAGGGTATTCTTGGGAAATAAATAAGGCATATCAGCAGTAGTGGTACAACCGTACAGTAGGAGCTCCGCCATATTCGCCAAGGCGGAATAATAGATTTCGCGGTCGGACATTTTTGCCGCCTTACGACAGACGACATTGATCCAACGGTCGATCATCTGATTTTGAAGTTGACGATCGCCCCGCAGTTGACACTGAAACATATGATGATGACAGTTGATTAGCCCCGGAATTACCATCATTCCCCGGGCGTTTACAGTCGTATCCGCCCTTTTTTCCTTTTTTCCGATGTAAACAATTTTATTTCCTTTAAGGTAAAGGGAGTGATTTTTGAGAATTTGACTTTTGGCATTCATGGTAACCACAAAGCCGGCATTTTTTATCAGAATCGACTTGTCTTTCATTGATGTTTGGTTTTCAGTATCTGTAACAGACAGTGGATGCCGCCGCCGGCTTTTATAAACTCACTGACGTCAAGTTCGATTGGCCGATAGTCTAACTTTCTTAATCTGTCCGCAAAAATCTGATTCCCTTTCGGGATTAAAACATGGTGGTCGGTGACGACGCTATTGGCGGCGAAACCGTATGCTTCCGGTTTTGTCAGGATATATAAATGCGGAATCAATTTCCGTAAAACCTGAATTGATTCTTTTGCCAGTGCTTCAGGATAATAGAAAGCGGTCTCGTCGTTTAACGCAAACAAACAGGTGTCGAGGTGAAAAAAATTCTTATCAATCAGCCTTAATTCGTATATCCTTTTGAGCTTTTTTGATAGGAATCCGACCGCATGTCTATCGCTTCGCAAGCCGGTCCCGACGAACACGTTACCTGCGCACTCAACGACGTCTCCCCCTTCAAAAAAGCAATTTTCCGGCAAACGAACGAGCGTGTAGTTATTTTTTTCAAACCACCCGGCGTATGACCTTTGCTCGTCGCTTCGCTCGACAAAACGGAAGTTGCCAAGATAAACAGACTCTCCATTGACCCAACCGGCATCGGCGGCAAAAACCATATCCGGCAGGTCGCGCCGCTGGTGAATGCTTACCACCTCAACCTGAAGCTGCCGCAAAGCATTAATTAGATTCCGCCACTGCTTTCCGGCGAGCGCCTGATCCACTGTCCCGGGCTGCATCCAAGGGTTGATTTGATAACTCACCTGGAAGTGTCTCGGTTCGCAGGCGAGAACTTTTTTGAGAATCCGTGCCTTCATTTTAAACTTTGGCAGTAGTCAGTTTATTAACGGTGTCTTCGGCGACGCTGACGGTCGTGATTAACGGAACATTAAAGTGAACCGCCATCTTACGGATGATCTGTCCGTCCGTACTTTCTTTTTGGTTGATCTGCCGGCCGGTCGGAATGTTGATGATCAGATCAAAGCGGTTTTGTCCTAAAAGATGAGCTAAATTCGGTTTTTTATGCGGCTGCGAAATTTTGTGGACCAAGATATTCTCAATACCGACTGACCTTAAAAATTTGTGAGTTTTGTACGTGGCGTACAGCTTGTATTTCAGAGCATGAAGTTTTTTAATTTCGGCAAGCAGTTTCATTTTATTCTTTCTTTTCCCAATCGAAAGCAGTATTGTTTTTTCCGAACGTTGGGCAAGTCGCATCTGCAAAGTATAAAGTTCGATAAACCCCGGTGAGGCGTTTTGGTTAAAAGCGGTTGAGGTCATAAAAGTGGCTAATTTTTCCTCAAAAATAGTATTTGGTGTTTCGACGGCCACCGGCTCAACCCACCCCTTATACAAACGGAGGCTGACTCTACCCGTTGCTTTCTGATTGACCCGGTCGATATAGGCATTGAGGTCGTCCATCAGAGGCTCATACCACAAACCGCTGTAACAGACATAGGCCCACTTCGTGTCAACAAACGATTTGAATTCGTTTTCCAGTCTCGTTGAAACATATTTTTCTAAATCGCGGTGGGCGCGGATAATAATTTCCGCCGCCGGCGCCTCATACACTCCTCGTACTTTGAGACCGACCACGCGATCCTCCAAGTGATGAGTGATGCCAACGGCGTGTTTTGCCCCCAATTTATTAAGAAAAAGAATCGTCTCCGCCAAAGCCATCTGTTTACCGTTGACCGAAACCGGCAGCCCTTTGACAAACTCCATTTCAATTATCTCTGCCCTGTCCGGCGCACTCTGCGGCAGGTTACAAATTTGCAGGATTTTCTCAAGCGGCGGAATGAGCGCCGGATTTTCAATCTCACCGCTTTCGCTGGTCACGCCCCACATATTGTCGTCATAGGAATAAGGTTTGTCGATTGTTTGCTTGACCGGAATGTTATGTTTTTTGGCGTAAGCTATTTCTTCATCCCGTCCCATTGACCACTCCCGAACCGGGGCAATGATTTTGATGTCGGGATTAAGCGCCAAAGCCACGCCTTCAATCCGCAGTTGATCGTTGCCTTTTCCGGTGCATCCGTGAGCGATACAGTCGGCGTCTTCCTGTTGGGCGACTTTTACCGCCCATTTGGCGAGAAGCGGCCGCCCCAACGGCGTCGACAGATGGTAATTACCCTGATATGAAGCATTGGCCCGAATTCCCTTGGCGATATATTCATCGGCAAACTCGTCTTTGGCATCGATCACGAGCGCTTTAATTGCGCCAAGCTTGAGTGCTTTTTTCCTCACCTCTTCAAGATCGTCCGCCTGTTGACCGATATCAATCGTTAGCGCAATTACTTCGGCCTTATACTCATCCTGTATCCATTTAATCATTACTGAAGTATCCAAACCGCCCGAATACAGGAGCACTATTTTTTTTACCTCGCCTTTTTTGCCTTCGTAAGAACCTATTTTGAAATATTCATGATTTTTTTGCATTTTTTTTCAAGAAAGCGCTAATTTGGCGAAGAAAACCATCAATTTTTCCAAAAAACCGACAATTTTCAAGAAAATACTACTAACTGCCCAACCGTTTGTCAAGCGCATTTGCAAATGCACCTCACTATCGGTAAAATACTTAGATAAAATAGCAGAATGGCGAACTTAAAGTATATTTTTATTTCGGGTGGCGTAATTTCCGGTATCGGAAAAGGGATTACCTCCGCTTCGATTAGTCTTCTTTTGAAGTCCGGCGGCTACACCGTTGCCCCGATCAAGTTTGAAGGATATCTCAACATCGACGCCGGAACCATCAATCCCATTGAGCACGGCGATCCGTTTTTGTGTGAAGACGGCACCGAGGCCGATATGGACATCGGCAGTTATGAAAAATTCCTAAACGAGGATATGGGCCGCGATAATTTTGTTACCATGGGCCAAATCTATCAGCGCATTATTGAACGCGAGCGCCGGTTCGAATACAACGGTGAAGACGTCGAAGCCATCCATATCACCGATGAAATCATCGACCGTATCAATAAGCTGGCGCGCAAAAGCCAGGCTAATATTGTTGTCGTTGAACTCGGCGGCACCGCCGGCGAGTACTGGAATGTATTTTATTATGAGGCGGCGCGGATGCTCGCCCTGAAAAACCCCGGCGACGTCATCCATGTCCACGTGAGTTATGTGCCTAATCCCCCACATCTTGGCGAACCAAAAACCAAACCGACGCAACTGTCGGTACGGACGCTCAACTCGATGGGTATCCAACCCGACTTCATCGTCGCCCGTTCGGAGCTCGTACTTGACCAGCGAAGAAAAGACCGCTTTGCTCTTTTTTGCAATATGCACCCCGAAGATATTATCTCCAATCCCGACCTGCCGTCTATCTACGAAATACCACTGGTGCTTCATAAACAGGGATTAGACGGCCGAATTTTAAAAAAACTTCGTCTGCCTCCGTCTAAGAAAATCGACCTGACCGGTTGGGAAAAATTAGTAGCAAAAATTAAAGCCAAAAAAAGCCGGACGGTTGAGATTGCCATCGTTGGCAAGTACTTCGGGACCGGTGAATATCAACTTCGCGACTCATACGCCGCCTTATTCGACGCCATCGATCACGCCGCAACCTATCATAACATTGCTGTAAAGACCCGCTGGATTGACGCCGAAAAAGTCGAAAGATACGGCCCCAACATTATCGCCAAACCCGACGGTATAATCGTGCCGATCGGTTGGGGCGAACGGGGCGCCGAGGGAATGATTAATACCGCCAACTATGCCCGCATTGCTAAGATTCCCTATTTAGGATTATGTTACGGCATGCAACTGGCCGTCGTTGCTTTTGCCAGAAATGCACTCGGTTGGCCAGACGCCAATACCGAAGAAAATGACAAAAAAACCAAACACAACGTCATCCACCTTATGCCGGCGCAGAGCGCGATTATGAAGCGAAGAGCCTATGGCGGGACCATGCGGCTAGGTCACTGGGACGCTATCGTCAAAAAGGGAACTCTGGCCGGCTCGCTTTACGATACTTACAACGGTTATTTGAATAAAAAAAGCGGACTCACTTCCGAACGACACCGCCATCGGTACGAATTTAACGATGAGTTTGTCCGCGAATTTGAAAAAAACGGCTTGATAATAAGCGCTCGATCCTCCATCGAACGTCTCGCTGAAATCATCGAACTGTCGCCTTCACTTCATCCGTTCTATCTTGGCACACAAGGTCATCCCGAGTACAAAAGCCGGCCGTTACGACCGCACCCGATATTTTTAGGTTTCTTAAAAGCCTGTACATGAAAACGCTTGTCATCGCCACCAAAAACTCCGCGAAGTTCACCGAAATCTCGCGGGCGATAAACCGGCTCGAAAGGGACAAAGTCCGTCTTCTTTCTCTCAACGACTTCCCAAGGGTGGAAGAACCGGTCGAAACCGGCAAAACGTTTAAGGACAATGCTTTTCTTAAGGCCAAACATTACGCCGAACTGACCGGTGCCCCCTGTCTCTCCGACGACGCCGGTTTAAGTATCGACATTCTTAACGGTGAACCCGGAGTCAGGTCGCGACGCTGGCCAGGGCACGAGGCAAGCGATCAAGAGCTTATCGACTTTACCCTACAAAAATTAAAAGGCGTACCGCGGAAAAAACGCTCGGCCAAACTCCAACTTTGCCTCTGTTTCTACGACCCGCAAACGAAAATTGCTTTGTTTGAAGAGGCGGCAACCGGCGGTTATATTGCCGAAAAGCCGCTGTCTAACTTTACCCCCGGCTACCCATTCCGCGCCGTTTTCATCGTTGACCGGTTTCACAAGTACTATCAACGCCTAACTCCAGAAGAGCATGAACTCGTCAACCACCGTTTCCTGGCGGCGACAAAATTGGCCAAAAAAATCATTCCGCTTTTGCTAGAATAAGATATTATTTCCTGGCACCTGATTTTGCCAGCGACATAATTAATTTCTTATGCTTTCAGTTGATTACATCAGAAAAAATCCGCAAAAAGTCAAGGACGCCGCCCGTAACAAAAATCGACAGGTCGACATTGACCTTATTCTCAAACTCGATGAGCAGCGAAGAAACGTAATCCAGGAAATACAGACTCTTCGCGAACAAAGAAACGCGAGCTCGCACCAAAAACCGGACCAGGAAACTATACAAAAAAATAAAAAGCTTAAAGAAACTCTTAAACAAGCTGAACAAAAATTACGGGCCATTGAATCAGAGCTCAACACCCTCCTCCTTTTCGTTCCGAATATTCCCCTGGCAGAAGTCCCGATCGGAAAAGACGCAAGCCAAAACAAGGTCGTCAGAACAGTCGGCACAATTCCACAGTTCAACTTTACTCCCCGCTCCCATCTTGAAATCGGAGAGGCGCTTGATCTTTTGGATCTTGAACGAGGGACGAAGGTGGCCGGTTTTCGGGGTTATTTTCTTAAAAATCAACTCGCGGTCCTGCACCTCGCGCTGCTTTTTTATTCCTTTCAAAAGCTGGTCAAAAAAGGCTATACCCCTTTGGTGGCGCCGGCCATAGTCAAGAACTTCGCCCTGGTTGGCTCGGCACATTTTCCCTGGGGTAAGGAACAGGACGTCTATAAACTAAACGAAGAAGATGCTTATCTGGCGGCGACGGCCGAGGTGGCGACGACCGCTTATTATGCTGGCGAAACGCTCGCCCAAAAACAACTGCCAAAAAAATTTGTCGCTATCTCCCCATGTTTCCGTCGTGAAGCCGGCGCCTACGGAAAAGATACCAAAGGTCTCTACCGCGTCCATGAGTTTTTGAAAACCGAGCAGGTTATTTTAAGCGAAAACAATATTGATAAAGCGCGGGAGATCCACGAAGAACTGCAAACAAACGCAGAAGAAATCCTCAAGGACCTGCGGCTTCCTTACCGGGTACTTCTCATGTGTACGGGTGACATGGGCGAACCGCAACTGAAGAAATACGATACCGAAACCTGGATGCCTTCGCGAAAAAACTACGGCGAAACTATGTCGAACTCTATTATGGGAGATTTCCAAACCCGAAGACTGAATATAAAATACAAAACACCCGAAGGAAAAAGCGAATACTGCTTTTCTTATAATAATACCGCTCTGGCCTCACCCCGTATCCTGATCGCCATTCTTGAAAATTACCAACAGGAAAACGGCAGTGTCAAGGTTCCGACTGTTTTGCAGTCTCTGGCCGGATTCTCGGAAATAAAAAAATGATTAATAGCCGGGCGGCGCTGGGGTCTCGGTTGGCGCCTGACAGGAAACCGAGTTCTCGGTTCCTTTGATAAAATATTCGGTCCGGCCAAAATAGCATTTTTTCTCAACCACGTTTTCCGGTTTTTCAAACCGCGCCTTTCCCCCGCTATAATTTTTAAGTACATACGCCATCACCCGATTCCAAATAGGAGCAGCACCGGTAATGCCGGAGGTAAGATAAGGATTCATCGGCGTACCATCATTATTGCCAACCCAGACGGCGGTCAGGAAGTTTGGTGTATAACCGATGGTCCAGTTGTCTTTTTTATTATAGCCCGGGATCTCAAGCGATGAATTTGTACCAAAAGCCCATCCGCGAGCGACGTTATCGGCTAAAATATCGGAAATAATATAAGCGATCCCGTCATTTAGTACTTTGGTACGCGACGGTCGGGCGGTGAAAATCGAGTCACCGACTTGATTTTCAATTTTTATGCTACCGGTCAATTCCTGACGGAAACCCTGATTGACAAATACCGAAAAAGCAGTTGCCATATCGACCATAGTCACCTCGCCCCCGCCCAAAGTCAGCGATAGTCCAAAACGCGACGAATCGTTCCAGGTGCTGATACCCATTTTTTGCGCATGGACGACAAAGTTGCCAACGCCAACCGTACTTAATACTTTTACCGCGGGAATGTTATATGAATTGGCCAGCGCATACCGAAGAGGAATTTTCCCGTGAAACCGGCCGTCATAGTTAACCGGTCTATACGACTCGCCGCCAGCCGAGGCAAAAGTAATCGCCGAATCATCAATAATCGTCCCGGCCGTATAGCCGCGCTCGAGCGCTAATGAATACATGAGTGGCTTTATCGAACTACCGGGTTGTCGTTGGGCGGTCGTGACGTTAAAGGCACCGGAAGGGGAAGCAAAGTAGTCAAGACTACCAACCATGGCCAGGATCTCTCCGGTTGTGGGACGGGTAACCAGGATGCCGCCATTG
>JACQCK010000041.1 GCA_016201695.1 Candidatus Roizmanbacteria bacterium
AGTTCTTATCGCCGTTAAACTCCTTATAAGTTGTGCCTTTCGCTTGCGGCACCAAAAATCTGATTGTCCCGTAATCAAAGACATATCTGTTTGAAACAACGCAAAAATAACTGCGCGGGTGAGCCGCGGCCCAATCGCGGATAAAGAAAGCAAGAACGGCATATTCCGTGTATTGTTGGTTATTTTTGTAGTCAACAAAGTACATCTTAAGGTTGGCCACGGTGACAAGTAATATAAATACAGAAAGAAGTAAATGCTGATGATGCTTTAAAATCGACTGGAGTGCGTAAGACACGGTAATAACAACAATCGGAGTAATAGAAAGCAGTCTGGGGCTAAAGGGGGCATCGATCGTCAGAACTGAAGCCGCCAACAAACACAGTATCCATAAGAAAAAAAATCTCGCCCGGTAGTCTTTACTCAGGTTTTTTGCGTAAAGAAATAAACCAAAGAAAAAGAACATTGATGTCAACCGATCAAATCCTCCTTTGCTCAAGCCGGACTGCAGACTTTTATCAGCGGCGCCAAAAAAGAAATGAACTGTCTGGATGAACTGACGATAAATGATGACGGCAAACGAACTGGTCTGATAACCATCTACGAAATATGGGTAGTTGGTAAAAATAAAGACTTCCCGTGTCCGCGAAAAAAATTCATAGGAATGGCTGATAAAAAAAATGACCATGGGGAGGGCAGAAAAGAGAAACCCATACAACAGGCTCAAAATGATCATCCGCTGGTGTTTACGGAAAGTCCCTTTCACGCTTTCCATTACCAGAAAAACCGGCAACAGAATAAGAATGAACCGGGCCGCATAATAGACTGACAAAGACAGGCCGGCAAAAAAACCCGCCAGCGTAAGTAAGCGGAACGATTTAGTCTCCAAGCCTTTCAAAAATGCATAAAAACAAATCGCAGTTACCGCCACTGCCTGCATATAATGCGTCCCAGATCGGCTAAAGTGCAGATGAAGAACCGATAAGGTCAGCAAACAGGCGGCCGCCACCGCGTATGGTTTTTTCAGATAAATTTTAGCAATAAGATAGGTAAAAATAATCGAGATAATGCCAAGAAAAACCGACGCCAGGCGCAAACTGAACAGATTATCGCCGAAAAAACGGAAAAAAATAATCGGCCAGGCAAAACTTATTAAGGGAACGTTGTACCAGCCGACGCCGACGAGACCGCGATACCGGCCGGAAATAATCGCCCGCGTACCAAGACCAATTTCCGCCTCATCGCCATGGACAAACCAAGGCAGATTACTCAAATCAACAAAGCGGATAATAAAAGCGAAAACAAGAACGATAATTATGACGATCGTCGAAGCTGACGGCTTAAATTTTTTTATCTTTATCGGCCAGTACAAAGAACCAAGCATGAACACAATCGAAAATAACCAGAAAATATCGACAACTGCCGAAAACAATTTTTCTGGGATGACCATTTATTTTTTTAGAGAAATTTTTTGAATAAGCCCAGTACCCCCTGTTTCCAACCCACGGTATGGGTTACCCCGGCGGAGTGCGATTTAATTTCATCATAATGTTTTTCATACCATCGATACGCTTTAATAAGGGCCGCGGCATTGGAAAAACGCGGTCGCCAGTGAACGGCTTTCATAATTTTATAAATCGAGACAAACGAATCCTTGTCGGCTGTATCATAGACCCATCGATACAGAGGCGAGAGTTTAAGTTTTTCAAAAATAAAAAGCACCGGTTTGATTGCCGCCGCCGGTATTGGTAAGATAGCCGATCGTGAAAGGGCGGCTTTAAAGAGCGCCTGCAGATCTGTCGCGACGGTACCGAACTCCTTTGCTCCGACATTAAAGGTGTCATTTACCGTCCTTTCGTCTTTCAGCAACAGACACCGGTACAGTACCTCAACCAGATCATCCACATCGAGAAGCTGATAGCGATTTTTGCCCGAACCGATGACCGGAATCTTTTTACCGTCTTTAATCCAATCAAACAAGATCTCGAAGACACCTAAGCGATACGTACCGACAAATGTCTTCGGCCGAATGACGGTGACTATCATATTTTTTTTCCGATACTGCCGGCAGAGTTTTTCCGCTTGGATTTTACTGTTGCCGTAGGGGCCAACGCCCACCAACGGATCGGTTTCCAAAACAGGATGTTTTTTCGGTACGCCGTAAACGGCTGTCGAGGAAATATAGACAAACCGTTTTACCTGCCTTTTATAAGCCGCCGCAAGAAGAGTCGCGGTCCCGCCGACATTGATATCATAAATTTCGGAATCTCTCCATAGAGGAAGCGCCGCAGCGGCATGAATGACAAAATCGACTCCGTCCAAAAGATCTGACATTTTTTGACTATCACGAATGTCGGCACTCACCAATCGGCTGCCTTGCGGATACTCCTTTACTGTAAACGGCGCAATGTCAATTAGCGTAAGATCGCCGCCTCTACCAACATGAGCAACATAGTATTGGGCGAGGTGGAGTCCTAAAAAACCGGCCGCGCCGGTTATGAGAATTTTCATCTGGTATATTATAATGGAAAATGCGGCAAAATTTAAAAAGCGGCTTTGACCTGAAAAAAGAAGAACGGCGGATCTTTTTTATTTTTGCCCTGACAATCGTTGGCTACACTGTTTTTGCCTTGTTCGGTGACATCAAAAAAGTGGTCCGCGCCTCTTTGACTTTCGACTGGAGGCTCCTACCGCTTCTAATTTTTTTAACCTCGCTGAATTATCTTTTCCGATTTATCCGCTGGCGGTATCTATTGAAAAAGATGGATATTGATTTACCGTTAGTGACGTCGTTGCGGATTTTTCTGTCGGGCTTATCGATGACGGTTACTCCGGGAAAAATGGGCGAAGTGCTTAAAGCCTATCTGGTCAAAAAAGCAACAAAAACCAACTATGCCGAAATGATTCCTCTTCTTATCTTTGAACGCCTGACTGACGGAATCGGGATGATTATTCTCGCGCTTGGCGGTCTGTATCTTTTTCGCAACCTGATTTTTCTTTTTGTGTTTGCCGTCGGGTTGGTGGCGACTTTTTTTCTTTTTGTGCTTTCAAAAAGCTATATACTTCGCCTGATAAAAAGAATTGAAAAGTCGGCCGGTCACGTCAAGATACTTGATTTTTTCATTCTTTTTTTTGCCAATAGTGAACGTCTGATTAAATTTCAGACGCTGACGGTGTCGGTAATCCTTTCGGTTATCGCCTGGTCGTTTGAGGGTGTCGCCCTGTTTCTTCTTGTTTCCCGTTTTACCGTTTCGTCCGGCGTTGCTTCTTTATTATTTTCATTATTGGTTTTTTCCTTTTCGTCGATTGCCGGATTTATCGCGCTTATTCCGGGCGGAATCGGAGTCGCCGAAGGTTCGATAACTTCACTTATTGCTTATT
This sequence comes from Candidatus Roizmanbacteria bacterium, assembly GCA_016201695.1. Classification (GTDB taxonomy): domain Bacteria; phylum Patescibacteriota; class Microgenomatia; order UBA1406; family GWC2-37-13; genus JACQCK01. Next base: position 3,379 of record JACQCK010000041.1, read on the forward strand.
TTTACCACCTCCCGCTCTATGAAGCGATCTTTATTACGCTACTTTTCCGTTTTATAACGCTGTGGTACGGAGTGGCGGTTGGTTTTTTCAATCTCCTTTTATATTTTTCAAGATCTTAATGAGACTCCTTCCTTCCCTTTTCTTGACCGTCAACTTGCCTTTTTTCGGCAAAAAAGAAAAGGCGACCCTAAATAAACCGCCGTTTTTTTCTTCCTTCACAAGCAGACGGGCCGACTTCATTTCGCGATTATTTTTAAAAGAGCGACAGAGCGTATTAAAAAAGCCGCCAACGATCTGCCGGCTTCGCCTTGAGAGATTTGAGCTAATGAGTTGAATCGTGTTTTTTTGATAACTGCGACCGATCACCCGAAGTAGATCGCGCGTCGTGATAATGCCGGTTGGATGACGCTCGGCGTCGACGACAACAACGCTGCCGATACGCTTACCGAGAATTAATCTTAACGCATCTTTCAAGACGTTATGCGCTTTTAAGGTCAGGACGTATGTCTTGTAGAAATTTTTTACCTTAAGGTTATAAAAATTGGTTTTAACACCCATACGTTCACCGCGATGCATGCCGTCTTTTGGCGACATAAGATAAGCAATAAGGTCGTAATAACTCAAAATGCCCTTCAGTTTCATATCTTTTCCGAGAACAACCAGTTTGGAGGTTTTGGTTTTCTTAAACAGATGGACGGCGGCGTTAACCGATTCGTCTTCGGTGATTGTAATCAAATTATTGTTTTTATGTTTCAGAAATTCTGAAATAGGCGTTTGGAAGATGGTGGCGTTTTCGTAGCGGCATAAAATCCGTCTAGCCGAAGTAATCCCCACCAGCCGCTCTTTATCATCAAAAACCGGCAGGTAATGGATTTTTGACTCAATCAATAACTGAAGTATTTTGGGAAGCGGGTGCCTCGTCTTAAGATGCGGCGGATGAAATAAACAGTGCTCGACTTTGGCATTCCCCGGATAAGAAGAACGGATAAGACAATAATAAGGATTAACGACACCCAGGAACTTATTTTCCTCGTTAAAAACAAACGCCGCGTCGTGGGAGGTCGTGAGTTTTGAAAGGCCGGCCGCCAGAGTATCGTGCGGGGAAATCTTGATAATATCGTCTACCTTGATAATATCGTCTTCTTGCAGCATACGCGCACCCTCTATAATACTTCTCAATATTTTAATAGTCAATACGTATTTTCGGCGAGTATTATATAATTTAGTAGCCTGAAGGCGCGGTGTTGGAACGGTAGACAAGCGAGTCTCAAAAACTCGTGGCGTTCACTCGCCGTGAGAGTTCAAATCTCTCCCGCGCCACCGCCGTTTCTTGACTTCAGCCCGAAGTACGCGATTAACAGCAGCGTCGTCAGCGGTGAAACCCACTGCGGAATGTGGTGCCCGAAACTATCAAGTATCATGATCACCCCTAAGGCCAAGATTGAGTACATGGCGCCATTTTTGAGATAACGGTATTTTTTAATCCGCTCCACATTGCCAACGGTCAGTTGTCTTAGTATAATTGCGCCTAAACCATTGCCCAAAAGAATGAGCGGTACGGAAAGAGTGAAAGCAAACGCACCAACCACCCCGTCGATCGAAAAAGTCGCATCAATTACTTCGAGGTATAAAATTTTACTGATGTCTGACTGACCATTTTTTTGCAACAGCCGTTCTTCTTCACGTTCGGCAGTCTGTCTAAAGCCATAAACAATAAAAAAACCGGTTGAGCCCATAACGGCGCTGAAGGCAAGAAATGGATGCACTTTAAGAGCCGACCAGACAATCATCGCAAGAAGAATAGAGACGACGGCGTAAAACCATACCGACTGTTTTCTGATGAAGCGTTCAACCGGCAGACCGTAACTCTTGTTTTCCATAAACAGCCAATGAAAAAACAAAAAAATGAGGAATACCCCGCCGCCGATAAGAAGTAACGGTGACGAGGTTTCCACCGCGCGGGCAACCTTCGGGTCGCTGCTGAAAGTGGCCGTCAGACTTCCGATCGGACCTAAAGCAGGCGAAGTCGCCCAGACTATCATCCATGGCAAAAGTCCTCGTACGACAAAAACCGCCGTAACCACTCCCCAGAATAGAAACCATTTTCTGGCCGGCGGCTTCATCGTCGAAAGCACTTCGGCGTTGATTATGGCGTTATCGATGCTGCTAACTATCTCAAATAAAGATAATCCAAAAACGGTCAGAAGAATTGCCGGTATATCCATGGCGTTCTATAATTATACCTTACTTTACAGCTCTTCGATATTGTGCGATTTGCTTTCACGAAAACCGGCTTCGGTGACTTTGATGAAGCGGGCGTTTTTCCAAAGTTCGGTGATTGTCTTGGCATTGCAGTAGCTCATTCCCGATCGTAAGGCTCCGGCCAGCTGATAGATCACGTCGGAAACCTTACCTTTATAAGGCACCATCGCCTCTACTCCTTCGGGAACAATCGTATTTAACTGTTGTGTCGTCTTATTCTCCAGTTTTATTTTCCGGTCGGCGGTGGCCAAAAAGGAAGCCGAACCGCGATGGATTTTATACTTCATGCCTTTTCTCATAATTATGCCTCCCGGCGATTCGTCGGTGCCGGCAAACCAACCGGCAAGCATACAGGTTGAGGCGCCCGCGGCCAGCGCTTTGGTAAAATCTCCCGGATAATTTGTGCCGCCATCGGCAATGACCGGCACCTTCAAGCGCCGGCCGACGCGGGCACACTCCATAACCGCGGTAAACTGCGGCACGCCAACTCCGGCGACAATCCTGGTGGTACACAAACCTCCCGGCCCGATACCGACCTTGACCGCATCCACTCCCCGTTCGATAAGATCACGCGTTCCCTCCGCGGTACCGACGTTGCCGCCAATTAAATCGATCTCTTTAAATTTCTTTTTCACTTGTGATACCGCGCGAAGAGCCACTTCATTCTGTCCATGAGCAACATCAACTACCAAAACATCTACTCCGGCTTCAACCAGCGCCTCGGCCCGCCCAAGAAAATCATTGACGACTCCAATCGCGGCACCGACGCGGTAACGCCCCTGCGTATCCTTTGTTGAGTAAGGATATTTTTCATAATGCTGAATTGATTTGGCGGTAATGATCCCTTTCAGTTTTTTTTCCCGGTCAACGATAGGCAGTTTTTCGATTTTATATTTATGAAAAATTTTCTTTGCTTCTTCGAGAGTGATCCCCGGTTTGACGGTAACGAGTTTATTAAGAGGGGTCATGAGCTCATGAACTTTTTTTGACATTTTTTCTTCAAACATAAAATCCCGCTTGCTCAAAATGCCGACTACGGTGTTATCCTCGTCGACGACGACAAACCCTTCAACTCGAATCGCTTTTGTCAGATCGATTACTTTGGCGAGAAGCATTCCTGAAGAAACAGTATACGGTTTGCCAACGACAAAGCCGACGTGTCGCTTTACTTTCTGGACTTCATACACTTCTTCGTCAACCGACATAAAGCGATGAATTATCCCAATACCCCCTTCCTGTGCCAACACAATGGCCATATCGGCTTCGGTCACGGTATCCATATTCGCCGAAATAAATGGAATTTGCAGGGTGATGTTACGGGTAAGCTTTGTCTTTATTGAGACTTCCGAACGATGATCAATATAAGAGCGTTGCGGAATTAACAACACATCATCGTAGGTCAGTCCTTCTTGCAGTTTCATAAAATAATCGTAGCATTTCGTTCGGCACCAACGGAAATAAATTTCAGCGGAACTGATAATGAGTGTTGAATAAAACGCACATAAGCTTTCGCTTCAGCCGGCAGTTCTTTAAACGTTCGTACTTTAGAAATGTCTTTTTTCCAACCCTTCATATAAATATATATCGGAACACAACGGGCATAATCATGGGTTATCGCCGGAAATTCAGAGATAACTTTTTTTCCAACTTGATAACTGACACATACCGGAATTGTATCAAATACCGAAAGAACGTCGAGTTTCGTAATCGCCAGCGCTGAAAATCGGTTGAGACTATGCGCATAGCGGATAATCGGCAGATCAAGCCAACCGCACCGTCTGATCCGCCCGGAAGTCGCCGCCACTTCGCGACCGTACTGTTGAAGCGTTTTGCCCTGTTCGTTTTGCTGTTCGGTCGGAAACGGTCCGTGACCGACGCGAGTAGTATATGCCTTGATGACTCCTAAAACATGCAAGGGGCAGGGGCGAATCCCGGCGGAAATAAACAGTGACGACACTAAGGTATTATTGGCGACCGTATACGGATAGGTGCCAAACGACGAATCGAGCATGGTCGCCATTGCCCCCTCAAACAGTATTTTTTTCTTGCCGACATTTTTTCTTAATATTGTGGAGGCGTCACCGATATATTTTTTCAAAATCTTCGAAAAAAAAATGAGCCGCTCATACAGTTCTGTTTCGCTAAAAGTGACACGAACGCCGTAGACTTTTTCGAGAATTGCTTTTTTTAACGGAAAAAGTGCGGCGATTTTTTCTTTTAGAATCATCGGATATAATAAATCCTCCACCCTTATGCCGGCACGGTTATTGCGGTCCTCGTAGCAGAAACCTATTCCCACCTTCACGCTTCCGGCCGCCCTCTTTCCTTTCCGTGCTTCGCTTGCCCCGTCCATCAGCTTGTGATAAGGCATCACCAGGTGCACCCGATAATCAATCAAGAGGTCAAGCGGTATGCGGTGTTTCTGCAAAAATTCAATTTCGGTCAGGAGTACTTCCGGATCAAATACCGCCCCCTGGGTAATGACGAGTTTTTTCCTTTGAAAGACGCCTGACGGTATGGTGTGAAGCTTGCACTGCTCGCCGCGGTAGATTATGGTATGCCCCGCGTTATTTCCGCCATTGAATCGTCCGACAATATCAAAGTCCTTTGCCAACAAGTCGACCAGTTTTCCTTTTCCCTCGTCTCCCCATTGGGCGCCAACAACTATGGTCGGCCGATTGAATTGAGTTGACATAAGCGTCTGAAAAAAACAGCTCTAAGTTGTAGCAGAATCAGGGAAGTTTGTCAAAAGTTTTTAGGAAAAAAGCAACATCTTCAATGCGGTGAGAGGGAAAATTGGCGAGGCGAAGATGG
>JACQCK010000043.1 GCA_016201695.1 Candidatus Roizmanbacteria bacterium
GTCGACCGTCGTTTTTTCCGTAGAGTCGGAAGTAAAGCAAGTTATGCTCTTCGTCCACTTCAGTCTCGATCAAAATTGAAGCCGGAGAGTCATTGACGATTTTCAGATCGGCATAGGGGGCGAATACCGTCGCGTCAAATCCGGGTTTAGAATCATTTTCATAATACCCAACGCGATACGCATGGGCGATCCGTTCTTCGATAGCTAAGCCGGCATTCAAAGCCGCGCGAAAAAGAGTCGTTGACACTTGGCAGACGCCGCCGCCGTCGCCTAACACGGTTTTTCCGTTTTTAATAACGTAAGCCGGTTGGTAACCAGTTGAAGAGGAAATATCGCCGACTCTTTCGTTGAAAGAAAGCGTTTTACCTTTTGGAATAAGAATGCCGTTAAATTTGGAGGCCGCCAACAAAATATTATGGACGCGTTGGGGGATAGAATGGGTATAATCAGACTTCCCAACGGCAATCAGACTCTCGATGCCAAAACTATTTGCCTCGGAAAGGATTATTTCCGGTTCGATCACTTTGTCGGCGAGCGTGATGATTTTTCGGCCGGGGGCGGTTTCCAGGTCGCGGACTGCTTTTTCAAAATCGTTTATAAATTGCTCGTTGAGAAAGGTAAGGCCCTTTTCCTCCTGACGAAAACTCACCACTTTTCCGTTCTCAAATTTAAATAAGGCGTTTTGGGCCGGCTTAGCATATCTGCCTTCCGCTTCCTGAAGAAACTCCTGCACGGGCGTTTTATCATATTCGAGGTGAGGCGTGAAACTAAAACGCGACAAGTCAAAAATTGTTATTATTTGTTGATAAAGGCGAGAGGGGGTATGGGGTGAACGGCCGACAAGATAAGCCCGGTCGGCAATACCGCGGCTGTCATAACGAAGTTTAAGCATGGTCGCGGAAAAGGTAGCGATCTCGTTTTGATTGTATCGTCCGGCAATTTCGAACGGTTTCAGTCGGTCATTTTCCTTCTCAAAGTAAGAATCAACATAATCTTTTGTTTTGTTGCCAAAATCTAAGCCGTTAATAAGTACGCGCGGATAGATTTTGTCACCGATCGACCTGATCTCTACAGAAAGATAGATAGCGCCGGTGGTCATAGCACACAAAGTTAAAAGACCGATGATACTGAACACGGCCGCAGACAGGCTGTGAAACGAATGTTTTTTTGCTATCATGGATATATGGATGATAAGTTAAATCCGGGAGAAACTCAACCGGTTTTTGACAGTCACGCGACACCTCTGCCGGATAATCCGGACAACGCAAGCCCCGAACCGTCTTCTTTACCGAATGAGAATCTGATCCCGGAAGAAGTCCCCCCGGAAGTTGTTTCTGCGACAAACGAAGAGGCGACCGATCAAGGACCGAATATTCCTCAAGAAGTACCGCCGCCGGAAGATAACAGGGGAAAATTGATTGTTTTATTAGTCAGCGGCGCTGTGTTCGTATTTTTTTTTCTGTTAATTTTCCGGGCGCTTTTTTCCGGTTCGCGCGTCAAGAAACCGGTAGCGCTTTTATACTGGGGTCTATGGGAAGACAAGCAGATTATGGATCCGCTGATTTCCGATTACGAGAGAAAAAATCCGAATATCAAAATCAGTTATGAAAAAATGTCGCCGCAGGACTACCGCGAGAAACTGGTGGCGCGAAAGACCGGCGGGCCGGATATTTTCCGCTTCCACAATACATGGCTGCCTGAAATCCGCGAGTTGGCGTCGCCGCTGCCGGCAAATATTATGTCTGTTACCCAGTTCGAAAAAACATTCTATAAAATCCACCAGCGCGATCTTAAAGTAGGCAAGTACTATTACGGTTTGCCGCTCATGATTGACGGACTGGTCCTGATTGTCAACGACAGTCTTCTAAAAAAAGCCGGAGTCGAAAAAATTCCTTCCACCTGGGACGAGCTCCTCGACGCCGTCGTCAAGCTTACCGTTAAGGAAAATGGAGGTAAATTAGTGACATCAGGGATAGCGGTGGGAACGGCCGGCAATGTTGACCATTTTTCCGATATTTTTGGTCTGATGCTTCTTCAGAATGGCGGCGATATAAGACGACTTACCGCTCCAGAAGCAGTCGAAGCGCTGCAAAGTTACCGAAAATTTGCCGAAGCGCCAAATAATTTTTGGGACGAGTCGATGCCCGCGTCAACGCTCGCTTTTGCCGAAGAGAAAACCGGCATGATAATTGCGCCTTCGTGGGAAATAATTACTGTCAAAACAATCAATCCGGATATTCACCTTAAAGTCGTCCCGATTCCGAGCGTACCTGGTGGGAAGCCGGTTTCGCTTGCCTCCTATTGGGTCGAAGGCGTTTCGCGTTACAGTCAGAATCAAATTGAGGCCTGGAAATTTTTGAAATATCTAAGCGACAAAGAAAATATGACCAAACTCTATGAAAACGAGAGCAAAGTAAGATTATTTGGCGAACCGTATTCGCGGGTCGATTTGGGCGCGACCCTTGTCCAGAACGAATATATCGGTACGGTAATCAAGCAGGCCGACGTATATTCCTCTTTGCCGATGATAGCGCGAACGTATGATCATGGTTTAAATGATGGTGTAGTCCAGTACATCGAAAATGCCGTCAACGCCACGATTCAGGGCGTTTCTTACAAGGAGGCACTAAACACTGCCCAACAGGGTGTGACCCAACTTTTTAAACAATATAGAGTAGAATAATTTATAGCCTATGCAACTACCTTTCTTTGCCAAAAAAAATGACCGTCGGCCCACCTTTCTGGGTTTATTTCTAAAAGAAGAAAGCGGGATCGGATTGGCAATGCGTCAGGATAAGAATGCTATTCATCTTCTTGATAGGGAACCGTTTAACTATACCAACGGTTGGGAAAATATTTGCGAAGACGTTGACGAAATGTTAATTAAACTTGAGGGCAGAACTCGGGCTAACTTTAAAGACACGATTTTTTTTGTCTATAGCCACTTTATCGATCAGCATACTAAGGAGATTAAAAAACACAACCTCGACGTTATTAAAACACTCGTTAAGAGTATCGAACTGAAGGCGCTAGGTTATATTGAGGCCTACGAAGCCGTTGCGGAGTTTTTGGAACGTCGTGATGAGTCGCCACTGACGGCAATCGTGGTTGAAATGGATACAAAATTTATGAATTTATTTGTTTATAAAGGTGGCAAAAGCGTTTTTGGCAAGAGTGTTAACCGTTCGGAAAATTTAATTGCCGACCTAGAAATGGTTTTTGCCGAGCTTAAGGGCAAAATCCTCCTTCCTTCAAGAATGGTACTCTACAACTCGCACGACCTGGACCATGAGTCAACAAAAATAGTCACCCACCGCTGGAGCGAAGATTTGTTTATTCAACTGCCGAAAGTAGAAATAATTAAAGAGGATGAAATCCTTGATGGTATGGTATCTCTTTTTGAAACGCAGATCGCCGAAGGAAAAAGTCAGGCGGTTACAGAAAACGAGTCAGAGACAACGGCCAACGACAATGAAGTCATGGGGTTTGTTATCGGCAAGGATGTGGCGGAACCAGAGGACACAAGTGAACCGAAACCAGATGAAGTCGAGGAGGCCATTATCGTCGAGCCAAAGGAAAGTTTACTGACAAATTTACGGAAGCTGTTTTTAAAAATTAAGCGGCCGCAACTGTTCCCGGCGCGTTTTTCCCTGCCGATACTGACCGTGACCGGTTTAATACTGATTGTTTTTAGTATTTTTCTCAATGAATATTTTTTGCATACGGCCGGAGTGCAGGTCTATATGCCGTCACAAACAATTGACAGATCGGTTTCTCTTCAAGCGTCGGGCGACCCCACTGACAGCTCCTTTCTGCCGATTTCCATAGCGACCAAATCGGCTACTCTTACCGAGTCGGCGGAAACGACAGGGCAGCGCGATATCGGCGATAAGGCCAAAGGTGAAGTAACAATTTATAATCTTGAGGACGTAGTAAAAACTTTTAAAGCCGGGACAACGCTTGATAGCGGCGGACTGAAATTTACGTTGGATATTGACAGCCAGGCGCCGGCCGCCACCGTCAACAGTACAACTAACGCGCCGATTCCCGGCAAAATCAAGGCCGCGGTTACCGCGGGTAATATTGGCCGTGAATACAATCTGGATAAAGACAAACGCTTTAAAATTGACGACCTTTCACAGACGATTTATTACGCCATAAACGAAGCGGCGTTTGTCGGAGGAGTAAAAAAGCAGATTCAGACCGTAAGCAAAAATGACGTTGAAACTTTAAAAATAAAGATTTTAAATAAAGTAAAAACAAACGAAAAGAGCAACCCGGCACCGGTTGATGAAGGTGAGCGTATCATCGAAGACTTGACCGAAAGCAATTTAACCGATATTCACGCCTCAAAAGAGATAGGTCAGGAGTCAAGCAGTGTCAGCCTGACTGCGACCGCCGAAAACCTTTACTATATATACAAAAAAAACGATCTTTTAAAACAACTAGTTCAAGCGGTGAAAGAAGATATTCCGGCTGGCTTCAAACTGGACAGTTCAAAGATTGACTATGCATTTACAAAAGTAGCCAAAAAGAAAACAGCGGTTACCTTAACCGTGGCGATTAAAGGTCGGGCAATGAAAGAAATTGAGACCGCCGCCGTTGTCGCTCGGTTAAAAGGTAGGGATAAAAAAACAGCCGATCGGATAATCAAAAATGAGTTTCACGCCCAAGGTTATACGCTTACCAACAGAAAAGCTTTTTTTGGCTTGAGCGAAACACTTCCTTTTTTTTCCAAAAACATCAAAGTTGAGATTGCCAGTCTGTAGGTTCTATATCATAAATATATATGTCGTTATATCGGTACGTAAAGCAGAACAACTCTTCTTCCCGAAAAGCCTTTCATTATGCTTCTTACCTTTCGCTGACGGCCGGCGCATTTTTGTTGTTCTGGTCTCTTTACCCGATAATCTCTTTCGAAATCTATTCCAAGCTGTTTATTGAGCGGAGTTTCAGGAGTCCGGTGCCGCGGTCGTCGCTCGCGTCGTCGCTCGAAAAGGCCGGCGCGGTACTCGGAAATTACAATGTATTTTCCAATAACTTGCGCGACTTTACCCAGGCGAGCCTGTGGTTTCCTTCAGTCAAGCAGCCCCAATCGGTTGGTGACTTTAAAATAAAAAGCTATGTTTTGTCAATTCCTAAGCTGGGGATAAAAGAGGCGAAGGTAGTGGTTGGAGGAGAAGACTTGGCGAAAAGCTTGGTACAGTTTTTACCCCGGTCGTTACCCGGAGAGTACGGTAACATGGTTATTTTTGGACACTCCAGTCTGCCGCAACTTTATAATGGTCATGACTATCGGACTTTGTTTACCTATCTTCCGTCGCTAAACAAAGGCGACGAAATTGGGGTTACTGTCGGCGATACAACCTATCGCTATGAAGTATATGATATGTTTGTTGTGAAGCCTGACCAGGTTTCGGTATTGGAGCAGCAAACCGACGCGGCTTATCTGACTCTGATTACCTGTGTTCCGCCAGGTACCTTATGGAATCGTCTCGTTGTGAAAGCGCGCCTGACCAAAATACCGTCGTTCTAATTGATTAACCCTGTAGTATCTGCTAAAATGTTGGCCATGAAAAGAGGCTCAAAAAGGCGTTTTAGACTGCTACCTCAATCACTATTTAATTGGGTTTACAGATTAGCATATTCCTTTGTCATTTTTTGTATCTTCCTCGGTGATGGTATCCAATGGCTTTTTCTAACTTTTTTTCTGCGGTTCTTTAGATTGCCAAAAAAGAAATCAGACACTCCCCACCCGACTTACTACATGAACTTATTTTTGAACAAAAGCATAAAGTATATCTATAGAGTCAGGTCGCTATTTAAAATGCCGTTTTTTTTAAAGAAAGTCCAATACTTTTCATATCCGAATGTGTTTGTTTCTTTAGCGCTTAAGATCCAGTACTTTCTTTTCGGCTGTGTGCTGACTTTGATCGTTGTCTTTATGGCACAATCATATTTTTTTGTCCAGGGTCTTCCGTCTCCTTCCAATATCGGGAAGGTTAACTATCCGTTATCGACCCATATTTATGATCGGAACGGCCGGCTGTTGTATGAAATCTATCGGGAGCAAAACCGTACACCAATCAAAGTTGACGATATCCCGCCCTATATTTCTCAAGCCGCAGTTGCCATCGAAGACAAGGATTTTTATCGCCATAACGGCGTGTCTTTTTACTCCGGAATTCTGCGGGCCGTTAAAGACATGATTACCCAAAAAACCCTTCAAGGCGGTTCAACCATTACGCAGCAGCTGGTGAAGTCGGCGCTTTTAAGTCCCGAGCGTACGGTGCAGCGAAAAGTAAAAGAGATTATTCTCGCGCTTTGGACAGAAAGACTTTTCAGCAAAAAACAGATCCTTGAGATGTACCTTAACCAGGTCGCCTACGGCGGCTCGTCTTATGGAATTGAGGAGGCGACGCGGACTTATTTTAGTAAGCACGCCAAAGATCTCTCTCTTTCCGAGGCGGCTTTTTTGGCCGGGCTTCCCCAGGCACCATCATTTTACTCGCCGTACGTTAATCCCGATCTGGCTATTGCCCGCCGTAACGACGTTTTATTAAAGATGGTTCAGCAGAAATATATTTCGCAAAGTGATTACCACCAGGCCTTAGATGACGCCTTACACATCTCCCCCCCCAAAACCAATATCCACGCTCCCCACTTTGTCTTCTATGTCAAGTCCTATCTCGAGTCTCTCTACGGCATCAAGACCGTTGAGGAAGGCGGACTCAAGGTCGTGACGACCTTAGACCTTGATACTCAAGAA
>JACQCK010000036.1 GCA_016201695.1 Candidatus Roizmanbacteria bacterium
ATTGCCGTCTTTTGATATGTCTACAACCCAAGTATTTTTATCACTGGCCGTTGTCGTTATTCTTTTTACCTGACCGCCGCTTGTGTCCATTGAATATATGTCCCATTCTTTATTTAGGCCTTTATCCCGATCGGAGCCGAAAAAAACCGTACTGCCCGACGGGCTAAAAATCGGCACGACATCATCGCCGGCGTTCTTTGACAGATTGGTCTGGCCGCTGCCGTTACTGTTCATAAGATATATTTCGTTATTTCCATCCCTGTTTGATTGGAATAATATTTTTGAACCATCACGGCTAAATGAAGGATAAGTGTTGGATCCGCTTCGGTCGGTCAACTGTCTGATTGTCTTAGACGCCAAATTATATGAATAAATATCACCCCCCGGATGCGTAACCGAGTAGTATACCAGCGTTCCGGAAAAGTTGTAGGTATTGGCGACCCGGCCGGCGACATAGCCCCCGCCCGGCCCTTCGGCGGCATAGCGCGGCAGCTGATCGACATAGGCGGTGTTGCCCCGCGCCTCGGCAATGCCGTCGTTCCAGACGCGGCAATAGATATCATAAGGGTCTGACGACAAAGTCGACGGAGTCGTGAAGTTAAAAGCCAACCGCTGATTATTGCTAGTTATCTGAAGAGTCGGCGACGAGACGTCTACGGTGCCGTTTTTACCAAGAAGTATCTGGGCCGCGTTGCCGACCGGCGCGGAAAAATCACCTTCAAAAGTAATGTTCTGTCCGGGGCCGAACAAGGTGGGCCCGGTGACATTCGAACAGTTGGGAATATCAGTCACATACGCGTCATCAATCCACATATCCGCGTCGGCGCCGGTCACCGCTGCGTTCCACTCGACTCCCTTGGCGTCGGACGGAATCTGCACCCACGGCGTCTCCAGCTTGGTCAAGTCTAGGGCGATGATTGACGGCGAGAGACTTGGCACCCAGTAGGTCTGACGGACGCCGTCTTTGTCGGTGTAAACGATATTCAGCTGGGCTTTGCCGCCGGCCGAAGTCTTGACCCAGGCGCTAAACTTTAAAAATTTATTGTTATAAACGGTCGTCACCGTCGGGTAGTTGATGGTCGCAACCGAGCCAAACGGCCCGGGCGCGTGGCCGACATGCAGCTTGACGCTGTTGTTGCCGTTGTGTTTGTCGGAATTGACGACCGCTCCTGAAAAATCGCTTACCTGACTGCCGCCGCCGTTCCAGAACCACCAGCGGTCAGAACCGGTGACTGTCGGCAGCGCGCCAGCCGCTAACGTTTCGAAGCCGTAACCGGGGATCTGGGGGATTTGGGCGGTCGCCGGACTGCCGGCCGCCGGCGCCGCGGTCGGCGTATTGGCCAGACCTTTGGTAGGCGTCGGCGCAGAATTGCTACACCAGCTTGCACACGCTGAATCTTCTTTATCATCTCCCGTTCTATAACCAGAATCATTTTGGCATACTGCATGGCTTTTATTACAGGCTACACACTCATTATATTTGAAGTCGGGACTAGTTCCTTGGATGCATTTGCTAAGGTCAGGAGTTGGAGTCGGCGCACAGCTTTCATTATCTTCTACACACGAAATATCATAACCATCACCTAGCCCAGTGCTATCAACTGAAGTACATCCGATACTCTGATCTGTGTCTGAACAAAACTGTGTTGTCTCTTTAAGGTTACCGAGATTACATTGTGGACTATTCCATAGATGCTTTGTACAATTATAATTTGTCGCCCAAACCGGCTTGTTCATTTGCGAGAGGAAAAAGAGTCCGACGAGGAAAGCAGCGATCAAAAAAGGAAATATTTTATTTCTCATTTCAATTTTACAGCGAAAACGGCCGGATAATTTCTTTTAGTAAATCATAATTTTGGGGCTTTGTCAATGATTAAGAGAACCCTAACTCCCCCGCCACTTCCGAAGTGTTATTTAGACTGTCTCTTCGCCCGCTCTAACCTTTTCTGATATTCGGCATTGGACAACACAAATCGTTTATACCTTGTTCTGTCGGCCTGAAACAAACTCAACACTTCCGAAGTGGCGCTCAAAGGTTCGGCTGTCAATTTTACGTATTCTTTTAAGGAGGAAAACTGATAATCGAGAAGATCACTGTAATTCCGGACTAGGCCGCCTGAATATGGATTTAAATGAATGTAGCGGGAAACATGCTTAAGTTCGTCTTCGGCTCTGATGTATGACGCCTTAAATTGGGTAAGAAAAATCGGCCCTTTTCTTTCGGTCGCAATGTTTACATAGCGCGTAAACGAATTGATGATATCGGCCATGAAGCGCATCGCTCCATTTTCTGCCGTTTGTTTTAAAAGCAAGTGATAATGAGTAGGCATGAGACAGTAGGCCATTAAATCAACCCGATAAAACTTTGGGTCAGAGCAGTCTTTTCGCTTAACAACCGCCAAATAATTATTCAGCTCCTTTAAGCGCAAGTATCGCAACGTTGCCTTTGTTGAACGATAGTAAGAAATAAGGTCCAGAAAAAGATAACCCAATTTTTGATTATCGAATAAGTGTTTTTTCTCTAGGGTTTTATTGTAGATATGGTAAATCCGGCCGTTGGCAAAAGTAATCTTACGACTGGGCATGCCATATTGTTACGATAATTTTTATCCGCCGCAATGGACTAAAGTCCACAATCGCCACTTCGGAGGTGGCGGCAACACTCAAATTAACGTCTTAATTAAGATTGTCGTATAGGCCTAATTTAAGCGCCACTTCGGAGGTGGCGGCGATTTTATATCACCTTCAGGAGCCGGAAAAGGACAAAGGAGAGGAAGTAAAAAAGGACGACGGAAAAGACGGGCAGATAGAGAGTCAGAAATACGGTAACAATTGCCAGGATAAAAAAAGCTTCGTTATGGATCGCCGGCAGCAGACCCTTGGTCAGTAAGACAAGAATAATGATGGTCAACAGTGATTTTTTATCAAACCAGACGATATCCCAGCAGAAAAACCAGGCCAAGGCGACCAAAAACGCCGCCAGTATCAGAAATATTTCTTTGGTGTCTAAATAAAACGGGCCAAGGTACATAAATTTATCTTAACAGAAAAAAATCTGTCAATCAGTAATTGTTGATAATATATTCGATCAGGTCCGGACGCGGCTTTTGCCCTTTGGGAGTCATGACCGGCATCCGTTTCCCCGTTTTCGTTTTGACCCAGGTGATTTCAACCGTCATATTCTTAAGGTCCAGGTAGGTCGTTGAGCCTTCGGCGGTAGTCTTGGCATACGTCGCCTCGCCGATACGGATGAGCGGCTGGTCTTTTGACGGCATAACTTTCGCCAAAAGCGTGTTAAAATCAACCCTTAAAGCACGAGGCAGTCCGGCGATCCGCGCGCCGACATCATTCCGCATTTGCGGTGTGCCGGCGACAAAGACTTCGCCCGAATAATTGACGACGATCAACAAAGCCAACCCGATCACAAGCCCGATCTTAAGCAGTTTTGAATATTTTATTAACATATTTTCTATTTATTCAAAGAGTTAAAATCACTAGCTGTAATAGTATACTTGATATTTTTCTGACCGTTTGCCCACAGACGTTTAGCAATATCCGGCTGTTCTTTATTGTAATTACTCGCTATACCTCCGATAAAAAATCCCCCATATGATTGGTTTGTATTACCCTCGCAAGATGCGCGATAGAATACTGTAAGGTTGGCAATATCGTTTAAAATAAAATCTTTTCTTCTTCCTTGTAAATTAATTTCCGTCTCTGCAGTAGTATTATTGATAAAATTAAGGGACCTAAAATCAATAAAATCGTTCCAGAAATAATCATGATATTCCTTAAGCAATACTGTAACGATCGACTTTTCTATGGCAACATTAAAACTAGAACAACCTAAGATAGAACGAATATACTCTTGCAGTGTGCTGTTATTTTTCACTTTCTCGATGACCGCTTTGTTGACGCTGTCTTTGTCCGGAAAATTGACGGTAATTTTGGCGTCAAAAGGAGTAGTCGCATCGTAGAGCATAAACTGCGGAGTCGGGGTCGGCGGCGGCGGCGTTGGCAGCGGATAGTTTACTGACCCCTCGGTTATCGGGTTTGACGCCGGCGTCAATGACGGCGACAGAGTTGTCTTGGCTTTTTCTTTTATTTCAACAGACTTCGTACATCGCCCTGCCCAACCCGATGGTTTATATACAGTCATAATAAACGTATAGTATCTAGCTTTCGTCGGTGTCCAGCTTATTTTTTCAGGAAAATAACCATCTTTTTCATTCCAATCACGAAGTGTTTCTATCGAATTTTTGCCATTTCCCTCACTTACGTACCCGCCGGTTACTCCTATCTGAATACGGGAATATTTCATCTCTCCCACATTGTCCCGTATATTTTTTGGGATTATAAAAATTTTTTCATTTACTTCTTGACTACTGGCCGCATCTAATTCTATCTCGCAAGTCGGCTCAGGACCGCTATCAGTTGGAGCATCAGCAGAGCCGTCCGACCCGGCTGCTCCTGTCGGTGGTGTTGCCCCAGGCGTCGAGCCATTTAATCGGGCATTTCCTGGCGCTTTAGTCGCAGCCGGGTTCGGCGGCGGCGGCGCATTACCGCAGTAGGCAGACGCATTTCCGCCGCTGTCAACTGAAAAAGTGCAGCTTATGGTCGAGGTGGCGTTGGGACAGGTTGTTGCGTTGGCGACAATTCCTTTATAGGTAACCTGCATTGACTGTTCGCCGCTTACCGGTTGGCTGATGAAATTCTGATTGCTGCCGGTCCAGGCCGGTTCGTAAGTATAGTCGCCTATCGCCCCCCGGCTCCACGTATTCCAACCGGCGACCTGCCGGCCGTTCCTCTGAAGCTGAATGCTGCCGTCGCCGCCGTCGCTTTTAAATATTATGTTCGTATTGAATTTGTAGCCGTTGCCGTTTTTTTCCGGGGTGACTTTGGCGTCAAGATGAAAACAGCCGGGGGCGCTGGTACTGGGGCTATTGCCTCCCCCGCCGCCAGCTGATCCTACCTGTTGATTCGACGGTACCCCACCACAGTCGTTGACGGTTGTACTAGAACATCTGTCAACGGTGATTTTGCAGTTGCTGGCTTTTTGCGTCCGCCAGGTAAGCGCCGGGTTAAGCGGTGTTTTGTAGGTGTCGCTAAAAATCTGCCGAACGTTTGGATCGGCACACTCACCGGCACAGTACCAGTTATTATCATCACAATTTTCAAGCAGTGTTCCTGACGCTTTTGTTGTTTGCGTCTGGCGGTTTTTTAAGAAGACGGAAGAAACTACCGTAGAAACGCCGATGACTATTAACGCCCCGATCGCAAGCAGTGTCGCAATTTCACCCCGTTTCATTATTGTCAGTCTAGCAGCTGCCGGATTTTTTTACAACCCGCCTCAAAGCAAGACGAATGAAGCATCGTCCTGCCCCGGCCCGTGGATCGCATCGACGGCCTGCTGTAAGGCCTGTTTTACCTCTTCCCGGCTTTTACCTTTCAGATTATTTAACAAAGCATCCAGCCGTTCTTGGCCGAGATTTTTGTACAGACCGTCGGAGCACAAAATCACGACCGCCGAACTGGGAATAGACCGCTCCTTCAATTGGATTTCCCCTTTTCCCTTTCCTATCCACTCGCTGATACCTCCTTCGGTTGACCGCTCTGACAACCACTCGACCGTGTCGCCAACGACGACGATCCCGGCATCGGCGACGGTGCCGAAAGTCAGTTTATCCTGACCGTTTTTGTTCTTGACGCGATAAGCCGTCGACATCGTTTCCGAAAGCGGCTTACCGGCGAGGAAGGCGTTGGCTTTCTCAACCGCTCCTTGGTAGCTCGCTCCTCCGTTGAGCGACTCTTTAAAAATACGTAACGCTTCCTCAAGGACTTGGCGGTGCGCCAAAACTTTTTCGCGATCCAATCCTTCCGAACCGTCATTTTTAAAAGCATCCTGGCTCACGCCGTCGTAGACGACGCCGGCGGCGATTTGATCGTTCTCAACCATAGTCGCCGCGTCCTGCGAGACCTTCATCAGTCCGTGGCCGGCTTTTTCGAAGACATACGGACCGGCGTCATGACTCGGCCGGTTTTCTCCGGCCGGAGATTTTTGGAAAAGGGCGCGCAGACGGTCTAGAATTCCTTTATCCTGCTCGTCGGGGGCGTTGATCTTGTCGGCCATCTGTTTGATTAAATCGGACGACTGGCCGGCAACGGCCGTTTCGGCAAGAAGAGAGTTCGCCAGCGCGTCGCCGGAAACTTTACCGAACATATGGCAGAACATTTTTAATCCGGCAAAATCGTGTTTGAGTTCGTCCGGCTTATTCTGATAAGCCCTTTTTATATCTTCGATCACCTGATCTATTTTGACGTTGTAATCTTCGGTGAAATACGTTTTCAGGTGGGACTCGATTCTGTTTTGTATTTCCGGAGTGATTTTTTCGCTATCGCCAACTCCCATCAATTTTAAAACGACTTTGTTATTTTTTAAATAATCGCTCCATTTCTTCATCGCTTCATCAGGAGTAGTTTGACTTACATTCGATCGCTCGTTGGCCGAACAGTTAACCAACCAGTTGTAGTCGCCTGGTTGTTGGGGTGACGACGGCATTTCTACTCGGACATTCGGGTCAAGCGCGGCGGGGTTGCCGCGGGCAGCACAAAGATATCTGGCGGCCCGCATCGGGCTCCAATCGCGTTGATCGGTTACCATTTCACTCGGACCTAAAGCCACCCTTACCGGTTGGCCATCGCGAGCCGGCTCTGCCATAGTTACACTTACTTTAAAACATCGCCCGTCGCATGTCAAGTATCGCCACCTCCGAAGTGGCGGCAACCATTGATTTTGAATGATGTTGACAATCTTTTTCAAAAGTTTTATAATCAGACTATGTCAGTCAAATCTAAACCGGCGCCAAGAGTATCACTCCATGATCTTCCCGATCTTTTGACTATTCGAGAAGTGGCCGGACTCCTACGCGTTTCTTCGCTGACAATAAAACGCTGGGGAAAAAAAGGCAAACTGCCCGCAATCCGCATCAACTCGCGCGGCGACCGCCGCTACAAAAAAGAAGTCGTCCTCCGGCTACTCGGCGTTGACAACGAGTAACAACTACTTTTAGGATCTTGACCGAAATCAAAATGACAACGCCAAAAATCTGCTATATTATAATTGTATAGTTATGGTCCAAGAACAGTTACTAAACAGCAACCGTTTGGCGTCGGCAGAACTCCCCGGCTATAGTCATAATTTTACCGGCCTTCGCACCCGCCTTCTTTTAGGCGGCGCGGCGCTTGATAAAAATACCAATCTCCCGTCGCTCACCGTCAATACAGTTGCTTCTTTTGAAAATCGTGATTACCAAGCCTATGATGATGCCTCAACCCGCGAACGTCAACTCCGGCACGGGGTTGCCCGGGATCAGATTGAGGCGGCCGCCGACCGCTGGGCGAACGACAATCTGGCCGTTTTTACCCAAGACTTTTCCCAAACCGGTCTCGCCGCCGCCGACAGCCAAAAATGGACGGCCGCTTCCGGCCGGATCGGTAAAGTAGTTTTTGGAAAAGACCGGGCCGCGCTCAATGCTCGAGACATCCGCGCCATGTATGACCACTACTTTACCGGCAAGGATAAAAACAGTAATCTCAAACAGTTTGTCGCCGATATTCTTACCGCTTATACCGTCCGCGATCCAAGCGGCGCGGCGACGGTTGACTACGCCCGCCTGCGCGGCGACCTGGACATTATCCAGTGGTACGCCGCCATACTCGGCACCGACTCACAAGTTATCGCCGCCCAGCTAAGCGATGCCGAAGCCCATTTCAAAACCCAACCGCAGCAAGTCGCTGACGAAGCCAACAATAACAACCGCCAAAATAATTTACTTGACGAAGAAAAATACTATCTCGACTTTGTCCGCGGCCGACCAACAACAAGACCCCGGCCTACCCCGCAACCGACTGCCACGGCTAATCCACCCGTCAACAATTCGCCCTTGCCGGCACAGGAAAATCAGCCGCCCGGGCCGGAAAGCCTGAACACCAGATTTCAAAAAGTGGTCGGCCCGGTTATCGCCAATCATATCTTTTATGTTGACAATCCACCGGCCAGAATCACTCTTTCCCCCGACGAACTAAAAGAGCTGGAACTAACCGAGTCATTTTTTATCAATACGAAAGAGTTGCCGGACGGAGGCATTGACGCACAGGCGAATCCGCGGGTTGTCCCCCATGTCTACGCAATCGGCGATTCATCAGCACAGCCGCTGCCCCGGTTTATGAACGGCGAGCAGTCAACCGACGGCGACTCCGGTTTATTTGCTTTGGCAGCCGCCTCGTCGCCAATTCCGGAAAAACAGGCCCAACTTTACCGGCAGCTTGCCGACGTAGTCCTGCGGGTCCATCGCCACAACCCCAACCTCATTAAGGCCTGGCTCGACGCCCAGGACCATACCGGCATCTTGCTTTTTATTACCTTCGACCAACAACGTTACGTCAAATCAAGCAATCCCGAAGAAGTCTTACTGCCCGTCAAGCCGCCGGAACAATTGGAAAATATTAACGACATGCGTGCCGCCGTTGACGATGATGTAACAAACCCACTTTGGCAAACTCGTTTACAGAATTTAGAACAGGCGCTTCAGCAACCAAATCCGGCCCTCACCTTAGCCCAGATCCGTCAGATCGAGTTCCTGTCGCACAGCGTTGATATCAAAAAGCTTATCGACAAAATCAAAGCCGATGCCAGTAGTACGATAAACGTTCCACCGTCTCCAAAAGGAAAACCTCCCTCTACTTTATTGTCTCTTCCTTCTAACGAAAGATTTCAACAATTGTCGACAGAAAACTTACGGGCAGCCACTGCTTTTTGCGCTAATTTACGCAAAAGGATAAAAAATCAGGGAATCGAACAACCGGAAAACGCAACGGCCAAGAAGTATACCGACGCGCAAACGGGAATCTATCTTAGCGCGCCCAACCGAGATGCTATCGAAAACGTCTATTTCACCATTAATGGTTTTTCCGATTGGGCAGAGCGGAATGGCTACCTTACGTTGTCTGGTTGATAGGAGGAAACAACGGTCATGCTGCTTTGTTATTGAAAGGACCGGAAAAAAGAGCCGACGGAAAATGGCGGGTACGAATATATAATCCTGCTCATAGCGGCCCCGATAAGGAATATGATGAAGAATTGAATGTGACTGAAGACTGGCAAGTATACCAGCAAAGAAGACTGCAAGAATTGAAATCAAAGTTTGACCCCGTAAGTAAAAAGTATGATTTAAACAAACCCGGTGACTTGGTCAAAATATTTCTTCCCCAAAGCGAACTCGACGGCTATCTTTTCCGAGAATGGTTTAATGCGGCTACGCCTCCGGGTAAAACAGCTTTAAGCAATGCTCTTGCCGGTAAAATGCTCCTAAACGGAGCCTATGATCTCGCTCTGGCCGATGACCCTCAACTCCCGCCCCAGGCAATTCTGGGTAAACTTCAGAATCTTCAGTTTGACGGTAAAAATTGCGTTCCTCTCACTTTTTTTTCAGCCGCCATCCGCTATGCGGCAAAACCGGGTGATAATGATTTCAAAAGAAAAGGCATCCAACAATTCTATGACGACTTTGGTATTTCCATCCTCACCCGCGAAGAACTGTTACAGCCAGCGACATCAAAACCAAGTGCAGGAGCCTTGAGTAGCCCTCGCAACCCCAACGTCGACCAGCTTTCGCCCGAAGTCCGGGCCGCCACTTCGGCCATTGAGCAACAGATCAGCGCCATTCAAACCATTATCCAAACGCCAGTCAGTGACGGTCGAAGAGAAGCTCAACTTAGAACAATCGGAGTATCGCTCTATCCCAAACTGTCACACAATGATGCGGCGCGGCAAATGGAAAAAGACATGAATAACCGCCAAGATCAAATTAAACTCGGCGCGACCCTTGCCGCCAATAGAGCCGCGATTAAATCCTTAAGTAATCCGAAAATGGTAGATTATCGCCCATGTACTCTTGAATTGCAATCAGGAGTCAAAATAAATATCGGTAAATTAGTTCATTTCGATTTCATATCTGTCAATAGAAGCTCTTTTGATTTAAGAGAAGCGACTAACGCACCGCTTGACGTTGTGGCTATTTCATTAGTCAACAAAATCTTTAGTGAATCCGGCGAGGTCGTCTTTGACCGGACTCCGTTTACAGAGGCGGCTTACAATCTACGGCAACTGCAAACGTCTCCTTCCCCTCCTATTACATGATCTTAAAAAAACGCAGCGGTTCAGTTGATTATCTGATCAACCGGCGCCGGCGCGGCTGTTGGGGCTGGCGGCGGATATTTTTTCGGTAAGGCCGCCGGGGGCGGCAGGATTTCTTCATCGGCCGGGGCGGGTTTTGCCGCCGGGGGCGGCGGGCTGGCAGC
This sequence comes from Candidatus Roizmanbacteria bacterium, assembly GCA_016201695.1. Lineage (GTDB taxonomy): Bacteria > Patescibacteriota > Microgenomatia > UBA1406 > GWC2-37-13 > JACQCK01. Next base: position 10,360 of record JACQCK010000036.1, read on the forward strand.
GAAATCTTTTAGAGCCGCCGCCTGATCTTTATTGACCGGTAACAGGTAGGCGGCGCGGAAGTTGAGGAGCGCGGTTGCAATTTCCGTTGACAGATCGGGAATTTTTTGGCTAAAAAAGGCGTTGAGCTCGACGTCGGTCGCGTTTTTTTGGAGCAAAACGTCAAGCTCCTGCTGATCCTGGTCCGGGAGCACCTGGATAAGGTGGGTATTAATCGCCTCATTCACTTCCTGCAAAAGCGTCTGTCGGACGGCCGGGATTTCTGCCGGCTTTAGTTTGAGATCGGGCCGGGCTTTGATCAGGTCGTCAACAAACGAAACCAGCGCCACCTGATCCTTAACCGCCATATCGTCTGTCATACTTTGATGTTAGTCGAAATTAAAAATAATGTCAACCACTGCCGCCATAATTTATGACGTTACTTTCCAGGAATACCCGGACCTGGCTTTGGAACTGTGAGTTCCGGTCTTGTCGAAAAAGGAACGGATGGGCCGGATCAAGACCAATCTCCTCCAATTTTTTATCAAGATTGCTGTCAATATAATCGTTGGTAATAGTCGCGCGGTCGACCGCCGCCTGGGCGACAAGGTTGGTCAGCGCCGTCGCCACAATCTCGCCATAGGACTTTTTATCATGGGGCGGCTCTTCGGCAAAGGCGACACCCCGCATCGGTCGCCCGTCATCGCCCTTCAGTACCCCGGCCAAGAACGGCGTCCGTCCGGACGGGCTGAAGCCCGGATTGAGTTGAGTATCCCCATAGATTTCTTTAATCAGATGAACAATATATTCTGTATCTTTCTGGTCGAAGTACAGAACGATTTTATCGGGCCGGAACTGGTCATCGTACGGGTTATTTCCCTGCATCAGCGGCAGCAATTTATCCGGGCTGACCATCTTCATCTGAACCTTGATTTTATCAGTGCTTATTTTTCCCCGGTTGCTTTCCTCAAGTTTTTCGATAATCTTGAGCATTACCGGCGGGGCAAAGGTACTTAAGGTATTGAGATAAATCCGTCCGTGCGGCTTTGGTAAAAACGGCGTTTGCAATGTCTGATCACCGGCTTGACCAAAGTAGTAATGCCAGTACCCGTCAGTCAACGGTTGAACGTGGTAACGCGTTTTTAACAGTTCATAACTGTTAAGGGCCGCCGTCCTGTCGCTATCGGTCTGTTGCCTGACCGAACCTGGACTGGCCGACGTTAAGTAAATCTGTTCGTAGATCTCGTTTTCTATTTGATCGGCGATTAGCATTTTGGCCGCTTCGGCTTTACTGTGAATATTGTCAACTAGATTCCCGACCTTTACCCGAAAAGTACCGTCCGCCTGAACCGTTACCTCAACCGGACTACCCGGGCTTAAACGGGAGTAAAGACTGGCATACCAACTTTTTATTCGTTCTTGCATATCGACATTTGACAACGCAAGAAGAGTATTAAACTGTGTTTTCAAACGCTCAAGCTTTTGCGCGAAAGCCGCCTCGCCCAACCCGGCTTCTTTTGCTTTCAAAGCCTGCATCAGCCCGGGAAACCGCGGCGGATTACCCACTTCGCTTTCCCAAACGCCAATCTGCTCTTCAATCCGAAGGCTGCGCTGGTTGATGCGGTTTTGCACCTCTGGCTTGGCGAGCTCCTCCTGCACTTTAACCTTCATTCTGTCTTTTAACTCTAGATATTTTTTGACCGACTCGCGGTTTGTCTTACGGCTTAGTCGGCGGGTTAACCGCGCTATCGGCGGGCCGCCTGTTTCAATGGCGCGAAGAACTATTGCCGCCCGCTGATCCAAAGTCGGGTTAGTCAGACCGGCGATCTCTGCGTCTGCTTGGGCCGTCGCGACGGGCCGCGCCTGACGGACCAGATCAATATTACCGACTATCCGGCTGTCCTCGTCGGCCAAAGCGGCGCGGACCTGGCCGGCGATATTTTTCTCTTCAACCGCGGTGATCATTTTTTTCATTTCCGCAAGATAATGGGCGCTATAACGTTTTGCCAAGAAATCCTTTTTCGCCGTGTCATTACCAAAGTCAGCCGGCGTTTTTCCGTCCCAACGATTTCTGAACTCATCTGTACTCAAACCGCGCCTCAAACTAGACGAAGCCGCCCCGGCCAGATCCTGATCCAGCTGCCGGCCCCAACGGGTCAGCGTCTCGTCGCGCCGATCCCGATACTGTTGCCGAATGGCGTTAAGATCGGGCTCGCCATCAACGCTAGGCAAGGTGAGCGGCCTGGTGGTCTCTTTTATCTTAGTTTCGATGGCCGTTTCAATTACCGCATTGATCTGGGTGAACTGACCGAGCGTTTTTTTCGCCACTCCCTCTTCCAATTCTTTATCACTTCGCGCCTGTGACTGCCCGCTTCGCTTCTTTTCATCGTTCTCCTTCTTGGCCTCTGCCTTATTCAAAATTTCCAAAGCCTCCATGAGTTCGGCGGACGCGGCCGTCAGATCTTCGTCAGACCGTTTTTCGCGTTTGGCCCGTTCGTACCGCGCCGCCGCCTCTTGGACTTTCTGTGCTTCATTGGTAAAGCCATTTTGGGCGGCGTTTTCCAGACTGATTCCCGCCCCATTTAAAACCTGACCCATTTCGCCCTGATCGAATAAAGGACTGGACAGGTTCGTCGACCCCTGACCCAAGGTGGTGATGGCCGGCGGAGTCCCGTTGCCGGACCCGGGAGCCGGCTGGCGCGACTGCTCGCCTGTCCCCGCCTTGACGCTTCGCTCGATATTGGACCGCATCGGCAGCGGGATAAAATGAAGATCCATATTGATCGGCGGCCCGTCCATCTTAAAGGTCGGCGTCGTCGTTTTGACAATGTCGTCGATACCATCTTTAAGCGAAATCTGGGGAATCTTAATGTTTCCTCCCGGGCCGTCGATCACCTTGGTAATGTCGCTTTTGCCAAGAATGGTGGCGCCGACGTGGGCGACCATCCCGTGGGCCGTTTTTTCCAAAGAAACCGCCTCAATCGTACCGTACTTACCGTCAAGCCCGAGATTAAAAATGTCGCGGCGGTCGGTCAGCTCTGAAGCGTGTTCAAAAGTTTTCAGGGCGTCCTGATTGAGAATTGCTTTACTCAAGTCGCCGACCGTCCAACCGTTTGCCAATTTGACCGTCGAGTTCGGATCAAGCCGGACCTGCAGGTGACCATTGGTGTGCTCGGCCGGGACAAAAATGCCCTGCTTGGAAAACCCGGGCAGACTGATGTAGACGCCGACTTTGGCTTGATCGCCGTGGCTCTGCACCGTCCCAACCGAAGTAATATCCAAGACGACCGCTTTGTCGCTGCCGCTGCCCTCGACTTTCCAGTTGTAGAGCTTAAGCCTGTCTTCCGGGTGCCAGTGCCGGTTGTCAATCGCCGTCTCGTGCCGGAACCACTCACCGCTCCCCTTCCCTTGATTATCAATTACGACCACTTTTCCGCCGCCCACATGCTGCTCGGTGAAATTCAAATTCATCTTGGCGGCAAAACTGTGGTTCGGGTCGGTATCATAGTTATACTTTCCGTGTTGAAAGTCAAAGCTGACATCTTTGAAAAAAACGACCGGCCGGCCATCGGTCAGTTTAACAACGTCATGCGTCGACTGATCAAAAGCGACAAGATCCCACTTTCCCGGCGAGTACTCGCGCCATTCGGCGCGCCACAAATCTCCGTTGGGAAGTTTGCCGTCCGGCAGTTCCATTTTGATCTGGGTGCCGTGAAAGTCGACCACCTGCTCGTGGACGCTGCCGGTTTTAATGAGGTGAGCAACCGTATTTGTAATCTCGTCCGGGCCGCGGCTTATTGTGATGCCATTATCACTCATCACTTTGGCAAAACCGCTCTCGGCAATCACATTGTCTTCGCTGTTAATAACTCCGTCACCGGTCAGGTCCTTTGACGCACCTACGGCCAAAGCTCCGGTTGACGTTGTGGAGAGATGATAGTTGCTCATATCCGTTACCTTGCCGTCGCGGATATCAACAAGATACGAATGCCCCGATCCGTCTGCCTGGTAACGCAAGGAGCCCGGCATCTGGACTTTGACTCCGTTAATCAACGTGTCGTGAACTCCGGTCAGGTCCGGCGGCGGCGCTAAAATATTATGAACCGTCAGCGTCGCCTTTTGCAGCGGCGACAGGGCGCTCGTCAGGTGTCCGCCGACAGTCGTAACCGGCGGGTTGCCGCCGATCGTATCGCCCCAGTCCTGAAAATACTTCCCGATTCCGCCAAGTCCGCCTTGCTGCAGGTGCGACAAAGCGCTGACTCCCTCGCCGATTACGGCATTCATCCCTGCCCCGATAAACGGCGAAAAGAGCATCACTTGGGTGGCGGAAATAAAGGCATGCCCTCGATTCAACCACTTTAATTTTTTCATCTTTGCCTCAAGCGACTCGCCCGTCGTGATCCCGATGTCTTTAAAGTTATTGTCAAAAAACCGTAACGCCTCCTGGGCATCGGCGAAGTGCCCTTCGCGGTGAAGCCAATTAACCAGGCGTTCGCGCTGATTGCCGATTCTTAACTGTCCTTCCATCAAGGCAACATTGGTGTCAAAGCCGGCAACAAGCGCCGCCGCCGACTGGTCACGGGCCAGCTTGACCCTTCCTTCAACCAGACGCGAACGAAGCTCCGTCATCTGCTGGCTTTCCTGCCCCTCGCTGAATTTAATATAGTTTTGCGGAATACCCATCTTCAGTCCGTCGCGCCGGCTCGTCAAGTCGGTCAGCCTCAACCGCGCCTTGAGTTCGGCGAGCTGCCACATCAGCTCTTTTTGCTCATCGGCGGTAAGCGACTCTTTTTGTAATAAGCCGTCGACCGCCGACACGATCGTCGCAAATTCTTTGGGCGGCACGAGGGCCTGACGCAGTTCGGTGCGGCGGCGGGTGTTGGCCGGATCTTCGCGCGAACTGGCGTTTTCCCGCGACAACTGACTGAACTCTGAAGTGTATCTTCCCCCAAATCCGTGCAGCACACCCTCTCTACCGCCAAACGGGGTCTCGTAGACCAGGCCGCCTTCCTTGAGCATGTTCATGAAGGCGGCGCCGGTTGTCCCGCCGAGACCTCCGGTAAAAACGGTAAAAAGCCCGGCCACCGGAGTTTTGACCCCGAACTTGGCGGCCGCAACGCCGGCGCCGGCGAGATAGGCGCCGGCATAAAGCCCTAAGTCGGAAATGGCATTGCCGACGTAGCCGACGCCGTTAGCCAGCAGACCTTGACCGCGAAAAAGTTCGCGCTGGGCAAGTTGGCGGGCCAGGCGTTCATTAAGCCCAAACAGGCCGCCTTCAACTTTGCCCCGCGCTCCGCCGTACTCGGCCCGGCCGATGAGAAGATGAAACTTTACTTTGACAAATTTGCTCTGTCCGGCTTCATCGGCCGTTTCATACTCGCTCCACTTAGCCTGGACTTTTTTGGCGAGTGAAAGAATGTTTGAGGCCGCCTCGACGCCGTTGAGTTCTTTCTTTAGATCGGCCGAAAGCCGCGGCCGAAGGTCGCGCAAAATATACGAGCTCATCTTATTAACCAGAATGACATCGGCCTCTTCCTCCGACAAACGGGTACGGTTATCAACGTACTCCCGAATAAGCTCATGAATTTTGGTATCGGCCACCTGGTCAAGATTGTCGGGTAGGCGGTGGCGCGTTTCGCCC
>JACQCK010000039.1 GCA_016201695.1 Candidatus Roizmanbacteria bacterium
AAAAAAATAAAAACCGGCCGCTCGTTGGTCTGTGCCTTTTTTCCTTAGCCAATCTCATTTTACCGACACTCACCGGGACTCTGTCTTCCCTCCCGCGTTACGCGCTTTTTTCCTTGTCTTTTTTCATTTTCTTGGGCCGGTTAAAATCCCGGCGGGTGAAGTTTTTTCTCGCTTCCGTTTTCGCTATTTTGCATGCGGCGTTACTCGGTTTTTTTATCCAAGGATATTTCATTGCCTAATTAACACTTATGGATCATGAATAAACTACCGTTTTTTCAAAAAGGCAGCCCCGGCGACTTCTCGTTCCGCGAACGAACCGGCCCGTCAAATTACGGAAAAGCGCTGGTTTTTTTTGGCCTGTTGATATTTTTATTTTCGGTCCTTAGCCTCCGCTTGTTTCAATTAACGATTGTCAAAGGCGACTACTACCGCCGTCTCTCGGAAAGTAACCGCATCCGGCAACTCCTTATCGAACCGCGCCGAGGCACCATCGTCGACCGCAAGGGACTGGTTCTTGCCGAAAACAGTCCGGCCGACACTAAAAAAAACGGCGAGCGGCTGTTCTCCCGGCGGACCTACCATTCCCCAACCGCAACCGGCGCCATTCTCGGCTATCGGCAGCTCGCCGACGAGCACGATCTGGCCGCCGACAACTGCTTGCCCAAACTCCATCTCGGCGACAAAACTGGTAAAAAAGGCGTTGAGAAATTATTTGAGTGTGACCTTCGCGGTGTCCCGGGAAAAAAACTGATTGAAGTTGACGCCCGCGGCCAGTACTTACGAACGCTTACCGTCCAGCCGCCAAACGACGGGCAGACCTTGACCCTCGCTCTTGATCTTGAACTCCAGCAAAAAGCCGCCGAACTTGTCCGGGGGCAGCGGGCCGCTATCGTCGTTTTAAAACCCCAAACCGGCGAGGTCTTGGCGCTTGTCTCGACGCCCGCATTTAATCCCCAGGACTTTGAAGACAACAACGCGTTGCCGATCGCCGCCTATTTGACGCAAGCCGATCAACCGCTGTTTAACCGCACCTTGGAAGGTGTTTATCCGCCGGGGTCGATCTTTAAACTGATCGTTGGCACGGCGGCCCTCGAAGAGAAAAAAATTGACGAGCACACTCTCTTTGAAGATACCGGAACGATTAAGGCCGGACCCTTAAGTTTCGGCAACTGGTATTTTCTGCAGTACGGCAAAACCGACGGCCAGGTCGACATCGTCAAAGGCATCAGGCGCTCAAATGACATTTTCTTTTACAAAACGGCCGAAACGGTTGGCCCCGACAAAATAAAAATCTGGGCGGAGAATTTCGGCTTCGGGAAAAAAACCGGCAGCGGACTCGCCGAGGCCGACGGACTCATCCCTTCCCCTTTCTGGAAAAAAGAAACCTTAAAAGAAGACTGGTATCTCGGCGACACCTACAATTATTCTATCGGCCAGGGATATGTCCTGGTGACGCCGATCCAAATCGCCCAGGCGACCGCCGCCCTGGGGAACGGCGGGCGGTTGTGCCGGCCGCAACTCTTAAAGATCGCCAACGACAACGCTCACTGTGAAAAAATAAACCTTCATCCGACCACGCTCTCGTTAGTGAGAGAGGGAATGAGGCAAGCCTGCAGCGCCGGCGGGACGGGTTGGCCGCTTTTTGATTTTCAGGTAAAGGGCCAGCCGATCCAAACCGCCTGTAAAACCGGCACCGCCGAGTCGCGGGATAAAAGTACGGCGCCGCACGCCTGGTTTACCGCCTTTGCTCCGTTTGAAAATCCGGAAATTGTCGTTACCGTCCTTGTTGAGGAAGCCGGTCAAGGATCCGATATCGGCGGGCCGATCGTAAAAGAGATTTTGAAAGAGTATTTTGAGAGATAATTTAAGTAATTTGTTATAATTAGCGCCAAACAAGTACTATTTATGAAAACTCAATTTAGGGGATCATACGCCAATATCTCGTTAAGTAGAACTCCATCGAACAAACTCATCATAAAAAAAATTTTTGGGAGGATTATTAAGATAAAAAACAAAAAGGACGCGTTATTGCTCATTCAGCTCCATCGCGGTTTCCAGGAAAAAGCAAAAAAACTTCGTATTCCTGTCGTGTCCTCGCAGATCTCCTTTATAAACGATGACTACAATAAATCTACGGCCTACGTGGAGAAGCAACTTTTTGTACATAACAATTTAACAACCGTTCTTCTCTCGGAAAAAAACCCGGAACAGGTTTCGAAGTTGGTAAATGAGTATTTGAAAATGTTCCAAAAAACTTGGGAAAGCGGATTTGCAATTTCGCTTGATCCTTATATCGGCAACTTTGGGATGTACAATAAAAAAGTGGTTTATTTTGATTTCTTTCCTCCCCGGCAACTTCTGCCTAACGGCTCATTTTTTGATTGGCCGGAACCGCCGAAAGAATCACGAGCCTTTATACTTGCCCGACACTTCAGTCCAGAGCAATCACTTATTATTTATGCTCAGCTTTTGCGCGTGTTATCAAAAAATAAGATCCTTAAAACCACTTATATCAAAGATCTCATTCGGAAATTTCTTGGCAATCAGGCGTTTTCATATATTGATTTCAGCGAAAGGGATTATATAAAAATACTTAAAAATGTTCAGTTGTATGATGCTTATCTTCTTCGCATTATTGCTGGCGAACTCTGCTACCGTAACTTACTAACACACGACGAAGTCAAATATATATTTCGCATTACCCATATACCAGCGACAAACGCGCTTCCAAAAAAAGAAGATTTAAAAAAAGCCGGTACAATTTTGCTTGAACGGCTAGATTGACAATACGAATAAAAAGGATACAATATGGTAAATGAAAGCCTTCTTTAATGCTCCGTTTAGAGGGAAAAAAATACACGGTACTTATTACGAAACAATATTTCGTGCCATCGAAAAACTTGGGTATAATCATCTTGACCGGTCAATCGTCGAAGACAATCTGGAAACTCATTATAAAAAAATTACAGAAGGAGGCGGTGAGTCTTACAAACAATTCTATGATACAACGCTTGGTTATCTGAAAACTGCCGATGTGAATATATTCGAGTGTTCGTTTCCAAGTTTAGGATTGGGATTTCAGATTGAAAAGTCGCTTGAGTTTAACAAACCGACAATAATAATCTATCTCCAAAACTATACCCCTTTCTTTCTTGCTGGCGTTAAAGACGAAAAATTGATTTTTGCTAAAACGACGGGGAAAGATGTTGAAAAAGTTCTAAAAAAAGCGTTTGAGGAAGCTAAAAAAAGAGCCGATAAGCGTTTCAACTTTTTTATCAGCCCCTATCTTCTTTCCTACCTTAATAAGGTTACCAAAAATCAAAATATCACTAAATCCATGTTTATTCGCGGTCTCATCCTCGAACACATGCGAAGCCATCAGTAGGGTCCATCACTTTTCCCGGTCAAAAACCAGCCATGCCTGGCAGTTGCGGGTGACTTTGTCCGCAGCAAATCCCAAAACCAGCAGTTTCCGAAACGCATATCCATATTCTTTGAATAACTTTTTCCACTCTTCAATCGACCGGAACGAAAAAGGAAAATTAATGTCGGTTTTTCCGAAGACCATGGCGTCGGCGAAAAAATCCATGACCATGAGCATTTGTTTTTGGCGAACCGGCGACAGCGATAAAAACATCCATAAAATTATTTCTTCTTCAACTCTAGTTTTTTTATGTACCGGAAAAACCGCCAAAGATATACATATTAAGTATGTATGTTAATACTTCTTCGAAGCTACCCCACGCTTGACATTATCCTATAGTTATGTTAAAGTAGAGTATGGCGCCTCAAGAAAAAGTCTTAGTTCCACAGCATCAATCGCTAAACCGACTTACTCAAGCTTTCGCCGGCTTGGTTCACCGACCCCACCAAATACAAGTAGAAGGTCCGGCGGTCGCCCAAACCATCGCCGTTCCCAAACCCGAGAAAAGGGGGCTTACTCGAAGACAGTTTCTGGGAATCTTTAGTCTTGCCCTCGGCGGCACTGTTGTTGCTACCGGCACCTTACCTGCTCTTCTTTCAGAAGCCTTAAAACCAAATAATGGCGTGTCTCTACCAACCGGTGGAGGCGTCCCAACCTCGACAAGTTTTCCGTTTGGAGAACCTACCAGCGCTCCAACCGCCGACGCCACCGGCACTCCACCGCCAACCCCACCAAGCACGGTAACACCCGACGCCACCGGCACTCCACCGCCAACCCCAACTAATACGTTGCGCCCACCCAACTCTCCCACCCCGAACAAAAACATCACTCCATTACCAAAGGAAGTGCCGCCTGAGATTGCGGCCGCCGCCCCACAGTCGGTAACTCGCCTCAAAATAAACGCCGACGGAACCTACTCAACGACTGATATTAAAAGCGCAGGCAAAGCCGTATACGACCCCGCCACCAACTCTTACGTTGTGAAGGCGGCAAACGGTGAAATAGTTGCTCAATATCAAAATGGTTCTTTTTATAGTGATGGTTTTTTGCCGGTCGGCTGGACCTTGATACAGGAAACAAAAACCAGTAACGGTATTCCCATCGTGTTAAAGACGCAGGATAATATTAATCAAAGAAGTGTACTAAGCGCCTCGGGACCACATGACGTTGGTATTAAATCAATGGCCTTTAATCCTATGATAAACCCTACACGCAGCAGCAGAACACCTATTGATATGACTAGCCAAACAATAAAAGATTCATTTAACGATACATTTGGTTTGGATTTAAGTCAACTCCCGGCCCTAATAAGCCCTAATCGGACGCCTTCAAACGGGGCGGATGCTATTTTGAACGCGATTTTAGAGACGGTCAGCCTCATTGGCTCTAAACAAACCGGCGCCCTAGTAACCGGCGACCAACTCTTTGATAGGCTCAAGCAGGGAGACGACATTGACTTTAGTTTTACCAGCGGCGGAAAACCATACAGCGCTTCTCTATTAAAAGGCGTTGCCATTATCGCCATGAAAGACCAACCCGACAATGCCGGCAGCCCCTGGGGTAAAGTATATGTCGATAACGGCCAACTTACCGTTGCCGTCTATTCCAGCGGCCCCTCCTCCGGAAGCCAGGCCAATGGTATTGACTATGCGCTCGAGGGATTGTTGGACGAAAATAGGATAACGCCTCCTTATATAAACAAAAAGCGGCAACCAGTGTATGGTCGCGTTATCTTGACCCTAAAGCCAATTTTACCGGTTGATAGCAATACGAACAGCGGTCAACAGTTTTACCCCCTCGTCTCCCTTCCGACCGTAGACAAGTTGACCTATTAAATTACTTGTTTGACTTGATTTTTGATCTCTCTTATAATTAAGTTTTATGGTTTCTTTTGTCGGTCTAAAAAGGATTCTTTTGTCTCTCTTAATTCTGTTTTGCCTCGTCGACCTGTTTTTAGTTATTCGCCTCTGGAAATTGAATAAAGAAAAGCGGGTTATTATTAACATCTCTAACGTCTCATTCAAAGTCCGATCAATAAATAATGCTATCCGGCCTTATATGCAAAACGCCTTTGTTGAGGGAAAAGAACAAAATGTGCAAATTCTTAAGATTGTTTTTTTAACCTCTCCTCGCGCCCTTACCGCCTCGGTGTTTAAAAAAGACAGGGGTTTACCCGACTGGGGTTTTAAAAAAATACTAACGTCTTACCATCCTTTAACCCTTAAACTAGAGATCTATATTAATCCCGAGATTGTTAATTCAAAAAAAATCGGTCTTTTACAGGAAATTATCAATCGCGCCATATTCCAGGCGTTAATCGGACAACCGGAAAAATTAGTAAACTCTAATCATCAGATAATTCAGTGGAACCGGGTTATTTTTGTCACCCTCAAACAATAGTATGAGTCTGCCGGCTAAATACAGCTTAATAAGTATCGTTTTATTTACCGCAATTTTTGTGTTATTTGCGCGCTCTGTTTTTGCCCAAGCCTGCACCAGTAATGGTGGCGCGTGTTGCTACGGCTGGAGTGATGTTTATTATTGTACTGGCAGTACAAATCAGTGTAGTAATGACGACAATTGTCCCTTTCCAGATACTTGTGACTATGATCATACCGATTGCGTTAATTCGGGTCCGATTAACTGCTATTTGACTTCTGACGCGACAAGCTGCTTCTCAACTAACGGCACGTGTGGTTATGGCGGAAGCAGAATGTGGGGAAGTTGTACATATTATCCGCCTCCAACGTCGACCCCCACCCCAACCTGTAGCCCGCCGGTGGACCTCGGTTATAATGAATGCTTTAAGTGCAATTACAGCCATGAGGTGTATCAAGACAGTTGTGGTAATTATTCTTATGGGGTTGACCTGTGGGATCCGAAGGGCTGCGCCACCTGGTGCGGCAACACGCCTACTCTCACACCTGTCCCCACTAATCCGCCCCCAACCTGCGCCGGCTCGCTGCCGGCCCCGGTCGCCAGCCCTCCTTCCTGCTCCTCGACGGGCCAAACCTTGTCTATTCCCGCCACCATTTCCTGGGCGGCGGCGGCCGGGGCCGACTACTACTCGCTTCGCATTGACGACACGACCGACGGTACGCCAAGCTGGAGCGGAGACTGCAGCAACTTAAATCCCGGCGATATCTGTGCCGACGTCACCGGCACGTCCTACTCTTTTGCCGCCAACCCCAACCATAAATATATTTGGTGGCTGAACTCGCGAGAGAACTGTAATCCGAACGTCTGGAGCGCCCAGACAAACGGCCTTACTTTCCAGTGCGGGCCAAACTGCGTCCTGACTTCCGGGCCAAACCAAATCGTCCTTGGCCAAACGGCCGCCTACTCGGCCACCTTCACCTCAACTCTTGGCGACTATTTGGGCGGAGTCGGCGCTGTCATCGACGGTTCGACCAATCCCGTCCCGATCAGTAATTGGGACTGGAACCCGCCGAGTACCGGCTTTCCCGGCACAAGCGGCAGCGTAACCTTCAGCTGGACTCCGGCCAGCATCGGCACCTACACTATTTTTTGCCGCGCCTGGAACGACGGGGTCGCCGAGTGCCGCGGCGTAAGCTCGGCCGTCGACGCTCCGCCGCGCTACGCCTGTAACGGTTCGGGGGTGAATGGGGCAACAACCGGCGCCAATATGACGGTTAATGTCATCGTCCCGCCGCCGTGGAACAAACTGTTGAATAGCTCTTTTCAATCGGTCAATGCCCTTGTTAATAATGTTCCTCCGAACATCACCGCTTTCAACGGCAACGACCCCGGCCACAAGGCGTTTATCGACAGTAACGGAAACGGCGCCGGAATCGCCGTCAGCGCCGGCCTGGTGACCGTCAACCAATACGATGCCACCGCCAAAGCGTCACAGCCGAATAACTGGTTTGTCCAAAACGCCGGCTTTTCTCCCCTGTTTACTCCCGCCTCGTTCGTCAGCTATCTTCAGTCGCGTAAACAATTCACCAAAATTACCAACTGTCTACTCTCGACCATCACCGGCAACGGTCTCTACCTTTGGCCCGGCAGCTGCGGACCACTCACAATCAGTAGCACCGCCAACTTCGACGCTAAAAAAGTGGTCCTGGTTGTTGACCAACAGACGCTGACTTTTCCAAACAACTTTATTCCCGCGGCCGGAACGAGCGTCGCCTTCATCGTCAATAACGGCAGCAGCACCAACCTCACTATCGCCAACACCGTCAGTGAAATTGACGCCATTTTGATTTCCGGCGGCAAAATCAATACCGGCGCTGCCCAGCTTGGCCTGGATATCAAAGGAAATCTGATCACCCAGGGCGGCTTTGACGGTAGCGGCGTCCGCTCGACCTCGTTGGACACGGCGCCGGCCGTCTTTATCGAGTTTGACCCAGCCAAATACCTCGACGTGTTACCATATATTTCCATTGCAACCTATGACTGGCAGCAACGACAGTAAAATACAAGGCGCCCAATCAGGACAAATACTCTTAATGTTGGTGATGCTTCTTACCACCGCGCTTACGGTCGTCCTCGCCACCTCGTTCAAGTCAACGACCGACGTCCAGATCGCCAAGTTGGAAGAAGAAAGCCAAAAGGCCCTGGAGACGGCGCAGGCCGGCCTGGAGTACGCCCTGAAAAACAATGTCAACCTCGCCTACTCCTCCTCCCTTCTTAACGTTCCCAGTGGTTTTACCGGATCGGCTTCGTTTTCGACCGCGGCGACGACCGCTTTTGTCAGCCCGCTTCTGCCGGCCAACGATCAGTACACTTATTATCTCGCCGACTACAACCCAAGCGGCAATGCTTTCTCCAACTACTTTAACGGCACCATTTATGTCTACGTAAAATCAGAAAGCGGTTGTCCGGCCGCCGAACTGACCACGGTTTCGTCGACCAATACCATCAGCAAATATCTGATCGACCCCTGCAATCTTGTGACCAATAACGGCGCCAAACTGACGACCGTCGCCGCCAGCCCGCTCATCTACAACGGCGCCGCCTACAACTTTTCATACAAAGCCACCTCGCTTCCCACTCTCTCTAATCAGAAATTTATGTTTGTCCGCCTCCTTCAGGCCAGTAGCCGTATCGGCGTTGAGTACATAAGCGGTAGTTCCGTGGCGCTTAATAATCAGGGGCGGCTGGTCGTCTCGCAGGCGTCGTCGCCGACCGGGGTCACCAAAAAAATCCAGCTGTTTCAATCATACCCGCAAATTCCGGCCGACTTTTTTATTACCTCATACTAACTATGATCACCACTTTTAAAACCCGTCTTGTTAAAAAAAAAGCGGTCGCTCCTAACGTCATCGTTTTTGGTTTCCAAATCGACCCGCCGGCAAAGTTACGGTTCCGGGCCGGACAGTACCTTATCTTGCTGGTGCCCCAACCAAGCGGCGTCCCCGCCCGGCGCCTTTTTTCTATCTTCACTCCCCCAAGCGATCAAAAATACTTTGAACTCCTGGTCGAAATTTTGCCAAACGGCCTCGCCGCCAGCTACCTTTCCCAAATCAGTCAGACCGCCGAAGTGGTTTTTCAGGGCCCGGCGGGGATGTTTACTCTGCGCCAACCGTTTTCGCGCGACCTCATTTTTCTCGCCACCGGGACGGGCGTCGCCCCCGTCTACTCGATGCTCCGGTTTTTGGCCGGTCAAAAAATAACCCGCCAACAACAACTGTTGTTTGGACTTCGTACCCGGGCCGAGGTTTTTCTCTTTGAAGAGCTGAAAGAACTGCAAAAACAAAACCAAAGCTTTAGTTTTTTATACTGCTTGTCGCGCGAGCACCCGACCGAGGCGGGTTTTGCCCCCGGTCGGGTCACCAATGAACTTGAGAAAATAACCAATCTCCCGGACTTTGATTTTTATGTCTGCGGCGGAAAAGACGTCGTTGAGGCGCTTCGGCAGTACCTTTTTGGAAAGCGCGTCCCGCGGGCGCAGGTTTACTCGGAAAAATTTACCGGTTAGCGGGCGCGGTCATAGCTTGGCCCGTTGGGTAATTTCGGCTTCAATAAGTTCGCGCGGCTTGCCAAACTTAAGGCGTGACAGCTGAATGACCGCCTGGGCGATCTTCTCGTTGGCTTCGGCCCGCAGTTTGTTAATGTCTTTCGTCATGTCGACCGAAAACGGCGGCACCGGTTCGTTTTCGACAATTGTTTTCATGTAGGCGTGAAATCGTTCGACGTTGATAAGGTCGGACTCGGAAAATATCGGCTGAAACTCACGCTGAAGATACGAAGCGTCGGTCACGCCAACCCGGAAGGAGATAACCGTACCAACGTTGCCGAAGACCGCGTTTTTTACCTCCTCGTCCATCTGGCCGATAAACTGATTGGCAACGGTCAGATTGAGGTGGTATTTCCGCGCCTCGGAAAGGATGGTGGCAAAGTCGGGGGTAGCAAAATTTTGAAACTCATCGACATAGAGGAAAAAATCCCGCCGGTCCGGTTCGGGGATTTCCTGACGACTCATGGCGGCCATCAGTATTTTCGGAATCAGCACCAGACCGAGGAAGCTTGAGTTTTCCTCGCCGAGCTTTCCCTTAGACAAATTGATGAGTAGAATTTTTCCTTCGTCCATCACCTTACGAAAGTCAAACGCCGATTTTGACTGGCCGATAATATTGCGCATGGTTTTGTTGGTGACAAATCGGCCGAATTTGGAGACGATGTAGTCCAGGACCTCTGATTTATGAAAGTCCGATGTCTGGGCAATCTGGTCGGTCCAGTAACGGCGGATGATCGGATCCTGTACCTTCGGCAGAATTTCCTGGACAAACTTGGGGTCCTGAAGCACGCGCACCACCTCGACAAAGGTCGACCCCTCTTCGTACATAACCGTCAACATGCCGTTTCTGACGGCGTGTTCAAAACGCGGACCGATGATGCCGGTACGCTGCGGATCATACAGTTTGTACATGAGGTTGATGATCGCGGTCGTTATGAAGTGTTTCTGGTCTTCGGTATGCGCCTCAAGTAGATTAAGGCCCATCGGCCGTTCGGTGTCGGACGGATCAAAATAGATTACGTCTTCGGCCCGATCGGGAGGGATGTATTTGACGACATCGTCAACGAGGTCGCCGTGCGGATCAATGACGCAGACGCCGTACCCCTCTTTTATGTCCTGTTTGATCATCTCTTTCAACAGCTCCGATTTGCCGGTGCCGGTTTTCCCAATAATGTATGAGTGGCGGCGGCGGTCTTCAAAACCGATGGCGACCGGCCGCTTCACTCCGCGGTAATACCCGTATCCTAAGAATGTGCCGGTCTGGGGCACTTCGGCAGCGACCGGCCCGGTCTTGGCCTTGAGCCAGTGAATGTGTGGAGTCTCGACGGTTTTATTGGGAAAGTGGAAAACGGTCGCCAACTCCTCGGAAGACAGAATCGAAATCGAACGGGTAAACGGCAGTTCAAAGACCGGAAAAAATTTATAGATAAAATTGATCATGAATCCGCCTTTAAACAGGATGCGGGCGCCGGTGAAACTGTTTTGGTCGGAGTTAAACTGGGTAAACGACGACTTAAGATTACGCAGGTGCATGCCGGCCAGATCTTTGTTTTTGGCGGAAACGACAAAGCGGATGGTCGTTTCAAAACCCGGTTTCGAACTCTTTTCGTCGATTTTTTCGAGGACCTTCGGGTCGGTCTTAAAGGTGGCTTTTTCGGGATTGGACTCGTTTTTTTTGGTTGAAGCAACGTACGACTTGCCTAATTTTTTCCATTTTCCGGCAGATGGCCTGACCAGAATCTGGATAACGGCACCTTCATCGTCGCTCATCTTCGAAAGTGCCGAGGTCGTTGCCGCCAAGGTATCGGTGGCAATCTCCTTAAAAACCTTAAGCGGCATGTACGATTCGCTTTTGGTCCGAAGCGCGGCAAAAACCACCTTTCCCTCTTCGGAAAAGATATTCGGCTCGTCGACTTTTTGAATGTCGGCGGTTGGATAGTAACCGTAGATCGTCTTTTCCACCAGGTCGACTATCCGGGCCGGGGCCGAGACGTAGAACCTGATGTCGGCTTTCCTACCAACCACTTCAAATGAGACAACGTCGTCAACCTCAAGAAAAGAAAACCAACCTGATTTTTTTAGCGAACTGAACGAGGCAAACATCTGTTCAGCAACGTCAGTCTTGATTTCGTTGTCTTTGGTCATCTTCACCTCAAGGGTCACCATTTCAAGCGAAATCTGCTCGCGCTTTTTTAGGCGAAAATAGAGTACGATAAGGTAAAGAAGCACGAAGCTTAGGGCGCCGGCAAAGACCGCCGCCGCAAGCGCCAGAAAAAGGGTCAGCGTTTTGTCGATCGCCGACTGAAAGAATACCTGATCCATAAGAAAATTATATAATATAGCGACATGAAAAAAGCCCTTCTTCAAATCGTGCACCGCGCGATCGTCCAGGCCCTAACTTCATATTTGCAAGCAACGGTTACCTTCTTTTTATTTCTGGTGTTTGTCGGTTACGTTTTTATCAACCTTGTTTTGTCACAGTCTCTTCCGACGCTTTTTTTTCGGGTGGCTGCCGGCGAAAGAACGGCGATGCTGACGTTTCTTACCGCGTCCCAGGGGCTGCCGGAATACAAAAATATCGTCACCAGCGCCGAAGAAATCTATGGACATTCTATTATCGCCGAATTTCGGGATCAATTGTCGCGCCGCCATGACCGGATCGGACAACTCGATCAGACTCTCGCCATCAATCCGAAGGCACGCGACGTACTTTTGGAACTAAGCCGCCTTTATGCCGAGGAGAAAAACCAAGTAAAAACCAACGACTACTTAACAAAAGCCAAAAAGATCGATCCCGGGATCAACCAATAACTATCAATTATAATACTCGTATACTCACACAAGCTCACTTACTTATTAAGGGTGACGTCATCGGCGTTGGTTTCCGGGCGTGGACCAAGATCCAGGCCAAAATTCACCGCGTCAACGGTTGGGCCCGTAACGTCTTTGACCGCCCTGACGTTTTTGGCCCGGGCGGCGGCGTCGAGGTCGTCGTGCAGGCCGACGAAAACAGGGTCGGCGAGATGATTGAACTGCTGAAAAAAGGCCCGCCGGTCGCCCGCGTCGACGACGTGGAAATCGCCTTTCAAGACCCTAAGGAAATTATGGAGGGATTTGTGATTATAAAATAAAAATACTGATCTTATTTTTTTCTCAATATTCCTAGGTTTTTGGGCCGAGAACGTTTTACAACGGCCATTCCCCGCCTTCCTCCCCCAAGGTATTTAAGCTATAATAAATAAGTATGGTCGATAATGAACCTACGGGCATCGCATTAAATACTAATGCCGTACTGCCGCCGCTGCCGTTTACTTATATCAAAACAGACGATCGATCAAGGGCACAGATAAGAGATGTTGGCGCTTTGTTTCAAGCAGAAAATGAGCCGCAAAGGGTGCGGACAGAAGAAGAAATATTAGCCGGCGTGAGAAGAAAAAAAGAAGGCCAAAATTGGTATACGGACGAATATTGGAGAAAAAAAGGAACGCCCCAAGAACAAATTGATATATATCTGAACGGCAGGACGATTACGGTTTATAACTACAACAAAGAGACGCCCTTCACCGACGAACATTTGGCTCGGGCGATTGGTGTTTTCCAAAAAATAGCAGCGAGCTTTCCTCAAATTTTGGATAAAATACAATGGGTCTTAATTGACGATATGGCCGAACCAAGTTTGTTTGGCGATCCAGAAAAATATCCCGCAAATGGAAAATTCATGGAGCAACAAAAAGCGTTTAAGATGTATCCCCGAGGAATGAGCTTCGCGCCTCATCGAATCTCGGCCGTCAGTAATTTTGAAGGAACCTTAGGGCATGAATTAGCTCACTCATTAGAAGGGGAATTCAAGGTCGAGTGGAACAAAATGTGTTAATCATTACGCCAGAATAAGCGCCACCGAAGATATTGCCGAAAGCGTCGCCTGCTATTTTTTTGACCCGGATACATTAAGACAAAAGTCGGCGGTAAAGTTCGAAATAATTAAAGGGCGTGATCAAAAATTAAAGCCGCCAACTTTAAGGACAGTACGGGTTGCTAAAGAAGATATTCAAATTCCTCAACCCAAACCGGAGATTGTTTACTATTACATCATGCAACCTGAGAGTAAATCGACTGGAGTCACCCCGAAGTAAAACTATTCAATTTTAGAGTGGACCTAAGGGGGGTTGAACCCCTAACCTTCTGACTGCCAGCCAGACGCTCTAGCCAATTGAGCTATAGGCCCAAGGCATTTATTATACTCTATAACCAGCGCCTTATTCTATCAGCGTCTTTTCTTCGTCGGAGGCAATGACCTTAAAGCCGACATGCGAGTGGCCGGCGAAAAACAGCCCCTCTCCGATTCCGGCCGACAACAGGAAGTGCTTTTCTCCGCCGGTCAGGTAAAACGTCTGGGTAATTTTTTCAACGGCAGCGGTCGACTGTTTAAGAATGATCTGCAGACTCGAGTTGGTGATAATCGCCTTTCCCTCGTCGGTTGCCAAAAAGTCCTCAACGTCCTGGGTAATGGTGGTCAGGCCCAGCTGGTATTTACGCGCCCGCTTGGCGAAGGCATGAAGATAGGCCCCGGAGTCTTTATGTTTGATCAAGTACCACGCCTCATCAACCACCAGAACTCTTTTTTTCTTGTCTTTTCTGACGCGGTTCCAGATGTAGTCCAGGACAATGTACATGGCGACCGGCCGCAGATTCTCCTCAAGGTCGCGAATGCCAAAAACCGTAAAGGCGTTTTTAATGTCAAAGTTTGACTGCTGGTTGAATATTCCCGACGCCGAGCCGCGGACAAACTTTTCCAAACGGTCGCTCAACTCTTTTCCTTCCGGCGTCTCCATCCCGATAAAGATTTTATAAAGATCTTCAAGAAGCGGCGGTTCGTTTTTAAAGGTGGCCGGGTCCTGGGTTATCCCTTTTTGCTGATAAGCCATAACCAGCGCCCGGTCCAAGAGCGCGTCTTGAGACGGCGTCAGTTCTCCCATAATTACTCTCATTAACGAGTGGAGGTCGAGAATCTTGTTTGACAACTCGTCCGGCGTCGCCTCAACGGTTGCCAGATCAAACGGATTGATTTTATACTGTGAGGTGCTGGAAAAAACGACAAACTCGCCGCCGACCGCCTGACAAAGCTTCTGATACTCGTTTTCCGGATCAATAATCAGTACGTCGGTCCCCATCATCAGCAGTCGCAGTACCTCGAGCTTAACCAGAAAACTTTTTCCGCCGCCCGACTTTCCGAGGATTACCGAATTGGCGTTTTCCAGCGTAAACCGGTCGAAGATGATCAGGCTGCCGTCGTGTTCATTTAGGCCGTATAAAATTCCTTCGTTTCGCGTCAGGGAAGCGGTCGCAAAGGGAAAAGTTGTTGCCAGTGAAGTCGTGTCCATATTGCGCCACACCCCCAACCGGTCGTAGAACATAGGCAAAGTCGACTTATAGCCCTCTTCCATTTCCAGGGTCGCCTGTCGGGCAATAATAAGAAGCGAGGATAAAACCGAGTCAACCTGTTTGCTTACTTGGCCAAGCTCCTCAAGCGTGTCGGCCGGAATAGTAATATACAAACCGAACTGAAAAAAGCGTTCCGCCCCTTTTGCCAGCTCCGCCTGCAGAGCGAGCGCATCGTCTAGGGCTACCTGGACGGTCGGATCGACTACTTTTCCGGCTTTAATGTCGTTTTCGATAGTTGCCTCCATCTCGGCGATCTTGCGCTTCAGGTCCTCAAGGACCGACTTGGACTCGGTCGGATAGACATACATTGAAATATACAAAGGGTGGTCAAAGGTAATAAGCGAATAGAGCCAGTTGGCCGAGACATAACGCGGATAGCCAACAACATACAGCGTCCGGTAGTAGCGGTCGTCGATTTTAAGGTGATTAAAATCAACCTCGATAAAAGACGGCGCCACCATGTCTTTAATCGACACTGTTCCTTTGGCCAAAAAATCAGCGACGTTGGCGGCGGACTGCGCCGCGGCGGCGGATGCTGGTTTTTTTTTAAAAAGATTAAACATGTCTAGGCGCTTGTCATCACGACGTCGGTGTAACTTTCAACTGGTCCAACGCGCCGCCCGGTCGCCGAGGGATTGTACAGGTTGTAATAAAGTTCGGTCAGCTGCTGTTTTTCCAAGACGGCCGCCCGAAGACCAATCTTGACCAAGAGCCGCAAAAGATGATCGCGCTTGGGGTAGAGCGAGGTTTTGGCACGACTAATAACGTACTCTTTGTGCAGTGATTTGGTGTTGGCCCCGCTTACCCCAAGCTCTAAAGGGGAAAACGGCACGACAAAAAAGAAACGCTTCTCAAGAACGGTATTTTTCTTAACAATTGTTTTAATGAACTCGCGATAGCTCAAGAGCCTGTTTTTAAGCAGATCATTACGAAATTTGTTAATTTTATCATCGAGATAGTCTAGATAGGATGAAATGTCCATTTTTTTTGAAAGAATTAAAATTTGCACCGGAAACGAAAGCGAGTTCAAAAGCTCGCTGTATGAATAAATCATGGCAACCTGTTCTTCCTGGGCCAAAAGCCAAAAGTTTACCGCTCCGACCTCAATCACGATGGTCGCGGAAAAGTCCTTCATTAAAACAATGTCGTCTTTTATATCTTCAATCTCGACAAAGCTTTGGGTTGAGGCTTTAATGGGAGAAGTGGGCTTGGCAACAGACATAGTTTATAATAACTCCTTTGAATTGAATTCAAGCGGCCTTGGATTCGCAACGTCAACTCTTATTTTCATTGTATCAAAAAAGTAAACGTTCTTTGGATCCTTAATCTCAAAACTATACTCTCCAACCGGAAGCGGGCTGAAGGTCGCGAATACGCCGTGGGGATTGGTCTTAAGAAGCCGCTTTACTTCGCCTTTTTGATCTTTGACGTAAATCAGGATTCCGGGAATCGGAATTAACTTATGGTTTTTGACCTCTCCGGTGAAAAACGGCTGTTTTTGTAAAAAGGCTTGAGAGGCGGTGGGAGGCGATCCCTCAACAACAACGGTCTGCATCTGGGGCGTCGCCTCAACGACATCAACGGCTTGTTTTTGCGCCGGGCCCTGGAGCAGATTATTAATTGTTTGTTTGCGGACACTGGTCGTTGTCGTTGTTCTTCTTGAGGCCAGGTACCCGGCCAGTTTTTCCTGCGACTCGATATGCGCCATTACCCGGTGGGGGTCGGCGGCAAAAAATAAATCTTTTAGAAAATAAAGGGGCTTGTTTTCTTTTTGATAGAGGTACTGGGTCGGCGAAGTCAGGCGCTTGATGAAGTTACGAATCCAGACCTCAAGCGGGCGGTCGTTTATCGGAATAAAGGCAAAGGCCAGTCCAATCGCCCCGACCCCGACTCCCAAAACGATATTGACGACTGGCACGGGAAAAACCTTGTACATAATAAATCCCAGCGGCACAAAAACCACCAGGTATAAAAACTGGCGAAGAGTCAAAAAACCAATCAACTTAAACTCAAAAGTAGTTATCTGGCGAGGGATTGGGTGCTGCTCCATGAAATGAGTATAACGAGTTGGCCGCCGATAGTCTAGGGTCTACCGGTATGTAACCGGGGTGGCCTTTTGCGGAAGAAGCAGGCTCATCCGACGATCTTTTTCATTAACGCGCTCGACAAACACCTTTAGGTGCTGTCCGATCTCAAGGTTCTCGGCGCCGGTAAGCTTACTGACATGAATCAGCCCTTCAATCCCCGGCTCCAGCCTGACAAAGAAGCCGTATTTTTCTTTTCGCACCAGCTCTCCTTCCGCCTCTTTGTCTTTGGGATATTTTTTTTCAATATCTTTCCAGGGGTCGGCGGTCAGTCGCTTCAGGGAAAGATTGAGTTTTGCGTCGGTTGGATTTTTTTCGACAACAACGACGTCGATCGTTTCACCTACGGTTACGTGCTCGGCGGCGGAACGCACCTTTTCCCATGAAATCTCGGAAATATGAATCAACCCCTCCACCCCCTCAACCTCACAAAAGATGCCAAAATCAGAAACGCCAAGCACCTTGGCTTTATAGGTTTTGCCCTCTTTTATTTTATGGAAACGCGCCATCAGCTCTTTTTGTGAGATTTTAAGCACGGACGCTTTTTGCGAGACAACCAGGCGATTTTTTTCTTCATCGACCTCGAGTATCTTTACTTTTATTTTCTGATTGGAAAGCTTCTCGGGCTCATTGATAAAGTCGTCGGTCAGCTGAATTTTGGGGATAACCCCCCTGATTCCCATAAAATCAATGAACACTCCCCCTTTGCCGTACTCACCGCAGACAACTTCAATCTCTTCTTCTTTGTCTTTTTTTTCCTTTAAGATTTCCCACTTGCCTTTTTGGAAAAACTTTCGCATGGAAACAACCGGAAATCCGTCTTTGGCCTCCGGAGTGATAACGCGTACCCTAACCACGCTTCCGACCTTAAGATAGGGGAGATAAGTTGAGATTTCACGTACTTCCAACGCGCCCAAAACCGCATAGGCCTTGGCGCCGATATCAAACAGCCCGCCTTTTTTGGATAGGGAAATGATCTTCGCGTCGATCTCCTGGGCTTTTTTTAATTGAGTGGGCCGACTCTTTTTTAAAAGTGCTTCCATCGGGTTGACGGAACGGGCATTTTTTGTTACTGGGGCAACGGGTTTGGATAAAAGAGGGGTTTTGACGGTTGCTTCTTTTTTTGTTTTTTTCGCCATCGCTTGAGTCCTCCGCCTTCGTTTGAAGATGTGTAAGGGCCAGTATACCAGAGGCCCGGAAAAAAAACAAGTTGGAAATACCCTTGCTTTTGACGTCTCACTACAGTATATTATAGGGTGTTATGGACAACGCCCTACTTCCTAATCTAATCGAGCGATTCATCCAGTATTTAAAATCGCAAGGAAAATCAGCCTTTACCATTATTGCCTATAAAAAAGACCTCGAGCAGTTTGTGGGTTACCTGACGAGTAAGGAAAAAAGCGATATCCGCGAAGTAAGACGGGAAGATATCGAAGGATTTATCAATAAGCTTCTGGCCGAAAACTACACTAAGAAGTCGGCTTCGCGCAAACTCAACTCGATCCGCACTTTTTTTCGCTATCTAAAAAACGAGGGCGTCATCGAGCAGAATCCGTCGCTTGACGTCACCCACCCAAAATACGCCCAGTCGCCGCCGCGCATTTTTAGCAAGCTTGAGTATCGCGCCTTGCGCGACCTGGTCAAAGAAGATCCTCGTACCTACGCATTGGTTGAGGTCCTTCTTCAAACCGGAATTAAGATCGGCGAGCTCGCCAACCTTCGTGTGGCCGATGTAAAAAACAACGGTCTTTTTATTAGCGCCTATGGAAAAACGCCCGAGCGAGAAGTGCCTTTGAACAAGGCAGCCAAAAAAGCCGTTGACAACTACTTAAAAACTAGGGGAAATGGTCCGACAGACCACCTTTTTGTCACGAGGACCGGTCACCCGCTTCTTATCAGGAACATCCGCCAAATCATTACCCGTTGTTTTCGCGAGGTTGGGGTCGAAAACGCGACCGTCAACGATCTTCGCAACACCTTTATTGCCTACCAACTTATTAACGGTGCGTCGGTCGAGTACATTGCCCGAATCGTCGGCCACAAGCGACTGTCTTCAACCGAACGCTTTTTAAACCTGGTCAAAGAAGAAGCGACCAGAAAAGAGCGGCTCGGTGAGCTATAATTAAAGACATGACGCTCACTGTCTTTACCGATGGCGGAAGCCTCAATAATCCCGGACCGGCGGCGGCGGCCTACCTCATCTACGCGCCAGTCAACCGACTTCTTGAAAAAAAAGCGGTTTTCCTGGGCCAAACGACCAACAATGTTGCCGAATACACGGCTCTTCAACTGGCACTCACCCGGCTACGGGAGCTTAAAAACGGCCGGGCGCTTAACGGCGTCAAAAAAATACTCTGTTATGCCGACTCCTTACTTCTGGTCAATCAGCTCAACGGGCTGTATAAAATAAAGTCGGCTCGCCTGCGCGAGTTTGTCTTTGCCATTCGCGTCTTGGAGAGTGAGGTCGCTGTCCCGACCATCTACGCCCACATTCTTCGCGAAAAGAACTACGAAGCCGACGCCCTCGTAAAGTCGCTTCTTAGGCCTCTTGGATCCGAACCGGCATAATAATATGGATAAATCCGGGGTTGTTTTCGGTTCGGAAAACAACCGGCGCGTCCGGCCGCAGAATCTCAATCGTCACTTTTTTCGAAGAAGCATGATTTAAAAAATCAATCAGGAACTTGAAATTAA
>JACQCK010000045.1 GCA_016201695.1 Candidatus Roizmanbacteria bacterium
AGAACGGAAATAAAGTATTGGAAGTTGTGAGAAGCGGTAAAGAGAATTTTTAGGTAACGGAAAAGAACCTGCGGCAAAAGAACCAGGTGGTTTGAGCGGTTCGCGCCAAACTGGGGTTGGACGGTTAGCCAAAAGAAAAAGTCGCCGGTTGTTTTATAAAGATAAAAGGAGTAAGCGGCGACTCCGGCGAGGGGCGAAAAAAGTAAAAACAGTGAAGCGGCGACGGATTTTTTGTTCCGGGCAGAGTCGAGAAGAGTAATAAAAAAAGGAATGATGAGAAGGGCGCCGTTGAGGCGGGTGAGTCCGGCCAAAAACGACACGGCCGCCGCCGCCAAATAATGTTTTCGGGCGAGAAAATAAAAGGCGAGGACGAGGAGTAAGAAAAACAGCCCTTCGGTGTAAACCGCGCCGAAGAAAAAAGACGTCGGAAAAGTAAGCAAAAAAATAACCGTCCAAAAAGATGGGCCCTGTTCCTTGTCTTTCCAAAGACCGCTTGATATCGCATTCTTCACTCTTGTGGGCGTGCTCGCTTTGCTGCGCACCTCCCAAGATCGTTCAGAATGGATATCTTCGCTCTCGATATCAAGATATTTTTTAAAGATGATAAGGCCAAAGAAAAAACAAACGTAGGAGATAATGAGTCCGGTCAGTAGTTTATTGTGTAAAAAAACCGGCGACAGAAAGTTGAGAAGAAGAGGGTAGAGCGGAAAAAAAGCCTGTTCGAACTGCGAATAACCGTGAGTGGCGATCCGTAGGTAATAAGCGCCGTCAAAGTTGGCAAACGAATACAGCCAGGCCGGCAGATGAAAGTGGGTGATGTCTTTCGGGTAGGCAAAAAACCCGAGATAGGGAATAACGCGGGTGGCAAAAAACGCGATCAGCCAATCACACAATCGCCAGGTTATAAACAGGAAGGCGAGGATCATATCTAATAGTATAACGAAGAAGGCGGCGCTATTTTACCTTCATCAGAAAGTGCTCGTGTTTGGGGAGGCCTTGGTGGCGTTTCAGTATCCGCTTGACGTCTTTTATTTGGGAGGCGTGGGTAAACATGGCCTTGACTTTCGTCGCCCATTCTTCGGCGACATCGTTGACAAAATCAACTTCGGTAAGACGATAACCGGGAGGAAAATAAATAAAATAATTGGTGAGGCGTTGCCGCTGTTTTTCAACAATGCAGTAGTACAGTAGTTTTTTTATAAAGGAAAGTTTTTCGAACACAAAGGTGGTGACCAAAGAAATCGTTACGTGGTCAATATGTCCGGAAATACCACGGGGTTCAAAAGTGATTAATATTTCGGGACGCAACCGCCTCAAGAGAAGTTCAATTTTTTCGGCGAGTTGGTGATAAAGGTTGTTGCACAGGGTGCCGTCGGCAAAGTCCAAAAAATAGACTTTTTTTACGCCGAGAATTTTGGCCGACTCCAAAAGTTCATTCTCGCGGATCGCCGAGAGCTTGACGTTTTTTTCAGGTTGGTGATTCATGCCGGCTTCGCCGCGCGTGGCACAAATGACGTAAACGTCGTCAGTTTTAGCAAACTTGGCCAGCGAGCCGCCCGGACCAAACGCCTCATCGTCCGGATGGGCAAAGACACCAACTACGACTTTTCTTTTTTGCTTCGGCCCGATCATAAGAATACGCTATAGTATAGCGGACCGGTTTTTATTTTGGTAGAATAAGGCACACCCGGGGTGTAATTCAGATGGCTAGAATGTACGCATGGGGTGCGTAATGTCGGCGGTTCAAGTCCGCCCACCCCGACCAAGTTAGACATTTTGAAAATTGGGAAGAATTGGATTATCCGCTCGCACACACACAACAGAATTTTTGCTACCTAAGAAATTGATAAAATTCACAAGTTTTGGAAGATTTACGATGAACAAAGAATTTTCCGAAATATTAAATGGATTTAGGCGTACTTTGCGCCTTATGGAAAAGCCCGAGAAAACTGCGCTGATTTTTGCTTCTGTTCTTATGTTCATCACCGGAGTTCTTACCAACTTGCCTGCCGTCATTTTAGGGCGTTTGGTGGATAAACTTGTCGGGACAGAACATTTTGATTTGAGCATTGCAATTCCGTTTATTGGGTTGATAATCGGCGTAATTCTTTTACGCGAAGCTCTAACCGTCGTGCGAAAATATTTTGTTGAAAATGCGGCGACGCAAACTGACAAAAAGCAGACGGTAAATGTGATTGAACATTTGCTCAAAACAGATATTGCAAATATCAATCAACAGCAAATCGGGTCACTCCACGGAAGAATTTTTAGATCAATCCAAGGAATGATAAAAATAATCAAACTCGGATTTCTCGATTTCTTTCCGGTTTTCTTCAGCGCGCTAGCCGCAATTGCAATAGCGCTGACACAAAAGCCGTTATTGGCCTCCGTGATGATTTTAGTAATCCCAGTGGGACTTTTTCTCATTGTGTGGCAAGTTTCGTCGCAAAAAGGAATACGGGTCGCACTATTGCGCGGGAAAGAAAAAATAGACGGCGCGGTTGTTGAAATGTTGGGCGGTATTGAAACGGTGCGAGCATTGAATACCGAAAATAAAGAAGTAGCGAGGGTTGAAGAAGTCGCCGAAGCAATGCGGAAAAAGGAAATCAGACATCATATTTTCATGGCGTTATTTGATTCTGGAAAATATCTTAACGAAGGACTTTTTTATGTTCTCGTAATTTCTCTTTCAATTTTTCTCGCGGCGCAAGGAGCAATCACCAAAGGTGATATTCTTGTTTACTCGATTCTATTTTTGAGCATAACCGGGCCTTTGCGTGAGATTCACCGCATACTTGATGAGGCGCATGAAAGCTCAATAAGAGTAAATGACCTGTATGATTTGCTCAATCAACCGCAAGACATTTCTTTTCAAACGCATGGCAAAGAAAAATCCCCGTCAAACAACGCCAACGCGATAGAAGTACGCAAATTATCTTTCAAATATGGAGATTCGCCAGTTTTGCAAGACATAAATTTCGTCATAAAGAACGGAGAAAAAATTGGCATAGCCGGTGCGTCTGGTTGCGGCAAATCTACGTTAATAAAAATCCTATTGCGCCTCGTGCATGGGTATTCCGGAAAGGTAAATATTTTTGGTAAAAACCTTGACACGATAGATCGAAAAGAGATTGCGGATAGTATCGCTTATGTGCCGCAAAAGACGCACATATTTTCGGGTTTGATACGAGATAACATTGTGTATGGTTGTGAGCAAGAAAATATAGGCAATGAAGATGTTATCAGAGCGGCAAAATTGGCGAATTTGTATGAGGAGATAGAAAATTCGCTGGGAGGACTATCGGGTAGAGTCGCCGAGAATGGAAATAATCTAAGCGGCGGTCAAAAACAGCGGCTCGCTATTGCGCGACTGATACTAAAATCGCCGGAGTTGTTGATACTTGACGAGGCGACTTCTGCCCTCGATAACACGAATGAAACAAAAATCCAAAGAAATATTGAGCAGTTGTTCAAAAATAAGACAACGATAACAATCGCTCACCGACTGACAACGCTCAAAAACACCGATAGGATTTTTGTTTTTGAGCGAGGCAAGATTGTTCAAGAAGGAACTTATGATGGTCTCGCCAATCAAAAAGGGCTCTTTCAAGATTTTCTCAAACAGAAAGAACCTGATATGCTAGCAGAAACTGAATAGCGGCGCGCCTCGCTTTCCGCCGCCGCCGAATTTCGTATTTCGCTTTGCGAAATGCGCCGCAAGAAAATATGGAGTTGACTTTGCCCCGCCCTCCCGTGCGCACACAACAGATTTACTCCCCAATAATGTTGAATGATTGCTATCCATAGACCAATCATACAACATTTGCTAAAATCAATGCAAGAGTGGACAAATTCCTTTATGAAAAACGAAGTTTTACAATTTGGTAAAAAATTGAGAGAGGTTCGACTTAAAAAGGGCAAGTCCCAAGGCGATGTTGCCAAGGTTTTAAGCGTCCACAGGTCGTATATTAGCGGCCTCGAACGAGGCCGGAGAAACCCCTCTTTAGTGACTGTTCACAAAGTTGCTAAAGCTCTTGGCGTTTCCGCAAATGAATTATTGAAATAACTTATGAAAATTTATCGTTTTAGTCCAATAAGAGACGAAAAAGAACTGCGCGAAGCTGTTGTTTATGTTGTCGAAAAAACTTCGGATTTAGCGAAAAAGGTTATCGGCAAAACTTTACCTATTAGCTCACTTACATTTTTTGCCCATTATCCCGATGAATTTGAAAAATTATCAGGAATAGTCAAGACTCTTGGCAATTTTGTGAATGAAAACAACGGCCCGCGCGTTGCTCTCCATGAACCGATAAAAGTCGGAGAAAATACAATAATTCATTTGCGCATCAGAAAACCTGATCCTTATCGTATGCAAGTTGGTTGTAATGATTTTAATATATCTGACTACGCTGCTTTCAAAAATAAGTATCTACCCAAACATTCAAATAATCTACGCTTGATTGAAAGAAAGGATTACGAAATGATTGAATTTTTTGACCCAGATTTTGACGTCTTGGCTTATGTAGTTTCAAAATAATTTTATGAAAAAGATTAAATTACCAATAGACAAAGCACATAGAGTTCTTGCTCCCCGCATTGCATATATAGTCACGAGCGTTGATAAAAAGGGGCGGGTGAACGCGGCTTCCTTTTCAAATCTCGCCTCGGTTTCTACCGACCCCGAAAGATTGGTGCTCGCAGTTTACAAAGCATGAGACACAATAAGAAACATTCGGGCGACACGCGAATTTGTTGTAAACGTTCCGTCAAAAAATCTAATAAAAGAAGTTTGGATTTGCGGAGACAAATATGCGGGCAATCCTATCCCAGCAGGCATTGACGAGCTAAAAATCGCAGGACTTACTGAAATACCAAGCGAGAAAGTAAAGCCACCGCGGGTCGCCGAATGTCCCATGCATTTGGAATGCAAAGTTATTTGGATAAAAAATATTGGCAATCATTACTTGATTTTGGGCGACATAGTTTCAGCTTCGTATACGGACGGGGTTTTTGATAAAGAGCTTATCCAAATTATTCCAAAAACTTTGCCACTCATGGAAATCTCGCGAGGATTTTTCACTTCTCCCAGCGAAGTCGTTGCGGTGGATCGAAAAGAAGTGCGAGAAAAAGTGAACAAGGAACTGGAAAAATTAAATGTGAAAATTCCGAAGAAGTTAAGGATTTATGAGAAACTGCGTTGGAGCGAAGAATAAAAAGTTTAGCGGTGCGCCCCGCTTTGCGGGGCACGAAATTCGGCGGCGGCGAAAAGCTCTCCTTCGCCTTTCGGCTTCGGACGGGCAGGCGAGGGCGGGCAAAAAATTCCTTCCCCCCAACCCCCTTCCTTTTTGCCCGCCCGAGCGTTAGATTTTGTTCCTGCCGCGCGAAGCGCGGCATTCAGTAATTACGACAAATCTTTCGATTTAAAATAAGTGAAGGGAGGAAACGAGAATCGAGACGCTTATGTTTTTCGCTTAAAAATATACTGATCTCCTTCATGATAATAAAGGCGATAGTTGGGGTCGGCAAGAAGGGTGCGAAAAAGTTTGTCTGTATCTCTTCGGCCAGTGAAGAGAATAAGAGGCGAAATTATTTTGTGCGTCGACAGTGGCGTCCGGTAGAAGTTTTTTAATTGAGTCATTGTTATAATATACATATAATGTCATCAGCGGTAAAACGTCCTTCGTGGGACGAGTATTTTTTGCAGCTTGCCGAAGTCGTCAAGCGCCGAGCCAACTGTCTGCGGCGGTCGGTCGGCGTCGTCATCGTCCAGGGAAAGCATATTATTGCGACGGGTTATAACGGTACCCCGGCCGGGGTAAAAAATTGTACCGCCGGCGGTTGCGATCGTTGTCTTAAACGTCATAAAAATATCCTCAAAGAAAACGAGCGGAAAGATCTGTGCATCTGTATCCACGCGGAGGAAAACGCCTTGCTGCAGTCTGCCTACCACGGCGCGTCAACGCGCGGCGCCGTTTTATACTCGACGATCGCTCCCTGCCTGCAGTGCGCCAAAGCGATCATTAACGCCGGAATTGCCGGCGTTGTTTTTAAGGAAAATCATCAGGACAATCTGGGTATAAAATTTCTGGCGGACGCGGGTATTCGAACGTCTTCGTTGTCTTAAATAATTTTTTTTATGGGTAAACGGTTATTTTTGCTTCTAATAAGCGCCTTGTTTCTGATGTTTGTTCGTCCGGTCAGCGCGTTTGATTTTTCCAGAGCGAACAATAAATTCGGCATTCATTTAGCCCAGCCCAACATCGAGGATTTAAAAAGCGCCGCCGATCTGGTAAACGCCAACGGCGGCCAGTGGGGGTACACGACCTTAGTCATTCAAGAGAACGACCGGAACACCGGCAAATGGCAGGAAGTTTTTGACAGGATGCGTAAATATCACCTGATTCCGATTATCCGTCTGGCGACCGAACCCGAAGGCGGCAACTGGCGCCGTCCCCAGAAAGCCGAGGCAGAGTCATGGGCGAATTTTCTTGACTCCTTAAACTGGGTGGTAAAGGAACGCTATGTTATTCTATTTAACGAACCAAACCATGGTTCAGAGTGGGGCGGCGAGGTTGACGCGCAAAACTATGCCGAGACTTCATTGGGGTTTGCGAAAAAACTAACGGAAAAGAACGCCGATTTTTTTGTCATGCTGGCCGGGCTTGACGCTTCGGCGCCAGACTACCGGCCGGGCCTTGAAGACGAGTACGCGTTTCTGCAAACAATTTTTCAGGTAATTTCCAAAGACGACTTTGCCAAATATTTTGCCGGATTGAGTTCTCATTCTTACCCGAATCCCGGCTTTGCCGGCAGCCCGTACGGCTCCGGCCGGATAAGCGTACGTACTTACCAGTGGGAGGTGGACGTCATTCGCGGATTTGGCGTCACTAAGCGTCTGCCGGTTTTCATCACCGAAACCGGCTGGAGCGCCGAACACCTCTCCCGATTCCAAATTGCCGCCAATTATCGAGTGGCTTTTAACGAAGTGTGGGGTCCGGACGAACAGGTGGTGGCGGTTACTCCGTTTGTGCTCGACTATCAATCGGCACCGTTTTTATCGTTTTCCTGGAAGCAGCCCGGTTCTTCTCAGTACTTCCCGCAGTACGAGGAGGTGCGGTCGCTGTCGAAGCCGGCCGGCAGTCCGGCGCAGGTAGAAAAAATTACTCTGGACGTGGCTTTCCCGAAGGAACTTGTTGTTAACTCGAGCTATCATTTTCGGGTAGCCGTTAAGAACGACGGACAGTCGATTATTGCCAAAGAGGAAGGATACAGTCTGAAAATTCTTGACTATCCAAACGGCACCTATTTTTTTTCGGAAATAGCCGAAATCCTGCCTAAGCAACAAGACGACATCGATTTTTATTTTAAAACTGGCAACAAAGTTGATGGCCGAAAAGTAACGATTGCCCTTATGAAAAACGACCGTGACCTTGTCGAAAAGCGCGAGTGGACTTTTGAGACAGTGCCGTTGCCATCGGTTATTATTGGGGTGTCGCTTTATCCCAAGGTAAAGGCGGCCGGGGATGATTTTGAGACCCAGATCTTTGATGAAAAAAATAATCTTCTCTTTAAGAAAACCGGCGTCAGCGTTGAAAACGGCCGGGGGATGATTGAAAGCATTCAGAACGTCGCACTCAACATAAAATACCGGATGGTCATTTTAAAGCCGTACTACTTGCCGCGACAGACATTCATCGTATTTCAAAAAGGCGAGAATAGGGTCACCTTTAAAAAAATGCTACCGTTTGATTTTAACGCAGACGGCAAATTCGATGGCGAAGACTGGTTGACTCTCCTTAGGCGGCCAAAACTGCTGTCGTTATTTTTTCCCTAAGAAAACGTATTCGTTTTTTCAGATCTGTCGCCCGAGTAAAGTAACTGCCGACACACAACCCGTCGGGTTTATTTTGTCGCATCAGAACAATATCAATAGTTTTTTCATTGATGGCGCCGTCTAAGTAGATCTTCGACCTATAGTCTAGAGACCGCAGCTGATCAATTTTATTTAGCGCCTGGGGGATAAAAGCCTGTCCCTGCGGACCCGGATTGATCGTCATAATTTGAATGGTTGGGATAGACGAGATATCATAGCGATCGGCGACAGTTTTAATTTCATCGTCCGGATTAAAAACCAAACCAAGAGTCAGGCCGGCGTAGCGCTTCTTTAAGCGAGGATAGTCCGGGGCTAAAGAAGCGTGGATGAAGACGTAGCGCAGCGGCAGACTTTTTTTTATTTCGCCAAGAAGGTCGAGGTCGCGTTCGTAGTCGATTTCCTGCAGATGAAAGTCAAAAGTAGCCGTCTCAAGGTCTTGTTTAGGAAATAACGCCAGTGCTTTCTGAAATTCAGGCAGCGAAATGGCTTTGCTTACGACATACTTTCCGTCCTGAATGTCGACCTGGAACTGCCGGATGCTCGGACGAAACGACTGGAACTGCCGGACGCAGTCGGCGACGGTCGGGTTAAGTAAGGTCAGGATTATCTCCATGGACTTATTATAGTCTATATCCGTTTGCCGGCCAAAAACTCAGAGGCGGTATTCTTGGGCCAGTTGGCCCGGTTGATTTTGGCGCTTCTTAAGAGTACAATTAGTAAATAATTGTATGCGCCATTACTTGGATGGTAAATGGGTAGACGAAGCGGCGGCGCGCATTTCGGTTTTTGATCTCTCGGTGCTTCGCGGCTTTGGCATTTTTGACTTCCTGCGAACCTACGCGAGGCGTCCTTTCCGGTTAAAGGAACACGTCGATCGCTTATTTAATTCGGCCAAGCTAACGGGTATTAAGATGCGTTGGGGAAAAAAAGAGATAGAAAAAATCGTCGTTCAAGGCGTCAAAAAAAATACAAACGAAGCCAAGGACTTTACAATTAGAATAATTGTTACCGGCGGAGTGAGCGCTGATTCCACCGTCCCCGGCCGGCCCTCGCTTATTGTAATGTATGTTCCGGCGGTTGATTATCCGTTAAAAAACTACGAAGAGGGAGTCAGGGTTATTACCTATCCGGCCAAACGGGTTCTGGCCCACGCCAAGACTCTAAACTATCTCACCGGTATCATGGCCCTGCAGGAAGCACGGAGTGAAAAAGCGATCGAGGCGATTTATGTCGACGAAAGCGGCTTGCTTTATGAGGGGACAATGAGCAACTTATTTGTTGTCAAAAAAGGAAAAATCCTGACGCCACACATTGAAATATTGGCCGGGATTACCCGCGGGGTGATTGTTGAGCTGACGAAAAAACTCAAAATTCATCTCGAAGAAAAAAATATCTATCGGGGCGATCTGCCGTCAATCAATGAAGCTTTTATTACCGCCTCCAACAAAGAAGTGATGCCGGTTGTCGTAATTGACGGCCGGAAAATCGGAACCGGGGCAGTCGGACCGGTTACTCAACGTTTGCTTACCGCCTATCGTCAACTCACCCGACAAAAATAGTCGGTTGCAATTATTCTGCCGGACAAAGTTTTTTTCGCCCGAAGCGTAATCCCTCTTTGAGATAGACGTTAACGCATAAACAGGATAAATCGTTGCTTATAAACGACAGAAGTCAGACGAAACCCGGTGTACCATGCGGTATGGACAACCGGGCATACTACCTTGGTTTTTCGCAGTTTTTGGGTATCGGGCCGATGCGGTTTCAACAGCTTCTATCGCATTTCAAAAACGTAAAAGCTGCCTACGAAGCGCCGGAAAAAGAATTAAAGAAAATACTCGGCGAAGCATTAACACCAAAATTCCTTAATTTTAGAAGAGAGTGTGATCTGGACGGCGAGCTTAACCGTTGTCAAAAAAAAGGAATCGCCGTCGTCACCCAGGAAGATAATTTTTTCCCGTCGTCTCTAAAAAACATTTCCGACCCGCCGATATGTCTTTATATCAAAGGTGAAGTTGGTAAGTATCGCTTTGATGAAGGAGTGTTTTTTGCGATTGTCGGCACCCGGACGCCGACGAGCTACGGCCGAAGCGTAGCCCATCAATTTGCTTCGGCGCTGGCGGCGGCGGGATTGGTGATTGTTTCCGGTCTGGCTCTTGGGATAGACGGCATCGCTCACCAGGCGGCGGTCGAGGCCGGCGGCCGGACAATTGCTTTTTTAGGCTGCGGCGTCGACATTGTCTACCCGTCGTCACATGCAAATCTGTACGGTCACATCTTGTCATCGGGCGGTTTGATTATCTCTGAGTTTCCGCCCGGGCGGACCGTCCTTAAGGGCTTGTTCATCGCCCGCAACCGTTTGATTTCCGGGCTCTGTCGCGGCGTCATGGTCGTTGAGGGCGGCCGCGACTCCGGGTCGCTAATTACAGCGAGGTATGCAGCACTACAGGGAAAAGAAGTCTTCGCCCCGCCGGCGCCGATTACTTCGTCTTTGTCCGAAGCGCCCAATCTGCTACTTAAAGAAGGCGCCGTGCCGGTCACTTCCCCGACAGATATCTTTCAGTCGTTGCAACTTGAAATTACTCCGCGCCGAAAAGCCGCCATACAAACACAGCTATCCGAAGAGGACAATCAGCTATTTGAAAAAATAGCGGCCGAGCCGTTAAGCGCCGACGAGCTGGCGTTATTTCTTCACCGGCCGTCTTCCGAAATTCTCTCATCGCTGTCGTCTTTGGAACTGCAGGGTATCGTCGAGAAAAACCGCGACGGAAAATACCAGACATTCGCATTCTCCTCGTAAATATCCGACAGTCCATATATAGTTATGGACATGACCAATCAAACACTCATTA
>JACQCK010000042.1 GCA_016201695.1 Candidatus Roizmanbacteria bacterium
ACAAACAGAATGTCAGACTATGGTAGAATCATTTTTACAAAGATATCACTATCACAGACCCCATATGAGCCTTAACATGAAACCACCGTTATCAATTTCTCAAGGCTGAAACTGTCGGATTTCTACGGAGAATTTTGCGAGTCTTTGACAATTTTTCCCTGATATTGTATACTCTAGATGATTTACGGGGTAGTGTACGGTTGCACAGGAGGCTCAAAATGGGCTCATATGGAAGTAATTTCATAATGATAATCGGCTGTAACGGTGAAACCCCATCTACCGGGTAACGCCGTGGGAAGAAGATACCAAGCGGTGTCTTCCCCGTAGAGACTGTACGCCGAGTCCGAAATCGATCGGACAAGACACAGTCCAACCCTCTAAGTAATTAGAGAAGGTGCATAATCTCCTAGACCTGGTTCAACTCCCGGCCCCGTAACCCGTTTTGTGTATAATGTACTCATGACGAACTTTCTTCTGTCGGTAGTTATTCCCATTTATAACGAAGAGCAGACCGTCGATATGCTCTTAAAACGCCTCACCCGTGTTCTTAAGGGCGGTAACTACGAGCTTCTTTTTGTTGATGACGGATCCGGCGACAATACGGCCGCCGTCATTAAAAACGCGGCTAAAAATAATAAGCAGATAAAACTTGTCTCCTTTAGCCGTAATTTTGGCCATCAGATGGCACTAGCCTGTGGATACGCCTACGCCAAGGGAGACGCAGTCGTTAGTATGGATGCCGATCTTCAGGACCCGCCGGAAATCATCCCGCAGATGATCGAAAAATGGCAAACCGGCGCCCAGATTGTCTATGCCAAGCGCGAAAAACGCGACGTTGACGGCTTTATCAAGAAAATAACCGCGCAGTTGTTTTATCGATTCATCAACTTTCTTTCTGACACAACCATCCCAAATGACGTTGGCGATTTTCGCCTGCTTGACAAAGAAATAGTCAGTTTCCTCAACCGCCTGCCCGAACACTCCCGCTTTCTTAGGGGTTTGGTTGCCTGGGGAGGTTATCGGGAGGACTACGTCTACTTTAACCGGGAAAAACGCGTGGCCGGGGCCACCCACTACACCTTGTCCCGGATGGTGAATTTTGCCCTGGAGGGAATCACTTCTTTTTCGATTAAGCCTCTTCGCCTTGCTTCTTACCTGGGTTTTACCGCCGGCGCTGTTGGTTTTTTTGGCATTATTTACGCTCTCTTGGGAAAAATATTTCTTCCGTCCCACTGGGTGACCGGCTGGACGGCCCTTTTTGTCGGCATCATGTTTTTAGGCGGTATTCAGCTCATTACGATTGGCATTATCGGCGAGTATGTTGGCAAAATTTACCAAGAGGTCCAGCACCGTCCGCGCTTTTTGGTTAGGGAAAAAGTTAATCTCTAAGTTATGCGTATTATCGGCGTTCTTTTAATCGCGATTGGCTTGGCGCTTCTTTTATTCGTCGGCTATGCCTTCCTCAAGCAAAACAACCGTCTACTGACGCCCGTCCCCGAAGAACAGGGCGTTAAAGTAATTTTCGTGACCCCTTCGCCGCTGCCTTAACAAAAATGCTCCGGGCGGTTAAGAACCTGCTAAGGCGCCGGAATCTCAAAGTTGAAGATTTTTCCCTGATTACCTAAGAAAATTATATCGATTGTTTTCAGGATTAAAAACGCGGAAATAAACAGCCCAAAACCGATCAGGGCAAAACGGAAGGTACCCTGCGCTTTTTTGATTTTCTCGGCATTGCCAAAGGAAGTCAGATAGTTAAAGGCACCAATAACAAACATGACAAACAAAACCAAAATAATCAGGGCCGACGACATAAAAAGCAGATTACCAAAAACAATTTCCGCGCATTTCAGGGTAGGCACCCCGTCAACCAGACAACCGCCGTTGGGGTTGATAACTCCGGCTGCCGTGGTCGGTGACCAGTCTTTCAGTTGAGCCAGCGTGGTAAACAAAAGGAGCATTTTATAGAGGTTTGACCAGGGTCGGAATCGTTACGGGACAACTTAAGCCAAAGCAAATTTTTCCGCCGAAGACAACCTGTTCCAAAGTAGCGATGACGGCCAGAACAACCGCGATCATAATGACGCCGACGATAGCGGCCTGAATTTTTTCTTGAGCCTTCTGAACATTTTCTTTATTGCCGCCTGACGTCACCCACGCCAAAGCACCAAGAAGCAAAAACAGCAGGGCGGCCAGACCGGCGACGATAAAAAAAGCCCGGATCATAAAAGTCAGAATATCACTCAAAGTAGGAATCTTAAACCCTAAGGAATTTTCACTCACCTGGATGGTAATAGAAGGTCCCTGCGCCAGAACAGGAGCGGTGACAATCAATAAAGGAATTGACATTAACAGCGCCTTTAATTGCTTAAACCGACGAAGCATATTTATACCTCATACTACTCCAGTCAATTTTGTTTGTCAAGAGAAAGATCAGGGGTAATCAAAAGGAGTTGTCACATAACCGATACAATTTATGGATATGTACCAACTCAATCAGATTCCTTCTGATACCCAAATCAGAAAATATGTGCGAAGAATAGTATTTGGGAGAAATATGTATTGTCCGGAGTGTAAA
>JACQCK010000007.1 GCA_016201695.1 Candidatus Roizmanbacteria bacterium
AATTTTTTTGTTCCGCAGAAAAAGAGCGGTGAATTTAGGCTGGTGCCTAAGTTTATCGTTTTTGGCCTTATCGGCAGTTTTCTCGTCAATTTAGCCGGCAACCTCCACACCATCTACCTTTTCACCAAAGGTTACCCCAATGAACATCCTGTCCCTTTTTGGCAGATTCTCTCTAGCTTTAACCCGACTAAATACTGGTATCCCAACGCTACCCGTTTTATTCCGTTTACTATCCACGAATTTCCCTCTTATTCTTATGTCGTTGCCGACCTTCACGGTCATGTTTTTGATATACCGGTTGTGCTTTTGACTCTTCTTCTTCTTTTTCAGTTTTATACCACCCGCCGACACCACGCCCGCCAACTTTTTGCTACCATAATCGGCTTTGGGTTCCTAACCGCCGTTCATTATATGACCAACGCTTTTGATGGACCGATTTACCTTCTACTTACTCTGACTCTTCTTTTTTCACGTTTCGGACGACAAAAAGCGGTTTTTGGCAAGGCTCTGCTTTTGCTTGGGTCGTTTATTATTTTTTCCTGGCCTTTTTCTTCTCATTTTTCACCGTTCGTTTCGGGTATTGGACTTAACTGTGCTCCCAGTTTGCTTGTTAAACTTCACAAAATCGGGCCGTTTCTTTTTGAAAATGACAAATGCCAGACTTCATCACTTTGGATGCTCGGAGTCTTGTGGGGGTTTTTTTTGCTTTCCTTTATTCTTTACAACGTCGTCCTCTCTTGGAGAGCAAAGGAGCTTTCTTCTCATGAATGGGGCCGGCGTCATTATTACTATCGATTCATTTATACGCTGTTTCTTTTTGGCATTTTTCTTCTCATTGTTCCCGAGTTCTTTTATATCAAAGACATCTATCCGGCCCACTTTCGGGCCAATACCATGTTCAAATTAGGCTATCAGACATTTATCATGATGGCGCTTGCCTCTACGCTTACCTTTTTTGAAATAAAATCGTTAAAAAAACGCGGACAGTCTCTTTTGTTAACCGGTATTTTTTTACCTTTTTTCTTTCTCGTCTCGGTATATCCGCTATTCTCTGTTCCCTCCTACTACGGCTTACTGAAAAAACCGCCCGAGTTACGCGGCGATCTTTGGCTCAAATCAACTTATCCGGCCGACTACGAAATCATTAAGTACCTCAACACTCATATAAGCGGTCAACCGGTAATCCTTGAAGCCCAAGGCGACTCGTATACCGACTACGAAAGGATATCGGCCTTTACCGGGCTGCCGACCGTTGCCGGCTGGTGGGTGCACGAATGGTTATGGAGAGGGTCGCCAAATTATGTCGGAGAACGTGTCGCTGATGTCTCAACGATTTACGAATCAACTGATCGGTTAAAAACCCGTTCCCTTCTTGCTAAATACCGCATCCGCTATATTATTATTTCCGTACTCGAGCGGCAAAAATACACGCAACTCAATATTGGTAAACTTACCGCTCTCGGACCGACTATTTTTACAACAGAGGATGGGACGGGAATGATAGTTAAAACCGAAGTAGTGTTTTAACGCTTGGCTTTATGACAATATAAAAAAGTATGACCTTGACAAGGCCATTAATATTTGCTATCGTCTAAATTTAAGAGCATTACTACTCGTCGTCCCCTTATACGAGCGGTAGTGATGCTCTTTTTTTTACAGATGGAAAAGCTTGATCGGAATCCTGATATTCTTCTTCGCTAATTCTTCAAATTGAAACGAAACAAATTGGAATAACTCTTTCGGGTGCCGCTTTACGCGAACGTTCTTCGTAAACAGCGAC
This sequence comes from Candidatus Roizmanbacteria bacterium, assembly GCA_016201695.1. Lineage (GTDB taxonomy): Bacteria > Patescibacteriota > Microgenomatia > UBA1406 > GWC2-37-13 > JACQCK01. Next base: position 1,781 of record JACQCK010000007.1, read on the forward strand.
TTTCTACCGTCTTTTTTTTGCTTCACATTATAAATATAAAACATCCAACACCACTTGTCAAGACCTATAGAAAAATACGTTAATGCTATAAGACTACCTCTAGTAAATAGATACGAATTTAGCCTGTTCTGTCGCTGTTTTATTAAACAAAACTATCTTTGTGGATAAGTTGTCGATAAAGACACTCAAGGGTTTTGTATAATACCTGATATGAAAATTGGCCTTATCACCTACAATGTACTCTTCGACAAAGCTTCACTGTCTCTTGACTCTTCACTTAGCCCTTATCGCCCCGATATCCTCTGTTTGCAGGAAGTGGAGACGAAAGAACAAAGCCTCAACAGAATTACTAATCAACGCTATCGCCTCGCCAACTTTTCCAATTCATTTATCAAGTTCGGAAAAGTATACGGGTTGGCGACGTATTACAATCAGGAAATACTGACGTTTGTCTCGTCGGAAACATTTGACCTCCCTCGAAGCGTTATTGAAGGATTGCTCGTCATTTTACGCGGCGGCAATAATCCGCGTTCCGTTTTAAAAACAGATTTTAAAGTAAAAGATACGACACAAAAACTGACGGTCTACAATATACATCTTTCCCCCTGGGGCTCAAACGGGGTACGCATTAAACAGCTGACGGAAACCCTTGACTCGCTTGACCTGACAAAATATAATGATACGGCCATAATCGTCACCGGCGACTTCAACTTTTCCTACCGGAGACGAAAACTGGAAGAGATTATCCATAGATACGAGCTCAAAGAAGCCACCGCCAACATTTTTTACACCTTTGAGAGTACTTTTTTAAGGTTTATCCCCCTGCGCTGGAAGCTCGATTACATTCTCTACAAAAACATTACCTGGCTTACGACCAAAGCTCTTCCGATTCATTTTTCTGATCATTACCCCATTTTTGCCGAATTTCAACTTACAATATAATATGCAAGACCAATTTATGCCAACTGGCGGCGGCGACATTTGCTATCAACTGAAAAAAGGAGACAAAACTACGCTTATGTTTCTTCATGGAGGCGGCGGCTCAATATCATCATGGGTGCTGATGAAACCGTTCTTTATGAAAATGCCATTTACGCTTGTTTTTATCGATCTTCGTGGGCACGGAAAATCATTTCGTCCTGATAATTGGCACGACTACACCATGGAGAAACATGCAGACGACCTTTCCCTATTATTTGACCGACTACAGTTGAAACAAGCATTTCTTATCGGCCACTGTTTGGGTTCAATGGTAGCGGCGACATTTGCGGCCGATTATCCCGAAAAAGTGGCGGCGCTTTTTTTGATTAATCCGGGCTCCAAAAACAATTCAATTCTTTTTTCCTTTCTACCTGAACTATTTGTCAGTTTAGTCCAACCTTTTACCAGTTTTTTTCTAAACACCCTTGATCCGAAAAAAGCACAGCGCGCAGTGTACTTCCATCTGAAAGGAAGCGCTGATTTTTCCCTGAAACGTATCTTCGGCTTCATAACCGATGTTAAATATATGGGGTTTACAGCAGTCTTTAATCAGGCCCGCGCTTTTTTGGAGTGGGACCCTATTAACATATACGAACGCATAAAGTGTCCACTGCTTATTATTGCCGGAAAGCACGATATGATTTTTCGCCTCCGTCATACCTTAAAAATGCACGCGCTACTGACTCATGCCAAATTAAAGATTCTCGAAACTAACCACGGTTCCATCATCAACCACCCAAAAGAAATTGCCTCACAGATATTACAGGTCATTAACGAACGCCTATCATGATAGATACTCGCATTTCGGTCGTGATACCGGCATATAATGAAGAGAAGCGTCTTGGCGAATGCTTGTCGCATCTTGCCAAACAACAGGAAAGACCTGACGAAATTATTGTCGTTGACAACGATTCGACCGACGCCACGACTTTAATCGCTAAAAGTTGCGGAGTCCGGGTGGTCAGGGAAAAACAACGGGGGATGATTTTCGCCAGAAATAGAGGCTTTAATGAAGCATATTTTCCTATCATTGCCCGTACTGACGCTGATTGTCTCCCGCCACCCGAATGGATTAAAATAATAAAACATGATTTTGCGACCGGAGATATTGACGGCTTGACCGGCCCGGTGATTTTTTATGATCTACCATTTAGGACGGCGATTTTTGATACCCTTTATTTAAATTTTGTCAAACTTCTTCAAAGCAGCAAAGAAACGCTCCAAGGACCAAACATGATCATTACCAGATCGATGTGGAAAAGGGTGAAACACGACGTCTGTCTTACCGATAAGCAAGTTCACGAGGACGTTGATTTAGCCATCCACATTTTGGCAGCCCATGGTGTAATCAGACGAAATCCGCGCTTAATCATGTGTTCGTCCGGCCGCCGGATAGTCAGTAACCCACAATCATTTTTTGGGGAATATACAATACGCTTCTTTAATACCTTCCGAATTCATGCGCAAAAAAAGATCAACCGCCCTTCTGCTGACGGAAAAGTGACCGAAGCTCATTTAACGTCGTAGTCTCTTCTGGCCGTTTATCATCGCGAAACCGAACCAGTCGCGGAAAACGGAGGGCAAAACCCGGTGTGGCGACCTCAAACGCCGTACCCGATTTAGAAGCTTTTAAGACCCGCCCGGCCGTATGAATTGAAGAGCGTGTGATCTCGTCGGCCTTAATCTCAACGACGATGTGAGGATCGACCCACGCATCAACTTTCATCATTTTATCTACGTCGTAGACCGTCGGTTTTTCTGCTTGCTTATATTTTTGCGCACGTTTATACAGTTCCTTCCATTCTTCGTCGGTTAGTCCGGTTCCAATTTTAGACGTAGTCAGATAACGATCGTTTTTTTGATCATAAACGCCGACTAAGAATGCCCCGATCCCAAAATTGGTCCGTTTGCCTTTGCCTGCATCATACCCCATGATCAAGCAATCGATGGTATCTTCGATTTTACTTGAATAGCTTTTTTTAAATTTAATCCAGTTCCAACCACGCGCTCCGGCCTGATATACCCCATCCAGTCTCTTGGCGATAATTCCCTCCAAACCTTTAGCTATGGCGTCTTCAAAAAGCCTGTCGACCTTTTTAGGATCGGAAGTAATTTCAGTCGGCGAGGCCAGCAGTACATCGCGATGAGTGTCGCCGTGATTTTTAATGTGTTTGAGAAGCTCTTTACTCCTCTCTTCTAAACGGGTATCGATAAAGCTTTTTCCATTCACATACAACAGCTCAAAGGGGAAAAGCTTGAGCGGGATTTTTTTGGCTGTTTCTTGAATATCATATTTTCTTTTTCGCTGGACAGTCTCCTGAAATGGCAAAAATGTATTAGTTGTTTCTTCGTAACCAATAGCTTCGCCTTCTAGAATTATTTCCTCGGCCTTCACCTCGCGCCTGACACCGGCCACAATGTCCGGATACATAAAGGAAACGTCTTCAAGATTGCGCGAATAGATGCGTATTTCCTTTGTTTTATGTGAATAATGGATCTGTAAACGAAACCCGTCGTACTTGGGCTCAATAATGCATCTGCCTATTTGCTTAATAATATCTTCGGCGGTTGAAAGCCGCTCGGCCCGCATCATAAGAATCGGAGTGAACAGTCGGGGAACAATATGCGCCAGGCTTTTTACGCCTTCTTTTTTCAATAAGTGGCCGATAAATCCGAGGTCCGGCCTTACGTGGTAGGCTTTTTCAATTTGCCAACGCAGCGACTTGTCGCCGCTTATCATCCACGAATAGGCGTCAAGTACGGTCATATCCGAAAAACCGAGGCGCAGCAGCCCTTGCGGAATGCGGACAAGGTAACGGCACGATAAAGAATCGAGTCGGCGGATAAGATTAGAGAGGATGTTTATTTTTGTCTCCTGTGATCCGTCACCACCGGCAGTCGCCAGCCGGAACAGTTCGTCATATACTTTGAGAATGGTAAGATCGGTTTCTTCAAACGAGCGGATTTCCTGTTTAAACGCCTCTAATGCTTTTCCCAAATCACCCATTTTTTTGTAACGCCTGACAAATAACCGGTTCTCTAAAGATAAACCCTGGACGATGCTGCGAATAACCATTTTTTCCGCCATGCCAAAGTTGACCTTCTCATAGAGCGGCACTACTCTTCCTTGCAAAAGGTAGACTGTTTTATCGATCTCGTCCGCCGCTAATTTTTTGAATAATGAAGCCAACACTCTCGTTATTTCTAGGCGTGAGGTAGTCTTTTCAATTTTTTCGAAATAATCGGCGAGTTCTTTAAATTTCATTCAGCTTGTAAATTATACCACTACGTAGCGCGCTGCTTTGGTGCTTCCGACTTTTTTAAGAAGCTGTTTTTTAATCAGATCCTGAATGTCACGAAGCACCGTGTCTTCCGATATCGTCGGAAAAACGGTCGTAAACGATTGATTTTGCAAGTAACCTATTTCTTGAATATACTCGATGATTTTCATTTGTCGTTCCGTCAGATAGATCTGCTGCCCGCCGAACTTATTTTTCATTTTGACGTCTTTTGATAACCGCAAAATTTTTTCCTTGATGCGTTCAAACTCCGCGGCCGCTCCGAAGGTAAAGTACTCTAACCAGGCGGTCATATTGCCCGCCGAAGCTTTTTGTAAATTTTCATAATAGGTGACGGCATCCCGATCATAATACTCTTCGAGCGAAAAAAATCGTCTGATGTCATACCCGCCAAGAAAGAGAATTAGAGTCGCCATTACCCGGGCGACCCGACCGTTACCGTCAATAAAAGGATGAATACGGACAAGCTCATGGTGGACAACCCCCGCTTTAAGAACCGGGTGTATTTCTTCACCGGTCTCCCTATTTAACCAATAAACAAACTCTTTCATGAGAAAAGGGATCTCGATCGGCGGGGGCGGCCGGAAGGTAATCTCGCCGTTTTGGGAATTACGGACGACTACCTGTTTCAGACGGTACTCTCCCGCTTCATTGTCCGGAAGAATTTTTAAGACAATAATTTTATGCAGCTTTTTGATAAGCGGTTCAGCAATCCTATCTATCTGTTTTCGCGCCTCTTCCTCAATATATTCGATAACGTGTCGATAGTTAATGATCTCTTGGATATCGCGCGGCCGACCAACAATTTCTTTACCCGACAGAACGTCTTTGGCCTCTTCTTTATGAAGTTGGTTGCCTTCGATATGAGTGCCGTGATAGACCGCCCGCACAATCGCGTCCTCCTTAAACTGCTTTTCCCACAGGGGAAGAAGCGGCGAATGCCTAATGACCTCAACTGCGGCTTCGATTTTGGAAATGTTGATCAGTATTTTATTGCTGATAGAATAGGCGGGCGAAAACATAAGAATTATTATAGCAAACGTTTTTTATCGGCCGAAGCGGCGCTTCCTTTTTTGATATTCCTTGATACAGGCGGTTAAGTCGTCTGGGGAAAAGTCGGGAAACAACTTCTTGCTAAACAGGAATTCGGCGTAGGCCGACTGCCAGGACATAAATCCGGACAGTCTCATTTCGTTGCTCGTGCGGATAATGAGATCAGGATTAGGATGTGGTAACGCCTTTGTATCTAAAAACGAGTTAAAATTTTTTTCATCGACCTGGCCGTCAATTTTTCTTATCTGGTGAACGGCCCGAAGAATTTCGTCGTGTCCGCCATAGTCCAGAGCCAACACTAAATAATACCGCGAAAATCCTTTTGTCTTATTTTCAATATCCGCGATCCTTGACCGCAGCCGAGCCGAGATACGGTCTTTTCGCCCGATATGAATAATTCGTATTTCATTTTTGCGCGCCTCTTTAAAAAAACGATTGATCATCGTGTAAAAAAGACGCATCAGATTTTCAACTTCAGTTTTGTCTCGCTTCCAGTTTTCCGTCGAAAAAGCCCAGAAGGTCAGCGTACGGATACCAAGCTCGCGCGATTTCTTTACAATTTCAAGCGCCCGATTGAATCCGCGCCGATGACCCTCAAACGCCGGCAGACCATGATGTTTTGCCCATCGTCTATTGCCGTCGGGAATGATGGCAACGTGTAACGGCGTCAGTGAAGTCTTCACGCCACTATTATAACTTATTTGACTTTCCGCCTAAAAGTTGACTTAAAAAAATATTTCTTATAGAATCTTCTTATGCTTCGCTATACGGCACTTAATTTTTCTGATCCGAATTCTTTTGCCGGCGCCAAATTTGATAGCGTCGGAAAAATCGTCAACCTTCTTTTGCCGCTTGCGATGACCGGATTCTCGTTGGTATTTTTAGCAATGTTGCTCTGGGGCGCTTTTATGTGGCTGACGGCGTCTGGCAATCCGGAGAATGTGAAAAAAGCGCAAAAAAATATCACCTTTGCCGTCTTTGGCTTAATAGTTATTATTAGCGCCTATCTTATTGTAAAATTATTGGCACTGGTGTTAAACATTTCCAACTTACCCTTATGATGACACTCGCCCAAGCCTCTACTGATGTCCAAAATCTTTTTGGGACAGTGGCGCCGCCGCCAGGCTCAAGCGCTTTTGCCGACCCGGTGACCGGCTTAAGTAAACTCATTGCCACCGGTGTCCGACTGTTTATTTTCACGGCGGCATTACTACTGCTTTTTTATATGCTCTGGGGCGCCTTTGACTGGGTGCTTTCCGAAGGCGATAAGGAAAAAGTCAGCAAAGCCCAAAACAAAATTACGAATGCCCTCGTCGGGTTTATCCTAATTTTTATTGCGCTCGCGGCCTTCGGTATCGTCACCGGCGATGTTCTTGGCATCATTAAAAACGAACCGGGTGTAGGCTGGACTTTCACCCTCCCGCAAATTCAATAAGAAATTACCGTGCCTTCGACCGGTTTGCCAAGAAGGGCATTCTTCAAAAGATCCGGCGAAGACGTACCGTTAATAATAAGAGTACTGATATTTTTTTCTGCCAGCTTCATTGACTCCTCAATTTTATGAGACATTCCGCCGGTAATATCATAGCCGGTAACTCCGTTTAAAAGCGGTTTTATTTTTCCGTATGTACTTCGAGTAATATGGGAAATTAACCCGCCATCTTGATCTAAAACACCTTTTGTTATCCCATTATGGATTATTCTCTCGACCGGAAGACGCTTTTTTTTAAACGCCAAAACAACGGCCGATAACAGTTGTTCGGTCGAATAGATTTTGAACCCCAATTCCGAATCAAAAACGATGTCGCCATAAAAAACCGGGACAAGATTCATTTTCATCGCCGACAGTAACGGATCGAGGTTAAATCTTGCGATCGCTCCTGCCTGGGAATCGATCATCGCCGAAGGCTGCAAGGAAACGGCGCGGACTCCCGCTGCCAGTAATGCCGAAACTACCATTTGATTTAGTCTGGCGGCTGCGTTCTGCACCAGACAAAATCCCATTTTCTGTTTTTTGTTTTGTATTTTCCCGCTCATCCGGTATTCGGTCGCCGGAACATGCGCAAAAGAACCCGAACCGTTACCGAGAATCAGCTGCAGATCGGGCTCTTCTGTCAGCGCTTCTTTTATCTGACCGGCCAAATTACGGATAATATCAAGGCGCGCCGTAAACGGCTTTGTCTTATCGGTAATCAGACTTCCTCCTAATTTTAGTAAGGTAATTTTTTTCATTGGTTGGTATCGCTCCTGTCTTGTCCACCTTGCCCCCTTGGAATTGGCTTTATTGAGACTGATTTTAACTGATCGGGTGATCTTGGGATCAAAATAACCATTTTGCCATAATATTTTAATCATTTCACCTGTATTTGGAAACCGACGAAACGACAGTTGATTTTCCGGGTTTAAGAGTTCTGATACAGGAAAAAATTGGCCTCCTGACAACTCCTCGGTATCGATTATCGTTGGTAGAACAGCGGGATTCCTTATCCACAAAACGGTCATACGCGCCAAGCCCTTTTTGGCCGCACCGCTCGGTCGGTGTAATCAAAAACACCATCCAAAAACATTTTCGACGGATAGCTCTCTAACTCAAGTTCGCTCGCCTTGACACCAATCTCTCCTTCCATACACTCACCGAAAGTCCGGGCAAACGTTTCATTCCTGCCCCCGGCCGCCATCTGAACAGTCTCACTCGGCAGTGCCCAGTCTCCGGCCGCTATTGCTTTTTCAGGTTGAGCTTTGTGCCGGACCAAAAACAGCTGCGGACCGGTAGGATCCTGTTTTACTAAAGCAAACACGACCCCCACCCTTCCATACCCGCCTTCTTCTATTTTTCTGCTACTGAAACCGGTTGTTACAATTTCCATATGTTAACAATAATTACGCTTGCCTTTGCAACCCTACTTTTGCTTGAGTAAAGCAAAACAGCGTACCACATCCAGAACTGGTATACGCTTGAGCTTGCGGCTCATCTCGTGAATACAGAAGTTCCCAACCGTTACCAAGCGACAGGGTGGCGAGGTTTTTATTTAAAGGCTGTCGCCAATAAATCCCGCCAAGATTACGCATTGCTTTAAGAAAAAAAATCGTATCTTCTTTAGTCATACTTATAATTATCCGCTTTATTTGCCGTTCTATATTATCAAGAACTAATCGCGTTTTTTGCAGGTTATGCATCATTCCATGGCGAATCGTTTGAGAAGAACAGTCGGGATGACGCTGTGTTCTTACTAACCACAGGGCACCGGCGATAGCTTGAGGGAGACGAACGTTGAGTTGCGACACTGTTTTTAAAAATTCAAACTCACGGCGGTAATAGATAACGCCGCCGAAAACGCTGCTGCTTGTCTCCGACCCGACCATCTCTTTTTTGCATTTTTTCATAATTTCATAAGCTGTCCTGTTGACTACGTCTGGCGTTGCCTCATTCTCGCCGTAACCATGCAAAAAACCGGCCACGGCGACGACGACCATTGCCGCAAGATAACCGGGCAAGCTTTTTGCTTCAGGATTATCAACGGTAATGGCCACGGTTAATTTCTTCTTATTTTTAAAACGAGTCAGACGAATCAGGTAAGCGGATATTTTTTCTTTCATCAGCTCTTCTTCGTTTTGCCCTGGCCGATCAACAAAGTTAACCACTTTTCCTTTAACCGTCAACCCGGTCGCAATCGTAATACAAGGTTTTCCATAGGTGACACCCAATCCGCCAATACTGATTCCAACCGGCGCACTATACTGTATATTCATATAAAAAATTATCGCTAAACAACTATAGACTATCAGATTAGGCCAACATTAAGTATAATATTTTACCACTTATGAAGAAAAACTCAGCCCGACTGGCAGTTTTACTGGTTACTTTGCTGGTATTGGGAACTGTCGTTTTGGCAGTTCTTTTTTGGCAAAAATATAAAAATTCGAAGAGCGGTTATTTTGCCACGGTAAAAAAAGAAAACATTTCCGAAGTTGATATTTCGCAGGCGCAAAAAAGCCAACGAGTAAAAAAAACACCGCAGGGATGGTATGTTGATGCTGACTCGACTCGGTTCAAGGCCGACGACGAAAGAATTACCGGACTTCTTGAGGCGTTTTTTTTGCTTAAAACAGACACCGTCGTTTCTACCAATAAAAATAAACACGCCGAATTGGGAATCGATAAGAATATCATTCTCTTTAAAGAGAATGGCCATCAGTATCTTATCTATATTGGAGCTACGGCCGGACCCGACAGTAGTTATGTCCGCATCGGGGAAAACAATGAGGTTTTTATTGCCAAAGGATTTTCCGACGCCTACAGCCCCCTTGACTACCGCGACCTGCGGCTGCCTATTGTCGCTGATGAAACTAAAGTTCAAGCAGTCCGTCTTAGCTACGGTATCGTATCCCTACTACTTAGAAAAAATAAAGACCGGTGGGCAGTCGATGATAAAGACGCTATTCGAGAACATATTGATTTTTTTCTGAATGATATAAAAACGCTTAGGGCAAAGGATATTACTCGCCAAAACAATTCGGCTGTTCAGCTACCGCAACCGCCTGATTTGGAGATTGATGTAGACGAATCAGGCAAAAATACCTCGGCTTTTTTTTACAAATCAGACGAAACAAAGTATGCGGCGACTATTGCCAATTTGCCGTTTGTATATCAGTTGCAGTCTGCTTATATTGAATCTTTAAAAAAAGTCCAAAAAGACTTTACAAACTGATTTTGAAGATTTTATTATGAGCCAGAACAAAAATTTTATTATCAAAAATCCCCAAATCGTCACTTTGTTGTAAGATATCTGATCGTATCTCCCGTTCATATTCCCCGTTTTTTTTCAATATATACACTGACCCACGGCCTTTATCCCAGGCATAGAGCGATTCTGATTCTTTGGCAGTAATAATCTTATTGAGGCGAGCGCCGACAGGCAATGAATTAGAAAAAGTATCCCGAACGCCGCCTGTGTATTTTCGTATCTGCGAAGGGTAACCAAGATATAGCGAACCGTCGATCGCAAGCGAGTTGGCGTCTTCGGTATTAGGAGCTTCCCCTTGGCCAAAATATGATTTTTTGTCCGCATAACCATTTTCTATCGGCAGATACTTATAGACATCATTTTTGGCTGTATCAAGAAGATAAAGATTGGTGTTATAGATTTTAATTGCCCGGATCTTTCCCCACTCCTGATCCGGCTCAATAATTTTCTTAAATGACTGGTCAATATTTTTAAAAATGCCGCTTCCGGGAATCATCACGTATGCTTCTGATTGATTAATCTCAACTAAGGACGCTGACTTCAACGATGAACCACTAAGCGTGGTGACTGACTTTTTTACTAACGAAAGCAGATATATCTTTCCGCTTAGACCATCGAGAATAGCTGCCATATCCTGATCGATAGTCATCGCCGAGCCGGCTGCGTTTTTGTCGTTTAATTTCAAGTCATAAAACTCTTCAAAGCTTTTTTCCTCTTTTCTACTGATCTTCGCCTCACTCTGATCAATGAGACGAGCTAGCGAAGCCACTTCTTTTTTGCGTTGATTGCCGACATCTTTTTTCAGTTTTACTAAGTCGGTTTTTGCTTGAGATATAAATATCAGCGCCCGTTCCATATTCACAAAAGATGCCTCGTCTGCCTGTTCCAATTCAGAATGAATGAGCTTGGCCGTTTCTTGGATCTGTTTTTTGGCCGCCGTCTCCAGTCGACGCTGATAACCCAGGAGCACGCTCCATACTAAAATAACCGTCAACGCTCCAACCAAAAGAGAGGTCAAAAGCCGCGGCCGGCCGGCCGCCTGCGAACGTTGGCGAAGATTTTGGTAAAGTGAGGAAAGTACTACCGGTACGGCCAGATGTTTTCTTACCGCAAAAGATGACAACGGCGGGGTTTCCCTAACCGTCAAAAACTCAATCATAATCATGCCAACGCCCTCATCGGTATGATCCATAAAATACTCGCGCACTGTCTGCCCAATCATGGTTGGGGAACGACTCTGAATTATTTTTTTGATATTTTCTAACCCGCCGATTTTTTCTAAAGAGTCTGATGTCGTCAGCAGAAAAAAATCTCCCTCTTTGAGATGGCCGGAAGCAATGTTGTTTTCCGACAAAAGCTTGGCGTACCGAGACTGACGCCGGATGAATACTGCCCCGTTTCCCCGCGTGATAAGATAGAGAACTGTACCTTTCCAATAAACAACCGCCAATGAAAATTGTAACGGAATATTCTCTTTGCCAACAACACTGATGATAAATGACTCAAACTGCGCGAGACTCTCCCAATAAGAATCAGTCAACTTTTCTTTGATGATCTGGATTATTGCCTCGCCCTCATCTTGAGATATTGACCCTTCCCATTCGACAACCAGAAATAAATTCCGTTCCGAAATTACTCCGGAATATCCTTCCTTTTTTTTTGTTCCGCTATAGAAATAAACCAGTGGTTGCATTGATTACAACAATAAAATTGCCACAAAAAGTAACATCAGCGCGAAAATTATCTGAATCCAAGAAAGAGCGATAAAGACAAACTCGCCTTTGGTGCGGAATGTTTCATTCATGACGCGAATTTGACGAAACATTACCAACGCATAGAAAAAATAGAGGATTGCAAAAACTATGGAAAATAATTTAAAGAATATATGGATCAAGTTATGGGTTGAAAAGAATGTTAACAGATCGGTAAAGTTCATATAGTTTCAGTCAAATCTTGAATAATGCGTACCACATCGGCCGGTCGGGTGATATTTAAAAATTCAATGTTTACTTCTGTCCCGGCCGTTTGGACAAACAAGTTTCCGTAGTTGAAAAACGACTCGAAGAATCCGCCGCTTTTTGAGGTAATATCCTCGATTTTTTTTAACTGCGCTTCCGTCACCTCTTTGTAGAGTAAATTTTGAAAATCAATATCGACGACTCGTTCATTAGTTATCACCCCGACATTAAAAAACCAACTCGAAAAATTAAAAAAAACATAACTAAAAATAACCGCTAAAAAAAACATGTTGGCAAAAACCGCTTCCATTCCGGTAAGAAAAAACGGATAGAAAAAATTGAGCACACCAAACAGTATCAGCAGCGCTAAAGTATTAAAAACCCAGTGAATTTGCGTAAAAGGATGGGCCCGCAAAACCAGGATTACTTTTTCGTCCTGTCCCTGTGACTCAAAGCGTACATCAGGACGCAGGCAGAATGAGTGCATCAGGTCGTGCGAAGATGAGGGCGGAATCGACATAATCTAATTATAATACAATGCAAGAAAGTTGTTATTTTGGTCGCTGTCATATATAATTATCCTGCCCTGGTTATTAGTGCGATCTGGAACCACCCTTACCCATCCCGAACAAGGAAGTGAAACGGATCAGCGTCAATGATACTCCACGCTTCGCGTGGGCGGAAAGTAGATCATAGCCAGGGCACTTAACTTCTTATTTTGAATAATACCTGCGTCGGCGGAAGAAATATATTTTCTTCAATTGGTTGTTTTTTGCATGACTCAAGCAAGTTATTTATCACGTCTTGATTTATTCCGGTGGGAACAGGCAAACCCAGTTTGGGAAGAAACGCCCTCAAGACATCGGCATTGAGAGGAAGAAATTTCAGCATGCTTTTTATCGATGATAGCCCGCACATCTTCGTTCCTGACAAATCAGGCTCTTTCCAGATATGTAAACAGTCGCCGAGAAAAAGATAGTTTTTCTTCGAAGAAGAAGAAAAAACCGATGCTTTTATATTTTGATTCTTAAGATATATTTCTGCCGAAGCAGCTTTTTCCAAAGAAACATGGCAGTAGAAGGGACCGACCAGATCAAGCTGACTCACCTTTACAGCCGGGGAAAAAACCGGACTAGTGGTCACCATAACCTTGGATATTTTCGGATCTTCCTTTTGAAAACCCATTAATTTTATTGCTAACCCGCTTATAAGAATAACTATCGGCACAATAACAATAATCGTGGCTAATCCGTGAAAAAACGAATCGACCGGATGATCACTCATACCTTATCAGGTAATGCCTCCAAGCCGGGCAACTCACCGAGTTCTTTTCCGATAATGCTTTCTAAATCACCATGCATTCCGAGCGTATTATCAAGTACTTTTCGCATATTCTTTTCCTGTTTTGACCACTTGGTCGCAAAAAAACGCTTTTCCTTCTCGATATCCAGTTGCAGTGAAGTAAAGGCTTCGACAATCGCTTCAATACGCTGCTTAAACTCTACACCAGAGAGGTAGTTATAAAGGACGGCCATTTTCTCGTTTTTGTCAACCGAAGAGACGCGCACGGCGGAAAGACCAAGAAGATGAGTCCTAAGCGCATAAGCAAGGCCCAAAAAACAATCATATTCCCCGATCCATATGCCCTCTTTAGTCCCAAAGCGCTTCATATCGAAAGGCAGGACCTGCGTAACAATAACCGCTAACTCCGCCTTCATCGCCCGCTGATCTTCTTTTAGTTTTACAATCCAGTCCGTACTCCACGACTTGGTGCGTTTAAACTCCCAGGCGATCGAACCGCAACTTCGGCCTTGCCGGGTTTTTCCAATCTGTAACAGGTCGGCGCCGCGAACACCCTTGTAGCTTTTTATCTTTCTCAAGTATTTTTAAACGATACTCTTCATTAAGCCGTTTTTTTTCTTCCTGACGTATGTGCTCTTCTCCTTCGGCCAGTCGTTTTTCAAGCTCGAGCTTCTTTTGTTCATTATCCTGCTTTAACTGGCGCATTAATTTACTTGTTTCCAAAAGCTGCTCCTGCAAAATTTTATTGGCTTTTTCTAGTTCTTCTTTAGCGTTTTCGTTATCTTTCATCTGAAACTCGAGGTCCTTTTTAATTTTCAGCCGTAATTTTTCCTCGGTGGCGATCGTTATTTTTGCACTCTCTTCTTTTAAACGCCGCTGATAAAGAAGAATTAATTTTTCCCGTTCATCTTTGAACTCTTTTTGATATTGTTCTTGTAATTTATGGGTCAATGCCTGTGTCAGGGGAATGGTGTTTTTACAGTGTGGACAGATAATTTGGTCATTCATAGTGCCTATTAATTTGAATGTTATTTTGTCAAGGCATGAAGAACCGAGTTGACGATTGATAGTACTAAACTGAAAAGCAGTGCCGCAAGAAACCCGTCGACGGCAAAGCCGCGGACTAGAGAACTGACGAAAAGAATAATCAGTGCATTTATCACAAAAGTGAATAAGCCTAAGGTCAGTAGAGTTATGGGCAAGGTCAGAATGGTTAATATTGGCTTGACAATGGCGTTGACGACGCCTAAAACTATCGCGACTGTTAGCGCCGACAAAAAATTATCCACCCGCACTCCGGGTAAAAGATATGAAGTAATGAATACGGCTAGAGCGGAAAGTAACAGATTGGCAATCATTACCATGTGAACATGGTACTGTTTCTCGTGACAAAAATCAATCTTTTCGGGTACAATAAGAGCATGAAAGGCAAGGCCATTTTTTTTTGGCTCGGAACACTTTTCGTCGCGTTATTTATTTTTTTCTCAATTTATGTAAGGAAGGTCGGACTTCGTCAATTTGATTTTAATACTACCGTCAAAATCCAGAATCACACTCCCCGCTCGCTAGACACCGCACTGTCCTATTTCAGTTTGACGGGCAGTTTTGAATTGTTAGGACTTCTCCTTTTTTTATTCTTGGCCCTAAAACGGCGATTAAAACCGTTTGTTATCATTATAATTTTTGTCATCGCCCACGCAATCGAACTCATCGGTAAACTATTCTTAAAACACCCCGGGCCCCCTTTTATGTTTTTCCGCTACGACCTTCCTTTTTTGTTTCCCAGCGCCTATGTCCAGACCGGATCATCCTACCCCTCGGGACATAGTTTTCGGACTGTTTTTGTTTCATTTCTTTTTTTGTATTTTATTTCAAAGGAAAAATGGAAACCAACGGCTAAAGTTATTACCTCTTCTCTTCTTATTATTTTTGATCTGATCATGCTCTATTCGCGGATCAGCCTCGGGGAACACTGGGCCACAGACGTTATTGGCGGCACTGTTTTGGCCGTTGGCCTTGGCTTTTTTTCGTTTCTGTTTATGCAGTAATGTCTTCCCAGTAGCATTTGCCGTAGCCGGCCGCCTCAAGTTGATCGAGAAGTTTGTCCGCATGATTCGCGTCAATGCCAAATTCTTTTTGCAAAAAAGCGCAGGTCATCACCTCATACTTAGCCAGTAGTCCAAGAGTCTTTTCCAGATAAGGATCTTTTTTTACGTCTCTAACCGTCGGATTTTTGCTTTGAGTCACGGTGATCGATTTCGCTGGTTCGCCTTTTTCAATCTCTTTCAAACGGCCGTCAATCGCGTCGAGTTTGTTAAGAATTGTTTTTAAAAGATTATCCATTGAAGGAAATTATATCAAATCTTAACGCCAAGGACAAAATTAGGCATCACTTAGAAAAGTGATACTATGCTGAACAACATCGCTTATCATAAAAAACGAATTATTTGCGGCTGGAATAAATGATAAGATAAATAAAGTAATAGAACCATGATAATAAAACTCTCGATATGTTACCGAGATTTTATCAAAACAATCTTACCCGCCTCCTCAATTTCTAGGACATCTTCATCTTTGAACAAATTTTGCAGTCATCTTTGTGAGTGAATAAGAGATATACTGCTGAAGCGCCAACTAATATATAAACTAGTTTTTCAACCATCGGCCATGAGCCGACGAGCGCCGTAACTAAATTAAAATTGAATAAGCCGACCAGTCCCCAATTGAGAGCGCCAATAAGCGTCAAAGGAAAAGTAACCATGTGAAGACCTTTCATTTTTCCTCACCTCCTTCAAAAAAAACTATCATTGTTTAAATGTAGCAGACTTTATATGAAAGTGTCAAGAAATCGTTGTCTTTTTGTTTTTTCTCGCGCGGGCGCGCTCTTCGCTTCTCGACTTCATCGCCAGACGTTTGTCGGTTTGGCGTTTGTTATCGATATCGACCTTTCTTTGGCATTCCGGATTGGGACAGCTGGTTTCGATATTGGTGACAGTCGAATTACCTATTTTTTCAAAGGAAGTTCTGATGACTATTCGGTTAGTGCCGCAGCGCATACAGGGATTTTTGTGTGTCATAAACAGAGTTATCGTATCTTACTGCAGTAGTATACTCAAATCTCTACCTGAAGTCAAAAGTTATGGTTGGTAAAACGTCATTATAGAATGATCGTATTAAAATCAGATATAATAATTGTCCAAACTGTCACAAAAAATATCAAGTACAGCAGATGCTCTGATTTACAATAGACAGTATGAACAGAATAAAAAAATACTTTACCGGAATTTCGAGAGACGTCTACTTTCTGACTTTGGCGTCTTTTTTTGGCGATATTTCAACGGAAATGCTGTACCCGGTCCTGCCGATTTTCCTCACCCAAACGCTCAAAGCCGGCGGCGGTGTCGTTGGAATTGTTGAAGGAGTAGCCGAAGCGACAAAAAATATCATTCAGGGTTTCTCGGGATATCTTTCCGATAAATTTCAAAGAAGAAAAACGATCGCGCTTATCGGATTCGCTTTTTCAGCCATCGCCAAACCGCTGATTGGAGTTGCCACCGTTTGGCAAGGGGTTTTAGGCGCCCGTTTTTTGGATCGGCTTGGTTCGGGATCGCGTTCCGCGCCCCGCGACGCTCTTATTGCTTCTTCCGTCAGGCAGGAATATCGGGGAAAAGCTTTTGGATTGGAAGGAGTCGGCGACAACTTAGGCGCGTTTTTAGGCCCGCTAATTGCCATACTACTCTTTTTTTTACTCCACATTAATATCCGGCATCTTTTCTACCTGGCGATCATTCCCGGACTGATGGCGGTATTGATGGTGGCCATGGTCACTGAAAGAAGGCCTGCAGCGCAGGCAAAAGCAGCGGTTGATCTTCGCCTCACTCGGTTTCCTAAAACTTATTGGAAGTATCTGGCAGTAACCGGAATTTTCGGCATCGGCAACTCGAGTAATTTGTTTCTTATCCTTCAGATAAAAAATGCCGGCGCGTCTTTGGAAATAACGATTTTTATTTACGCTTTTTATAATCTCGTCGCCGCTCTTATCTCCTATCCTTCGGGCTTCTGGTCTGATAAATTCGGCCGAAAACCGATGCTGCTTGTGTCTTTTATCATTTTTTTGATTTCTTATCTGGGCTTTGCCCTCACCAGAAATATTTTTCTTATCGGTATACTCTTTATTTTCTACGGTCTCTATCAGGGAATTTTCCGGACGGTCGGAAAATCATTTGCCACCGATCTTACGCCGCCGGAACTGCGGGCAAGCGGAGTCGGCTGGTATTCGACCGTTGTTGGCCTGTCGGCTTTGGTCGCAAGCATTATCGCCGGCCAGTTGTGGGATAAAGTAAGTCATCCGGCCGTTTTTCTCTATGGCGTCGCCTTTTCACTCATTGGCCTTCTTGCCTTTGTTATTTTCATTCCCAACAACAAGTAGTTCTTTTTTAAATTTAGACCACTTTTTTACTTCGCGCTCCCGTCTAATTGCCAGCCGCAAAGTCGAATATTTTTCAAAATATACAAGTTCTACCGGCCGGCGAAATTTGGTATAGCGGGCCGATTTGGTGGGGTGAGAATTGTGTTCATGCATCCGCCGTTTTAAGTTATTGGTCTGTCCGCAATAGAAAGAGCTATCCGAACAGCGGACAATATAAAAATAAAAAGTATCGCCCATTTGCTTCACTAAGGAATTTTAACATTAACTTGCTCCCCATAAAGTATAATCAGTCTATGATCGGCGGGGAAGAAAATCCTACGGCTAACCGGCCGAAAATCGAATTTGCCAAACTTGACGATGACAGATCTCATTTCAGTTTTACCCAACTTAATCTTGCGGCAAAGTCGGGTGCCTTGGCTATACCGCTTAACTTAAGAAAAGTTCCCATCGATGAAATAACCGCCCAGTCGAAGATTGACGGATACGTTGCCATCGGCGAAAGTAAACAGTTGGAGGAATTAAAGTTAAAGGCCGCCGGCCTGACCGGTCTACCGCTCGAGTCAAGACTTGAAGAGCTGATGGAGTTGACAAGATCGGCGCTTAAATATTTCGGGAAAGCGGCAAAAAAAGAACTAAAAGACAGTAATCCGGACGAATTTGATTGGCTCGATGCAAATATTACCGCCAAGTCTGACTACAAAGCCACTTTGACTCAAGCCCTTGATCATGGTTACGGCATCTGTGGCCATTTTACTGCCTTATATGCCTTACTCGCCCAACAGGCAGGCCTCGATGTTGTTGTTAACCACTGTGCTGCAGACATGGTTCCGGTAAACATCACCCGGTCTGATAATCACTTACCATTATTCAAAGAGGTCCCGGTGGGAGAAAAGGTTGGAGCTCATATGTTTTTAGAAATACTGACAGATAATCGCGCGATTCCAGTTGATCCGGCGACAAATTTAATCGGTTTGAATAGTGAGGGACTGCAAATGTTTCGACAAGCACAGTACGGTGACGTTCAACTGGCTTATGGACAAAACGAAGTAAATTTACAACCCCCTACCTTATTTGTCAATATTAGCGCTCACGTCCCTGCCGGAAATTTAACGCATCAAGGGAATCTTAAAATTCAAAATCTTACGGAAACCGATTTTGCCGGACCGTTTTCTTTCGATATGGAAATGAACAATATGAGGGCCCAAAACGGCGGATTGACAATCCTCGGCCTGGCTCAATAAATCCGCGCTTAACGCCTCTCTCGGTTGTAATCATTGAAAAATCAACCGGATGAATTGGAAGTTTTGTCTACTTCGATCCAAGCACGGACTAAACAGAAGTTTTTATAACCGCTTGTAAATGTCAAATCACGGTACTATAATAATAATCGTGAACGGCTATATAATTATAACCTCAAAACCAATGATGATGCTTACCGGCCAACGGGAGGTTATAGTGTGATATAGCTCATAATAAATACACTATACGACCTCCCGAAAGGGAGGTTTTTTTTAGCGTAAATTTGATCGGAGGTGATCACTAATGATCGATCGAATAAAACAACTTAATTTTCTTACTCTTGCTTCCAATATCGGTTTAGTTACTTTGGGGGAGTGGGTTTTTATACGTTATTCGCCGCCATCACTCACGGAAGCAAAACATACGGACCGAAGAACAATCACTACCGATCATAAAAAAGACTGATCTGGGTTATGGGACAAGAACAGTTATCCAAACTCTATTTGGTAGGAATAAAGGCGGAAGAATTGTTACCGAATCGCATACTGTTCTTACTCATAAGTTGGCTGACCCTAATTATAGAAGAACCACGCAGTCATTACGCCCTGGCAGAAAAATAACATTGACTGACGGTAGTACAGCTGAAGGCGAATAACAGCTGTTACAGTAAATTATAAATTAATTATTTAGTATGAAAACAAACTGTCTTTCGGTTGAGGTTGTGAATATCGATCATAAATTATCCTTATTTAACGACTATTGGAGCCCGAAAATAGTCGGCCGGCTTAACGATCATAAAGTGCAGTTGGCTAAACTCAAAGGCGAATTTGTCTGGCATCATCATGACAACGAGGATGAGTTATTTTTGGTAATTAAGGGAAAACTCATCATCCATTTTAGCGACCGGACTATTGTCGTTAATGAAGGAGAACTGGTAGTCATTCCTCACCCGGTTGAGCACAAGCCGGAGGCGCCGGAAGAAGTCCATATTTTACTGATTGAACCGGAAAATGTCTTAAATACCGGCAATATTTCATCAAAACGGACGGTGATAAAACAGGAAAAAATCTAAAAAAGCGTGAAGAAATTTTTCTCCAAGGGCAGAGAAATAATAAAAGCCGATCCTTTCCCGACGGCGCTTTTGACGTGGATCGTCCCTTTATGAAGGGCGATAACCGATTTGCTGATGGCCAACCCCAAACCCGACCCTGACACATTGTCTGTCGATGAACCACGGTAAAAACGGGAAAAAATATGGAGCAGGTCCGATTTTTTTATCCCTTGTCCGGTATCCAGAACCGTGATAATGGCGTTATTCTTAATTTTGTTGAGGCGGAGCATTATTTTGCCGGCCGCCGGCGTATACTTTACGGCATTCTCAACAATGTTTAAAATTGCCCGGGCCAGTTTATCTTTGAAGCCTAAGATATGGATATTTTTTTTGATCCTTTGATCTATTTTTATTTTTTTTGACAGTGACATTTTTACGGTGATATCATAAATATCTTCCATAAGTTCGCTAAGATTTAGTCTAGTCGCGTGCTTTTGTTCGTGGGGCAGTTCGGACCAAGCCAGATCAAGAACGCTGTTTAAAGTTGCCGTGACTTGCTGATTTTCAATGAGAGCCTCCTCTAATGAACGTCGATAGTCATCGATCGGTCTTTTTTGCGATAAAACAACTTCCAAAGAACTTCGTTGTGTCGAAAGCGGAGTTTTAAGCTCATGGGCAACATCAAAAATAAACTGTTGTTCCCGCTTGAAGGCTTCGTTCAAACGGTCCAACAGATCATTAAATGTCTTGGCCAATTCACCGATCTCATCGCGGCTTTTAATTCCCTTTATATGGGTATCAAGATTACGGCTGGATATATTTTGAATCTGCACGGTCAGACTGGTTAACGGACTGGTCATTTTCCGAACGATAAAAAACCCTGATGCCGCCAAAAAAAACAGCAGAAGAAAGAATAGTTCGGTACTAAAAGATAACTGCCAGATATGAACTACGGAATAGAAAAAAACGGCTAAGATCACCAGACTGGTCAGATACCAGATAAGCAGTCGGGTACGCAGAGTCTGTGAACTGTTTTTCATATCATTTTGACAAACTAATTTTATACCCGACCCCGTGTACCGTATGAATAAGCTTATGCTTGACTTCCTTATCGATTTTACGTCTTAGCGTGGTAATGAAAACGTCAACAACATTAGAAAGACTGTCAAAATTATAGTCCCAGGTGTGCTCAATAATTTGCGTTCGGGTTACGACTTCGTTTTTATGGCGAAGTAATAATTCAAGAATGGCAAATTCTTTAGGAGTCAGGGTGATTACTTTTTTGGCGCGTGTCGCCACATGCTTAAGAGGATCTACGGCAAGATCGTCAATTGTAAGTATTGTCTGTGACTGTTTGTGGCTGCGTCTAAGAAGCGCCTGAATGCGCGATTTAAGTTCGGCAAAAGCAAACGGCTTACCAAGATAATCATCCGCACCGGCGTCCAAACCGGTAACCCGGTCTTCCACTCTTGTTCTCGCCGTAAGCATAAGGATCGGTGTCGGAATCTTCTTTTTTCTAAGCTCGAGACAAACTTTTATGCCGTTTACTTGCGGAAGTATCACATCGAGAATGATCAGATCGTATGTCTCGGACTTGGCTAAATAAAAGCCTTCCGCCCCGTCGAAAGCCTGATCAACCGCATACCCTTCTTCGGTCAAACCCTTTTTGACAACGTAGGACAGCCTTTTTTCATCTTCCACCAATAGAATCCTCATCCTTCTTTATTATCTCATAAAAAGATTAAGATTTTATTAAGCCGTTCTCATTAATCATACTCCGCAACTGCCGCCTTGTCGCGGCGGTGACTGAATAATTCCCTTATCGGTTAACCACTGCTTGGCGTTTCGCCAGCCGCTCGCCGAAGAATAATCCCGACTAAGGAGGACACTTCCCGGAATCTGTTTAAAGCTTTTTCCCTCTTTGTTTTTAAAGTAGAGCGCTAAATCATAGTAGTTACCCGGAAACCAGAAGGCGTTAAAGTATTTGGCCGCTTCATACATCTGATTTTCCGTCGCGCCGTTGGCCGCTAGTAACTGCAAGACGCCAAGAAGAGCCATTCCGTGATTGCAGTCTGGAAATGAGGTCGGATTATTGCAGCATGGCCGATAGATACGTGAGGAAACTTTCATAACGGTTTTTTCTTGATCGGCAGTTAAGGTAATCAACCTGCTTTTCGAATAGTAATTCATTGCCTTTCCTTTCGCCAGACTCCAGCCGCCGGTTGAGGCGAAGTTGCCGGTTTGCCCTTGGCTTTGCTTCATCATATCGCCATCGGTTAAAATTTTTGATTGGTTGGCCAAACCCAACGCCCAAAAAAAATTAAGCAGAAAATAAGAATTGTCTCTGGTAATGGTAATTTTTTTGTCAGTATCCTTGGTAAGAATGTCTAATTCGGCCCGGGTCAGCGGTTGACCATTTTTTTCATACGTACTTTTTAACTTATCGAAATCGATAACTCCCGCGGCAATCATTTTTGGACCCAGGTCTGCAAAAGAAACATTCAGCTGATAACCCTTGACCGGATTGATCTGTTCAAAGATATCATTTCGTTCTTTATCATTCGCTTTGGCAGCGCCAGGCGGGGTTGGTGCCGACGAAAACAATGCCGATTTGTTCTTAACCAAATTGCCGATAACCAACAAATTTAAGGCGAGGCTCACCGACAAAAGAGGAAAACCGGCCGCTTTAAGAATCTTTTTCAGGAATTTATTAAGTTTGCTCATGGTGACAGATCCTGTCAAGGGTTAGGATTTTTTGCCGATCCGTAACAATTTATAAAAGATGAAAACCAGGATAAGAAAGGTCCCGATATCTAAAAATGGATTTTGAAAATTCTTGGCTAGATTAAATACGATGAGACGGATCGATTTACTATACCCCTCCATCTGATTCATCTCGATTTTATTTTGATAATTGAAGATAAGAACGGCGATGCCGGAAAGAATAAAAATTCCGGCGCCTAACAATTTAAAAACACCATATACTTTTTGCCGATTGCTACCCGATATTTTTGCGGTCATTTTTTCGTATGATAAGGAGAGGAGAAACAGAGGAAAAACAATGCCCAGAACATAAGCGATCGAGACAATAAGGGCCTGGATGAGGGTGGGAGAGAGCGTCGTTAAAGTAACGGCCGCGAAAAGTACCGGAGCGCAACAGGCCGATGTCAAACCCGACATCACCCCCAGTCCGAAGGCCGAACCGGCAGTCAGCTTTTGATCCAATCTCGGTTTAATATGAAAAATCTGGGGAAAATGAAAGAAGGGCTTTAGTGTCGAAATTCCCATTAAAACAAGAATCAATCCGCCCGAATAATATACCTGTTTATGGTAGTCATTTAAGATAAAGACAAAGAGCCTGAAGCCGAACGCAATCGGAATGAGAACAAAAGATAAACCGAGCGAAAAAAGAATCGTGTATAGCGTCACTTTTGTTCTTTCCTTAAAGATTGTTCCCAAATACGAAGGAAAAAGAAAGGTGATGCAACAGGGAGCGAAAAGAGCCAGAATGCCGGCAAGAAAAGAAGCGGTCAATGATATTCCGAACAAGAAACTGCCGTTCATATATTACTTAACATTGGCCGTAACTTGGAAAATAATTTTTGGTTTACTGGGGTCGTTGGTCATAACATATACTTCCCGCTCGACCGGCCCATAGACCGGCATAATATACGGGCGATAGATGACTTTAACGGTCGCTTCGGTATTCGTGGCGACAGCAGGAAAAGTATCACTGACACTGGACATCCCGTACTCGCCGCTGCTTTTCCCCTGATAGAGAAATTGCCCGACTGTACAGTGGCAGCTTGAGGACATACGGGAAATCTGAAGCGGTCGCGTCCCGACATTTTTGATAGTAAATGTCGCCACTTTTTGATCGGATACTCTGATATTACCTAGATCAACCAGGGTTTTTTCGACTTCAGCAGCCGGCCTGTCTTTGTCGCGGAAAGAATACGTAACGACTTTCACCTCGGCTTTATTTTCACCGGCGAAAAGAAGATAACCACCGCCGACAAAAATAACGCTGAAAAGAAGCAAACCAATAATGATATTTCTTGTCGACATCGGATGAGTGTGTTTATTCGTAACTGTTAAACAAAATGTTCTTCCTGCCTGATCATGCTTACGATCTTAAGACGACTGATAGACTACTCATTTAATCGTATGGTACAAGGAAGGGTATTAAGATTTTATGAAGAAAGAAGATACCTCCAGTATTTTTTGGCAATTTTGAGATATTCACAACTACATAAATGTGATACTATAAATAACATGGATCCGAAAAATGTTCCTTTGCCGACACTTCCATCACCGCCTGATCCTGCTCGATCCCCACGTGATTTTTTTGCCCTCATAATCGGCGGAATAATCATTCTTACCTTAGGATTAGCGGGCGGATTTTATCTGGGTAAACGGCAGAAACAGACCGCCTCTCTTCTTTACGTTTCTCCTGCTCTTCAAGTCGCTCCTAATATAACTGCCGATTGGCC
The DNA here is from genome assembly GCA_016201695.1 of Candidatus Roizmanbacteria bacterium. Classification (GTDB taxonomy): domain Bacteria; phylum Patescibacteriota; class Microgenomatia; order UBA1406; family GWC2-37-13; genus JACQCK01. The sequence goes on from JACQCK010000007.1 coordinate 26,331, forward strand.
GGTATATAAAAATGACCGATATGGATTATCCTTAAAGTATCCGCTGACTTTTTTTGTACAAAGCGCTGCTATCGATACAAACTCGGCAGATTATTACCGACAATATTCGCAGGGACTGGATGACCCCGATGGTGTTTTTGTTGTCAGATTAGTCGAAACACAGTACAAAGACAAGGAATTTCATTACCCGGAGATTGGCGTTCAAATTTATCAAACCAAATTGACTCCACAAGAATGGGCAGATAAAAACGGCAGTAGCGGTACGAAATTTTATCTTGGCGCCGGTGGGGTCAAAACTGCTCAAGTCGGCGATATTTCGGTAATCCAATTCGAGACCGAAGCAACAAGCTCTCACGCAACCCATACCTTAATTAAAAACCGGCACTATTTATTTGATATTTATAAAACGGCAACCGGCATCGGCGACATACCTGACGATATTTACAGTCAAGTACTTTCTACCGTCGCCATCTCTAACCCAGTCGCACCCGCTGTAAAAACCTCGCAGTAACTAAGGCTACGTCCTTCTTTTTTGATAACTTGATACTTCAAGCCCTTTCACAAACAATAAATTTTCCGGGGAAGTTGCCTAGACAACTTTTTGCACTACCATTACCAACCGGTGGCGGGTAAGCTTAATCCCTTTGTCGGTGGCGAACTTTGTTACGTATTTTTTTAATACTTCTTTATCCTTTTTTGAATCAAAATCTTCAAAGATAGGCACGCCTTGCAGAAACAGATCGAGCTCGCCATAGTTAGGGTAGTATTCCAAGTAATGAAAATTACCGGCAAAAATCATTTTAAAACCAAGTGCCTGTAATTCTTTTACATTTTTATTTAACTTTGAAGTTTGCATTTGTCCGTAATTCTGTCCCCGACCGAACGTCTTTTTGAGCTCTGCCGCATCCGCTTCACCGATCCCTATTTCAAAATAATATCCGTTGGCTTTAAGAACCCGGTAATATTCTTTATAATAAGATGGGCCTCTTCTGCAATAGGCCAGATCGAAAAAAGACTCTTCAAACAAAGTACGGGCGGCGTCCTGCAATGAATACTCTACATTTTTGCTCCTTTTCTCCCCGCTATGCTTTTTGGCGATATCCAGATTGACTTTTGAGGTATCAATTCCGTATATTTTTTTGAAAAAAGGGGCAACGGAGAGAGTAAACTTGCCGTCGGCGCAGCCGATATCCAGGGCTGTTTTTTCTTTGGCACTAAGTTCCAACAGTTTTTCTCTGAAAATCTTTTCCGGATTGCCGGTCGGATACTCACTTTTATACCGCGGCCCGGCGCCATATCCATAGCCTCCGAACTTTTTTGCAACCCGATCGTAAAAATTTTTTGTCATTAGCGTACTGAATCAGCAGAGTCGGAAAATTATTTTAAATAATCAACTTCATGAAAACGCTATTAAAATCGGCAGGCAAAGAAATTATTGATTTGTATTAACGCAACTCACTTATCATTTATTTTGTCCTATTTTCTAATCCCGGTTAAAACTTTTACGATCATTTCCTTTGTTGGATAATCATACGATTTGCCTTGATAAAAATAAGGGCGACAGGCAACGGCGGCAAAATTAGTTGCTTTTTTAGCCAACGGATCAACGTCTTGACTATCAATAAGAATCGTCGGCGACCCCAGGAATCTGTATTTCTTGGCCTGGACGTTATTTTCTATCAGCACAATTTCCAATCTGACTTCTTCTTGGGCCGCCTTCAATGCCTCCTCTAATATTATTAAGGCCTCGCGCCAGACATGACAGCCTGACGTGTGTAAAAGTTGTACTTTCATACTATCATTGTATACCTAAAGCCAAATTAACCTGTTCTTTATCAAAGCCCAAGATTTTTGCCTCGGTTCCGTCGTCTTTCGTGATGTGAATACACGGTACTCCCATGGATCCGCAGATGTCAATAGCTGTTTGTACTTGGTCGGGATGATTATTTAGTACTACTTCTTCAAAATTCATGCCTTTTTCCTTAAGATATTCTTTTAGCTGATGACAGTAAGGACACGTCGTTGTCGTATATATTTTAATTTTTGCCATCATGATTCACCTCCTTTTATTTTAATTTATACATTTACCGCCTAACTGACAGACCCCTCTTATCGTTTCCTGATTACAATCGGTCTGACTCAGACATAAAACTGCATTTTTTTTAAAATTGTCAGAATTATATTTTCGCTTTAGAAATAAAATAATTGTAAGTATGGATAAACACAAAACCATTATGATCGAAAACGTTTTCATGGTCAAGTTCTAATTTAGATTAGCCGCCATAAAATTTTTAGTCAACCAGCGGCCCTACTTATAAAGTTCGGTTCCGGGATGAAAGGCCGCCCAAGCAAACCAGAACGTGCGAAAAGGGACAGATGTTTCTCCGGAGTTTTTGACTGTTAAAATAACTTCTCCGTCTTTTTTACCCTCGATGACGACGTCTTGACCGGCAATTTTATCGGCTATTAATTTTTTATCGGTTAGGGCTTTTACCGTATAGGCTTTATATTTTCCGGCAACATCAAATCCATATACAACCTCTTTAAGCGGCAGCCTTTGGTCCGGTGAGTTTGGCAGACCGAAATAGATTTGATTATCTTGTTCATAAGTTCCGTAAGGGTAACGGTCGTAATTCCTGGAATATCCGGTATGCCGAGATAGGACTTGAGTATCGGGGTCCTCCCGGCGCCATTTTTGCCAGGTAGTTGTTATCAGCGACACTCTTGTTAGCACCTCATTTCTGCGGGCGGCCGGCCCGGCGATGGCTTCACCGGTTATCTGTTGCCAAAGATTTCCTTCCAAACGATCATACATCACCAAATCATTGTTATAAAGTTTACCGGAAACGCCAAACTCGACAGACTTTCCACCAACTTTTCGCAGAAAGGCCACCGCGCTTCCGCAAAGCGGACAAAATGTTACGGCAATCTTATCCCCGGCAATATCGTCGTTTATAATCTCATGCCAGTTGAGAATACGTTGAGGATAAGCTCTTACCACTCCATTCCTCTTGATTCCAAAGATAATGTCAGAGTTTTTGAGCCAGCGATCAGCGGCAGTCGCCGGGTCAAAATTCGGGTTATTTATCGACGGGATGCAGTCCTGACGGGCACATCCCACTTCAAGATCTTCCGGTTTGACCTTGGCGCCGGTGAAATCATCCTCTCCTGATACCGAAATCTTTGCCGATCGCTTTTTCTGTTTTAAAACCTCAAGCTGATTCTTGACCTCTTTATTACTTTCTAGTTTGCTGATGAAATCGGTGTAGGCCGGAAAAGTATCCAGCAGTTTGGCCTGAAGCACTTTATCATAGTTAGTATAAATTGCCAGCGCGGTCAAGATCATAATTACTCCAAATATTTGCTGGATACGGGCGGTATGTCGTGAGACATAACGACTTTTGTGAAAAAACCACGATCCTGCGGTAGCAAAAATAAAAAGCGGAATGGCTACGCCAAGTACATAGGCGACCGTTATTAAAATGATGTTAATGTTTACCGCTTGAGTGGCGGCCAGGGTGGCAATTGTTACCAAGATGGGTCCGGCACAAGGCGACCAAACTAAACCCAGGGCTAATCCTGTCATGAATCCTCCTTTAAACCCGTCCCCGTGCTGTCTGGCCGCCCTTGTCCCGAGCGAACTTAACAGTCTAGAAACCATTCCCTCAAAAATCTGAGTCAGTTTCGGCACCACCAATGTCAATCCTAATAAGGCAATTACTATGACCGCGAACAACCGAAGTACGTTTGGGTCAAAAGGAATTATTTTTACGATGTACGATATGGCTAGCGTAAAGAATCCAAAACTCAACATTATGCCAACGACTATTCCTAGCGGTTTTTGCTTGCCGCCGGTTGCAGATGACGACAAGATAATCGGCAAAAGTGGCCAGATACACGGCGCAAAGATTGTTATCAGGCCCGAGACAAAAGAAAATCCCAATAATATAATCATAAAAAAAACCGGCGGCCAACTCTTATTCAGTAAACTGCGCTAACTTGGCGACAAATTGATTCCTGTCAAGAACGACCGTGTCCGGTCCGTATACTTTTTTACCGTCTTTAAGAATAATTTTCGTCATCTGTGTTGTAATTCCGAATTCTTGGGCTAATTTTCTTTCGTTATCGTCAGTATCGCTGTCTTGCCAATTGACTCTAAAACCGACGACCTTATCAGTCGTCAAGCTATTAAATCCGGCCTCAAGCTCCGGTTCTTCGCTGCGACAGATCGGACACCAGTTGGCGTAGAAATCCAGAAATATTACTTTTCTGGACTTAAGCGCTTTATCATAGTCCGTCTGATTGAACGCTAGGTACGGTGACAATTTGCCGGCCAGCACTTTATCGGAAAAAGAACCTTTCTCTTTTGCACTCTTGGTGGTTAGAACCGGCGCCGATACTTGCTTTTTATTTTTGGGAAAGATAAGCCCTCCGACGGCAATAATAATAATTGCGGCCAAAACAACTATTCCAGTGTTTTTCTCTTTCATATGTTCTCACCTCCTTTTCTAATCACTAATTTTTAAACTGTGCAGAAACTTTTTTAGCCTACTTATTATCTTTGTTTTTTTTAACGAGTAGCAGATTAACTTTCCGCACTTATGAGCTTCGATCAGCCCCAATAGCTTGAGTGCGGATAGAGCATGAGAGACGGATGACTGTGAAAGGCTAAGGATATGGGCGATATCACTGACCGGAATTTCCTCTACCCGCTGTAAAAGTCGATAGATCTTGTATTTCGTCCCATCAGACAGTGCTTTGATGATGATCAGTAGCTCGCCTTCTTCCTCTGCTAAACTAACCACTCGTTTGAGGAAATCTAATTTAGACTTACTTAAATAATGCGGGTGTCCTTCGTGTCCTAAAATATATGAACGGTTGAGCATATATAAAATTGTAGTCTATTGTAAGAATCATGTCAACAGGCATTTAAGGAATCATTTTTCCTGCTTCTTCTTGCCGGTGTCGGCATATATTTTCTCGTTATCGGATTAGTTTGAGTATCGCGCTGACACTGTTTAACTGTGTAGATACTTTTATTATAGATAAAATTACGCTTTAATTGGGTATTGAGGAGGGGTACCGTTTGGTAAATCAGTAGTAAAAACTCTATCTCCAGCAGGATTTTCAAGTGTTTTGTTAATTAAATGAGAATCAGGACAGGCAAAAGTAAAAATAAACGCTTCATTACCAGTATTACGTAAAGAGTGTACTTGTCCTTCTAAGACATTCACCTCATCTTTCGCTTGTACTGCAAATGGAGTTTCCCAAACAACTCTACCATCTACTATCCTTCCTACATTCATTTCTCCGCCTTCGCCTAGCACCATTCTGTAAGGTTCTTGACCAACTTCATGCACATGGGGCAAAACAAAATTTGGCTCCTTAGGATTGCTCGGTTTAATTAAAGCACTATGAAAATGGTAACTCCCCTTATACGTTGTAACAGTTTCGATATCGGGTAAATGGACGATGACGATGCCTGCTTTTGGATCTACCTCTGCTTGCGCATTGAGGCCACTGATGACTCTATCATCAGGAATTGATCTTAATCTTGCTACAACTGGTCCAACTTCACTCTGTTCAATTAGTCTAGGCCTGTGAGGAGGTACTATAATAGTCCCTGATTCTGTCATATTAAACCGATAATACCAACTCTTACCGTTCTTGTCAATTATTTATCGCCCTAAAGCAACTTTGAAGATCACCGGAGGTTCTGCGGTTAGCATTAATACATGTTAGGAACATCGGTGCACAAAGCGTATAACTTTTCATCCACGAGCTTAGGCTACGGAGTAATTTCGCGAAGCGGATTAAATTATCCAGATTTTATTCCAATTTTTTCTCTCCCAGTAACCATTGATGTACCACTCCACCGACTATATTTATTAAAAGTCCGAAAAGAACCAATCCCACAAGACTAACGGTAATAGAAATTACTTCGTCAATCAAGGTAGAAGAAGGTGGAGCCAGACTAAGTCCACCGATTAAAATTTTAAATGTTAATAACATGGTCATGGGGATAGAGGCATACGACCCTTGTTTGTCATTAAACACATAATAAAGCGAACCGAAAATAGTTGTCGCGGAGGTCAAAGCTAAAAAATATATTGCTATATTGATATGATTAAAGTCTGATTGCGATTCTACTTTATCATGGACGTTTAGATAAGCCCGAGAAATTTTGGCTAATCGTAGTATTCGAGCCAGTCTTAGGATACGAAGCGTTCGAATAGATTTGAGAAAAGTCCAATTTCCAAGACCTAAAAACGTTGGAAGAATACAAATCAAATCAACTAATCCCCAAACGCTAAAAATATAGTCCGTTTTCTTTGTCGCAATTGCAATCCGCGACACATACTCTAAAGAAAAAAATAATACGGTCGTCCACTCGATAATTAAAAAAACATACGAAAAATTCTTCAGTCCCGAAACAGTCTCTAAAATAATTGAGATAATTGAGATGAAGGTTATAAGGGAAAGAAAAATTTGCGCGGGAAGAAACTTTTTCGAATTATGATCGTTAAGTGCCTTCTGTAAATAAAGTCTTATATCCACCTCTCAAGTCTACTTCACAAAGCCTTTCAAATCAAATATTCTTAAAATAACAAAGGGTTAACGCTCTTTCACTCGAAGCTTGTAAAATCAGAAGTTCTATCTTTTCAAAAGAATTGAGAGTTTAAAGTCTACGGGCAACAAATAATGAAACTGAAATATATTTTCAGGGGAAAAATCCTGAATTTTTCTAAATAACTCCCGACAACAGAAAATAAAGACCGGCGGCGGCCAGAGCCAGTGAAAATAACCAGACCATTTTCTTTTTAACTAGAGTTGCCATCGCTAGCAAGGCGATCGCAATTTCAAAAAATGTTCCCGCCGTCGTGAGATGGGTGTTGTTTTCAAAGTAAGCGTTCGCTTTTACCGTCGCCTTATCCGCTTGGCGTTCTAACTCTTCTACTTTGGTTTTGAGTGTCTGCTGAATAAATTGATCAGGAGGATGTTTGAGCGCCCGACCGGTGATATCATTGGCCAAGTAGGTATTCCATTCTTTATTGGCTTTACTCTGATAATTGTTGGCATTATTTTTTTCCAGTAGCAGCGAACTCGACGTCGAACTGGCCCGAAAAGAAGCAGTAGCAGCTAAAACCGCCACAATCGCCGTGGTGATTGCAATCGAGTTTTGCCATTCGAAGAAACTATTTTTTTGGGCCATCTCTTTTATTATCTACTTTTCCGGTGAAACATGCAATATGATTGTCGCGGAAAAACCAGTACACTGACAAGATGAGGCATTTTCTTACCCTATATACCATTCTTTTATTGCTCTTAATAAGCACGGTTCCGGTCCACGCCCAAGCCAATTCGATTACTTTTTCTTCGCCGGCGCGTCAAGCTATCAGCGCCCTGGCTAAAGGCGCGTTAACCACTGGCGTAAATCCGCGCATTACCGCGGTTAAAACTCGACTTGACCCTCACGACTATGCCACGGTCAAAACTATTGGCGTACTCCCCGATAGTCCTTGGTATGTCTTTAAAAGTTTAGGCCGCACTATCGGATTCTTCTTTACTTTCGACCAGGTCGGCAAAACCCACCGGCAGCTTAAAGCGGGGAATCAAAAAACACTGGAAGCTTTGCTCCTCATCGAAAAAGCAGCTAAAGAAAATAGTCCCAAGAAACACGACCGGTTAATTGCCCTGGCCGATTCCAACTTAGATAGTGTGGGCAGTGATTTTGATCAGGTGCGGCAGACGCTTGAAAAATTAAATACAGCCAATTCTCCTGATGCGGCAATTATTCAAGATGAAGCGTTCCGCTTTGCCGGCCAGTACTTAAAGCACCAAGTGCTTCTGCAGGAGCAGGAAGACCGTCTGAATAACGCCGACTTTCTAACGATTGAGTCCACTCGGGTGAAACACTTGGGTAGTCTGGCCGATATCGTCGTCGCCGGCAACCGGAAACCGGAAGTCTTAAGCGAACAGTTGGCTCAAACCCTGTCTAGCCAAGTGGGCAGCAACTACAGCCGCTTGAGTTTGTTGGCGATTCTGCGGGATCTTGAGAATGATGCCGGTCCCGCCGCTCGGGTGCCGCTCCAAACAGCGCAATCGCTTCTGCAAAAAGAGTTTGAAGCCAAGCTAACCAAATTAGAAAAAACACAGCGTATAAAACTGATCAAGCGTTACAGCGGCTTTATTCACGGCAGTCCGGTCCGCCAGTTCCAGGCTTACAATCTCATTGCCAAGAGTTTTACGTCCCGGGAAATGAAGCTTCTGACCGCCGGTTTCAAAGACAAAGCCGCGCAGAACTTCAAAAGTCATTTAACCGCATTGGCTAACGGAACCGATCAGCGCCGGTTTATCCAAACCTTGTTCGGCAGTGACCCGGTTGACCTAAGGTTATTGGCCTACACCGAGATTCAACTCCAAAAACCAAAGGTACTGGGAGTGACAACGCTGATGGCACAAACTCGTCCTCTTTCGGCACAAACAACCGGCCAACTTCCTGTTCAGCTTGAACACTTACGACAACTCAAAACTATTTTAGGCAATAAGCTCTGTCAAGCTTATGGTCAAAACCCCAAAACTCTCAAACAAACCCGCTTTTTTGCTCAAGCGGCCGCCACACCGGACATTCTTGATCTTCGGGTAGCCCAATTCCTGACTCAAGCGCTCAAAACCTGCGATTCCAGAACCCCTGAAGCGCTTGCCACAGTTATGGCTCTGACCACTCAAGTTGAGCAAACATATATTAATCAGGCCAGGCAAGCCCCGGTGACCAAACTTCTAACCAGACTCGAAGCTAAAGAAATTTTGCAGGAAGAACAAATCGTGACCAGCTCTCAAGACGAACAAAAAGTCGCTGAACAGGCGGCGGAAGAAGTTCGGCGGATTGAGGAGGAAACCGCCAATAATCCTGATGAAAAAAACACTGTTGAACTAATAATCCAATCTAATGAGCCAACCCGGGAAGAAATTGTCCAAAAAGAAGAACAGATCATCGAGGAAATTGTTGATTCGGCCAAAAGCGGTGAGACCAACCCGTTGGTAGAAGAGCTGCCAGCTGAAACTCAAAAAGAAATTACCCGGCAAACTACTCCGGTAGCCAGCCCAACGCCTGCTATTTCGATTACCGTCGCGTCACCGACCCCTGTCGTCACTGTCGTACCAACCGCCGGCGCAACGCTTGAGCCTTCTTCGACCGGCACCGTCATTGAACAAGCGGTTGAAACCGTTGCGCCGACTGCGGAGCCGATCATCAGCCCTACTCCGGCGGCGCCAAAGCCGACGCTCAAACCGGCCACGATGCCGGCTTTGTGAGTTTGGAAACAAAACTATGAAAAACTTTATCAATTTTATTAAAACTCAAGGCGTTGTCGGGCTCGTCGGCTTTACCTGCTAATTCGGGTATTGCAATTGGACAGGCATTTGCCTTCAGAAAAATAAAATGAAACATCTCTTCAAGCTCATCGGATCGGTTGTTTTGTGCGAACTTGTCGGCATTGCGAGCACTCCCTTTACCCTGGCCGCTATTCCCAACTGGTACGCCGCCTTAACCAAACCGTCATTTGCTCCACCCAATTAGGTATTTGGTCCAATATGGACGTTTTTATATTTCCTTATGGGCGTGTCGTTCTACCTGATCTTGCAGCAAAGTCGGCGAAAGAAAAAAGTTAAAACGGCGGCGGTATTGTTTCTGGGACAACTAGCGCTAAATTTTTTATGGTCACTATTATTC
>JACQCK010000046.1 GCA_016201695.1 Candidatus Roizmanbacteria bacterium
ACAAACAGAATGTCAGACTATGGTAGAATCATTTTTACAAAGATATCACTATCACAGACCCCATATGAGCCTTAACATGAAACCACCGTTATCAATTTCTCAAGGCTGAAACTGTCGGATTTCTACGGAGAATTTTGCGAGGCATTGACTAACGGCCGAATGAGTACTAAGATATATGAGCTATGGCAGTGACAACCGTTACCAAAGATATTTTTCAAGAAGAGGTCATTAAGGCCAAAGGCGCCGTATTTGTTGACTTTTATGCCGATTGGTGCGGTCCTTGTAAGCTGACCGCTCCGATTATCGACAAGCTTGCAGACGAAATAAAAGAGATGAAGTTCGTCAAGATTAATGTTGATGAAAATAACGACACTGCCTCGCAGTACTCGGTTTTTTCCATTCCTACCTTCATTATTTTTAAAAACGGGCAGGTCGTTTCCCAGTTTGTCGGGGCAATGGGAAAAGAAGGCTTTGAGGCAGAGATAAAAAAAGCGCTTACCGGCTAACTACCCGCATAACTTTTCCATGGATCTTCCTAAGCTTGAGGTGGGCCAATTTTAAAATGTACACTGTAAGTGTTGCCAGCCAGCGGATTGAGGAGGTTAAGGGAGCGTGCAGGCCGGTGAGCACTTTTTCGTCGGCAAGCGGAAGCTTCATATTTCCATAGGTTGGAAACTGAATTGTTGCGGCCGGTTGGACTCCGGCCGTCTGAAGCTCTGGCGTCACTTTAATTGTTTCCGGGCGCGCCTGGACGTAGGGTTTAACCGTTTCTTCTGGTTCGTGTTCGATTACCTCCTGGATAGTAAACGATTCGGACCGTGGCGATTTTGGCGCCATTTCTTTTGCGGGCGAACCTAAGGGTGTTCGCCGCTGTTTTTTTAGCAAATGATCGATTGGGGTGTAGTTTTTTACCATACGTTTATTATACGCAAAAACATTAACAGGTTTTCATTCCTTTCTCTTTTGCCGCGTCCTTGCTGATACCGCACTTTGGGCAGTTGTCCCCGACCGGCGGCGGCGACGCTTTGCGGCAGTTTGGACAGACAAACTCTTCGGAACGGTTATTCTCAAGGCGGTAAACGGTGGCAAAAATATTCGGCGGTCCGGACAGATCAAGGCCGGCGGTTATAATTTTTGCCCCCGGATTTATCAAGTCTTCAAGGTTAAATATGCTTGTAGCCGAGCAGCCATATAAAGATAAAGTTCGCCGGCCGGTTTGCTGCATGAACTGATGCATCATGCCGTATATTCGTTCCTCGATTGTCTCGGCAGAAGTTAGGTCGGCGGCAAGGACCGGGGTGAGGGGCAGTTGGATTTTAACGGTCTTGTCGACGGCCCGCGTCAAAAATTCCCGCAACTGTTTTACAACCTGACCCCAGGTATGGGTTTGTCGATCGGCGTCGTTACGCCGGGCGACATAAATCGGTAAGTCGTCAGGAATGCCAACGGCTTCAGCGGCGTGTTCGAGAAACGAGAGAAAATCGCCCGCCTCTTGAGAAAAGCCGATTGGGTGGTCGAGATAATAGAATAAATCGGGTGATTTTTCAGGCGTGCCGCTTAAATAATTTAAAATACGATCAATGGGAAAATCATCTTCCTTAACTTTAAGGTCAAGGTTAACGGACTCATTACCGTTAGTTTTAAAATTAAAATAAAGTCGGCCAGAGTCAAAGCTGATCGTGTCAAAAGGCGGGGTTTGGCCGGCTTTTCCCGCCGGCGAATACCACAGGGTCACCTGATTGCCGGGACTAAAAGTCGTTTCTTCAAAGCGCTTAAAGCCGGCGAGGGTGCGGCCATCACGTTCGCCGGGATGAATACTCGGTGAGATTTTTACCAGATCGTGTTTAACCGGATAAGAGTAGAGTTCGTTTTGAAAGCAGTAGTAGAAATGCGGGAGAGAGAGTGGCTCGTCAACAATAAATTCTCGGCGATATCCTTGTTCGTTGGCCTCGTGTTCCTTAGCGGCGATATCATAACCAACTGGCCCGAGCGAAGACATGAGCTTTTGCGCCCGCTCCGCCTGGGTAAAAGAGTTAACACCGATTTTTCGGAAAGCTTCCTGTCCGAATCCTTCACTTGTCGCTAACGACATATCGATTCCTGCTCGGGGTAAAACGGCTTGGTCGGTCTTCGGACTTAGCCTCGTCTGATTCCGGCTTACAGAAAGAAAACAGTCGGGCTTTACCGCTGCGGCACAGTCGCCGATTTACACGGCGTTCCCAGTTCACTTCGTCTTCTCTCCTCCAAAGTGGAGGAAATGACGACTACCAAGCAAATGATAAACGTACTTTCAGAGAATACGCTACTCTCCCCTCTTTTGCAACCGCATTAAGTAAGCGCGTCGCCTTTTTTATTATGAGCTCTCGCCATATCAAAAAATAAATCAGACAGTCGGTTGAGGTACGAAAGTATACCGAGTAAATTAGGGGTCAAATTTTTCTGCGTGTCGTAAAATCTGACTAAAGAGCGTTCGGCGTCGCGGCAGGTGACGCGAACGACATGAAACAACGCCGAGAGCTCGGTCCCCCCCGGGAGGATAAATCGGGTGAGTTTAGGTAGGCGGAACTCAATCTTGTCAATGCGTTTTTCCATCGAGGCAACGCTTTTTTTAAGAAAGTCTAGGCCCGATGGCTTGCCGGCCAGGACGGCCATAATTTCATAGAGCTCCTTTTGGATCGTAAGGAGGAGTATTTTTTCTTCTTTTTTTTTGATTTTACTAATCACCAGACCCAAGAAAGAGGTTAACTCGTCTAGTTTGCCGTAGGTTTCAATCCGGAGATCGCCTTTGGAAAGGCGCTGGCCGCCAAAGAGAGCGGTTGTTCCGCCGTCCCCCGTTTTGGTATAGATTGCCATAGAGCCTATTTTAACAGGCGGCGTATCCACAGCCGTAGCATTTGCTGCAGCCTTCTTCATGGGCCAAGGTTGCCTCGCCGCAGCTTGGACACAGGTCAAAGATGTCTGTTTTACCCCCGCTTTGCATAAGAGAAGGTTGGGTCATCTGCGTCAATAGTTGGGGACTTTCTTCGACGCGGTTGGCGGTTGGGGTAGCGGCAAGAGCCTTGGTTAGACTACTGGTGCCATTTCCATTCGTATGGGCGCTTTGTCCGTTGGACTTGGTCACTTGCCCGTTGAGCGTAAAGTGCATGGCAATAACTTTGGCAATGGCGTCGGGTAAACTTTTTATCCGTTCTTTCCCAAATCCCAAAGAGCGGGCGCCGCCGATACCTTGCAGTTGATCAACTACCTCCCGAATGCGCTCCTGCGGCGAAAGATGTGAAGAAAAACGAAGCGCCAGAGAAATCATTCGGCCGAATCCTTCGGCCATGGCAAAGACATCGGTGCCGGCTTTGCCGACATTAACAAACACCTCCAAAGGTTCGCCGTTCCCGTTGGTATTTATAGTAATAAAAGCAATGCCGACCGGGGTGTTGATCCGGTAAGTTGAACCGTTGACAACCATCGGGCGCGGCTTGACCGTATATTGCGCTATTTTTACTTTTTCTTCTTTTTTCTCCTCTTTTCGCTCAAGAACACCCGGTCGCGACCCCTCTCTCATATAAGTAATGCCCTTCAGGCCAAGCTTATAGGCGAGGTTGTATAATTTTTTTACGTCCTCGACCGTATGGCTATTCGGGGCGTTGACGGTCTTTGAGATTGAGGCGTCAACGTACTTTTGAATGACGGCCTGTACTTTTACGTGATCGTCAGGGATTAATTCATTGGCCGAGACAAAGTACTCGGGCTTTTTAATCTTGCCCGCTTTTAATTCCTTTCCGTGACGCTTGAGCCACGCATCGTACAAATCATGACGGATGGTGTGTGTCCCCAATCGATCCCGGCGGATAAACTCAAATTCATACACCGGCTCAATACCAGAAGTGGTGTTGGCCATCAGGGAGGTCGAGCCGGTCGGCGCCTGCATGAGAATGACCGAATTACGGATACCATGTGTCTTAATGGCCTCTTGGATGTCGTGCGGCAGTGCCTGTATAAAAAGACCCTTTGGAAATTTATCTTTATCAAACTTCTGGAACTGGCCTTTTTCGCGAGCGACCTCAACGGAAGCGCGATAAGCCTCGTTACGAATAGTCGAGTAGATTTTATCAATGAGCTTTAAGGCACGGTCCGAACCGTATCGCAGGTGAAGCTTGATAAGCGCATCTCCAAGCCCCATTGTTCCCAGCCCAATACGGCGTTCTCCCTCAAGCTGGGTTTTTCTGATGCCCGCAAAAATATAAGGATCCATATCAACGACATTATCCTGGAAACGGACCGCCGCCTTGACGATTTTCTTAAGCATCTTAAAGTCAAAAGTTGCTTTTTGGTCGATATTTTTAAATTTAACCAACGCTGACAGGTTGATAGAGCCAAGATTGCATACTCCCCATGGCGGTAGGCCCTCCTCGCCGCAGGGATTCACGCAGTTAATGCGGTTCCAATAGTAATTATTATGGAACTTATTGTATCGTTCCATGAAGACTACTCCCGGTTCGGCGCTTCTCCAGGCCGCTTGGGCAATAAGATCCCATACTTTTCGTGCCTTAACGATTTTATTGACGACGACTTTTTTACCAAGGCTTTTCCAAACGGTGATATCGCCATCCCATTTTTCATCGTACTCCGGGTCAGCAATATCGGGAAAAACGAGCGGCCAGTCTCCGTCTTTTTCAACCGCCTTCATAAACGAGTCGGAAACGCAGACCGAAAGATTGGCGCCATTGATACGCGCAAGGTCTTGTTTAACCGTAATGAACTCTTCAATATCCGGGTGCCAGTCCCAGAGCATGAGCATAAGGGCGCCGCGACGAGTGCCGCCCTGTTGAATAATGTCTTTAGTGGCGACCGAAAAAAGCTCGGCCCAGTTACAAGGGCCAGAGGAAAATCCGTTCACTTTTTTTACTCGGGTGCCGCGCGGGCGAAGAGAAGAAAGATTGATTCCCACTCCCCCACCGTGAGCCATTATCTCAACCATTTGTTTTAGAGTTTCTAAGATTCCTTCACGGGCGTCTTTGGGAGACGGGAGAACAAAACAGTTGTAGTAAGTAACGTTGTATCCGGTGCCGGTCCCGGCCAGAATCCGGCCGCCCGGGACATACTTAAAGTCTTTAAGGGCCTGATAGAACTCTTTTTTCCATCGAGGCCGTCTTGACTTTTCTTCAACTGCGGCGACGGCGTCGGCAACTCTTCTCCACATTTCGTCAGGCGTTTTTTCGACCGGCTTACCGGCCTTATCTTTTAAGGAATAACGGTCGCTAAAAACTTTTTCCGAAACGCCGGTGAGTTTCATAAATAGACAGAAATATTTTAAAAAGCAATCAATAAATAACCTGGTGTAAAAACAGCCACTAACCTTTTTTTACAGCAGTTTTTTTAACTCCTTCTCAAAGTCGTCGATATCGACAAAGCGGCGGAATACCGACGCAAAGCGGATATAGGCAACCTTATCAATTCTTTTCAGTTCTCGGGCGATGATCCGGCCGATATGGTCGCTTTCAATCTCGGTCGAGACTCCCCCGGTCAACTCTTTCTCAACGGCGGAAATAATCTTGTCAATTTGATCGGCACTTACAGTCGTTTTTTCCGACGACTTAAAAATGCCGCTTCGTATTTTGTCGCGGTCAAATCTTTCCCGCCGTCCGTCTCTTTTTATAACCAGAATTGGTAGTTCTTCAATGCGTTCATGAGTCGTGAATCGTTTCTTACATTTTGGACACTGTCTTCTTCTTCGAATCGAGGCTCCGTCTTCGGCAAGCCGCGTCTCGATAACTTCGGTGTCGGTATGCTTACAGAACAAACAAAACATATCTGGTGTCCTTAAACAATGTATACCACTAAAAGTATGTTTTCAAGAGGTCTAACTACATCATAAATAGATCATTAATCTTTTTAGCCTCACGAAATTAACTAGCAGGGAAAATGCGGAGATTCTTGTGAACAATCCAGAGTAAAAAGCCGATTAGAAGAGCATGAGGCCAGAAATAAAACAATTGTGGATTATATGCAATTGATGTGTATTGGCTCTTTGTTTATTGTAAGAATGTGTCATTTGCGGCCGACTTTTTTTTCCCGAAGCGTTGTGTTGGGTGCGGAATATTTGGCGTATATATTTGCTTCTACTGTGAAAAAAAACTGCGAATTCGGCTGACCGACACGTGTATCTATTGTAAAAAAAAGAGCCTGTATGGTTTAACCCATCCCGAATGTTTGCCACGGAGCGGGGTAGATGGTCTAATGGCCATTTTTAATTACGATACCTTTCTCAAAAAAATTATTTTACAAATAAAGTACCGGTTAGCCACCGAGGTATGGCGGGAGTTTGCGAAGGTTATCCGTCCAGAGTGGGTATGGAAGGTGAGGATTTACCGGAGCTTGGCGCCGACCGCTCTTTTGTTGCCGGTTCCCCTGCACCCGAGTAAAGAGCGGATACGCGGTTTTAATCAAGCAGATTTACTCGGTCGGTTTTTTAGTCAGTATCTGCCCTATCCGACCGTACAGAGCGTTTTAAAAATTAAAAAAACCCCAGCGCAAGCAACGCTTGCTAGTCCTAAGAAGAGACGACGGAATATTCAGGCTTCTTTTGCCGTAGTTAACCCAAGCGAGATAAAAGGAAAAGAGTATATTATTATTGATGACGTGGTGACGACCGGGGCAACCTGCAGAGAGATTGCGGCGATTCTGAAAAAAAACGGCGCCGCCAAAGTATATGCACTTACCTTAGGCCACGGCTAGGGTTGGCACAAATTTTAGACTTTAAAAGGCAAAACCAAATCAACGCTTTATTAAATAGTAAGCGATGTGCAGAAACGGAAGGCCAAAATTTCGGTCGTGATATTTTTTCGTATCTTTTATCTGATAGTTATTTTGTTTAAAAAAACTTCTCCATTCCCCATCAGTCTTGTATGAAGACCAAAAAGCAGCGAGCCGCAAATTTCCCAAAGTATCAGACAACACAGTGAAAAACCTATTGACAGAAGTTGTATATGAAGTTTCAATGACGACAATTTTCTTTGCTACCCGAGACGCTTCTGAAAAAACCCTTTTTGGATCGGGAGTATGATGAAGGACCATTAACAACAAGGCGGTATCAAAACATTTATCGGGAAAGGGCAATTTTTTTCCGTCATAAATAATTGGTTCAACAAGTCTAGGGCCATGAAAATCGGCGACGTCAACGGCCGTAACCCTCTTCCCCATTTTTTTAAGAAGAAAGGCGACATCTCCGGTACCCGATCCGATGTCAATTATTTTCTTGGAATTGGTAATATACGGCTTAACCCTGTTAACGACAGTCTCCGACCTTTTTCTGATAACGTTGTTAATGATTCGGTCGAGCATATTAATAAAGTAGTTTCGCTTTATATTATACTTCAGTCCTAACTCCTAGAAGAGCGCCAGGTATTGGAGTCTTCAATAATACAAATGATTACTCGAGTCAGGCTTAATAACGGTAAGTCTGGTATACTTACAAAGAGTATGCAGAAAGTTGAAATCTCGGCGCGGACGATTATATTTACGGTTTTCTTTTTAATCTTTCTCCGGGTTTTATGGAGTCTGAAAGAACTGCTCTTTTCCCTGCTTTTGGCGTTTATTTTTATGAGCGCCCTTAGTCCGTCAGTGAGACGGCTTGAGGAGTGGAAAGTTCGGCGTACGTTGGCGGTATTTTTGGTCTACTTTTCTTTTGTCTTGGTTGTCATCGCTTTATTTTCGCTGATTCTTCCCCCGATTTTGATCGAAACGGGCAATTTGGTAAAAAGTTTACCGCTGATTATCAAGGGGATTAACACCCGGACGGCGCCCTGGTTACAGCTTGATGCCTTTACTCAGTATATTCCAACCGCAACCAACGAGATACTAAAATTAGTAACGGGGTTTGCTTCCAATATTTTTTTTATCATTTCAACCCTGTTTTTTGGTTTTTATCTCCTTTTGCAGGAAAAATCAATCAAACTTTCGCTCTCGCGCTATCTTGATGAGTCAACTACCCTGCGGGTTTCGCGCACAATTGATCATGCCGAAGAAAGAATGTCGTCGTGGTTTTGGGGAGAGCTCAAGCTGATGACGATTGTCGGGCTAATGTCGTTTGCAGGATTAAGTTTGATTGGCATAAAGTACGTTTTACCGCTTGCGGTTCTGGCGGGACTGTTGGAGGTGGTCCCCAATATTGGGCCGATTCTTTCCTCGCTCCCGGCGGTGTTACTCGGATTTTCTCATTCCTATCTATTAGGATTCTCCGCTATGGCGGTCTATGTTTTAGTACAGCAGTTGGAAAACAACCTGATTGTTCCGGTGGTAATGAGCCGGGCCGTTGGTCTCAATCCGATTATCACGTTAATCGTCCTTATTGTCGGCGGGAAATTCGGCGGAGTCTTGGGGATCTTGTTGGCCATTCCCACGTTTTTATTTATCGAGAGCATTGTACTTGAAGTCCTCAAGGGAAACGATCTTGCGGAAAAACTGCGATAAATATGCGGGAAAAACTTGCCAACCCTGCGGTTATAGTGCATTAATTATGCGGTAATCAAAAAGAGGAAGATAGGTTTTTCTTTCGCAGCCACTCTTTTTTAAAGACACCATAGGTAGTCGAGGAGAGGAGGTAGCCGAAGTGTATTATAATTGATGGTTATGAAGATTGCGATTTTGGGCGGGGGATTTACCGGTTTGACGGCCGGCTACGAGCTCGCCGGCAAAAATCACCAAGTTACGCTTTTTGAGCAACAGTCGCACCTCGGGGGACTGGCCCAGGGATTTAAAGGAGAAGGATGGAGCTGGTGTCTTGAGCGAGCCTATCATCATTTATTCGCTTCAGACTCTGATATTTTAAACTTTGCCAGGGAAAGCGGCTTCGAAAAAATTATTTTTCGCTCGCCGGAAACCGCTTCATTTTACCGGACGGACAAGGACGAAAATAACTACGGCATATTTCCCCTAGATTCGCCGCAAGACTTCCTGCGCTTTCCACTATTGAGTTGGCCGGCAAAGATTCGTTCGGCCGCGGTTCTCGCCTTCCTAAAATTTTCTCCGTTTTTGTCCCCTTATGAAAAGTCAACGGCCGAAGATTTTCTTAGGCAAAGTATGGGTGAGGAGTCGTGGAAAGTCCTGTGGCAAGAGCTCTTTCGGAAAAAGTTCGGTAAATACGCGGAAAATATTGTAGCTTCTTTTATTTGGGCCCGGATTAATAAGCGGACCAAAAAGCTTGGATATGTTGAGGGTGGTTTTCAAACACTGGTTGATTATCTAGAGAAGAAAAACGTTGAACGTAAGGTGAGCGTTAAAAAAAACTGCCGAGTAAACACAATTATCAAAAAAAGAACCGGATATGAAATTGGCTATAGACAAGGAAAGAGTTGGGGGACGGAGTATTTTGAGGCAGTAATTTCGACGCTGCCGAGCCCAATTATCCCGGTCGTTGGCGAAAGACTCTTTCCCCAGGAATACCTGAAGCGCCTTAAGAAATTACGTTATCTTTTTGCCGTCGTGATTATTCTTGAAAACAACAGCGGGTTTTTACCGCAGACCTACTGGCTAAATATTTGTGACCCAACGATGCCGCTTATGTTTGTCGGCCAGCACACCAATTTCATCGACAAAAAATACTACGCCGGTCACCACCTTCATTACGTCGGCTGGTATGTTGACGAAGAAAGCAAACTATTGAAGATGAATACTAATGAGATAAAAAAATTTATTGCTCCGTCATTCCGAAAGATAAACCCTAACTTTCCCTTGTTCGAATCAAAAAGTTATATTTTTAAGGCGGCCTTTGCCCAACCCATCTTTGATCGCGACTTTGTCGCCAATCGGCCAGACTTTATGACGCCGTTGCCTAACTTTTATATCGCCAACCTCGACATGACTTATCCCTATGACCGCGGGACCAACTACGCGGTAAAGTTGGGAAAAAGGGTCGCAAAACTTATCAAATAGTACTTTTTTCCCGAAGTATTTTTTTTGTTTCGATTTTATAAAGCTCGACCTGGGGTTGATCAAAAGCATTCATCCGAAGAAGTTTTGCGAGGTACATTATCTCAATCATCTTGAACTGCATAAATTCTCCGAGTGATTTTTCCGACACGGTATCAAGAACGATTTCCACAAACGGCAACTCAAGTTTTTTATAGGTTATTATTACTCCCCGATAGATAGCCGACATGATATCCGATAGGCTTTTGTTTTCGATATCGGCGGTTAATCCGGGGAACTGCAGCCTGGATGGAACAGTGTTATTTTCCCGGTAATTCTTAGAAGAGATAAGGGCGGTAAGTTTATTTTTTGGTCCTCCCCAATAGAGCTGGACGGTTGAATGTAGATCGTTTGAACCAATGGAAACAAGCGGAGTAATCCCTTCACCATTTTTCCCGATACTTTCACCCATGAGTTGCCGATACCATTTTCCCAGCGATTCAAGTTCGGTATGGAAAAAGAAATTATCGTTCATCGGAATCCCATTTTTGTAATGAAGATAAAGTATGCAGGCCGATAATAGAGCAGGATTTTGGGCAGGGTTTTTGTTGAGACACAACGTCCGCATCGATATTGCGCCTCCGCGCAATTTTTTGGTATCGACGCCGGAAACAGCAAGGGGAAACATGCCAACATTCGAAAAAATAGAGTACCGGCCGCCGACCTTTTTCGGCATCGTTAAGATCTGGCAATCTTTATTTTGAGCCGCTCGATAAAGTTTTGATTCTTCGTCGGTTGTAACAACGGTACGGTTTAAAATATCCGGAAATTTTCGAGAAAGAGCCGCGAGAATAACCTCAAAATTAACCATGGTTTCGGTCGTTCCGCCGGACTTGCTGATTACATTAATTAAAATCTCATCATTCCGAACGATTTCGGCGGAAAGAAAACGCGTTAACTTAGTTAAAAACTCCGGATCGTTTGTATCGGCAAAAATTATTTTAGGAAATCGGCGGTTTTCAATAGTTTCAAAGGCGCCGTGAAGTGCATCGTATACGGCTCTTGTTCCAAGATACGACCCCCCGATACCAATATTAATAATATATTTAAGTTTATTGCTCACCATTTTTCTCATCACCTTTTTAATTTCGTCTTCGATTACTTTATCAGAAGGGAGATTAAGCGAGCCTTCTGGCGCCTCGTAGTTTTTGCGTAAAGTTATTTCCTTAAGGTCATTTACATAATCCGTAAGTATTCCCGCGGTCTTTATTATTTTTTCTTCGGAAAGACGACAAGAGTTATAAATAAACCGCATAGAAGTTATTTTACACGTCAATAAATGTTTTTAAAATCACCACTTTTGTGTTTTGTAAAGATACGAGAGAAAAATCATTTACCTCGGCCGGGAGAAAGCATGAGTGACCCCGGGTAAGAGTAACCGATCCTTCTTGCGCCTTGACAGTAGCCCGACCTTCACGGGCAAATAGATGTACAAACGAACCGTTGGTCGAGTCGGTAAACTCTCCGTCAACCCGGCAGATATCCATAGAGTAGTTTTTGGTCGTAAGAAGCCGTTTCCCTTGTGGTGCGCGAAGAAGCGTTCTTATGTCGTTGTGCTCGGGGTCGGTATCAAGATAGCGGAAGTAGTCGAGGATATTGATGCTACGGATCGTTCCGTCATCTTTAAATTTCCCTTGGTCAAAACTTCGTATCGTACATACCGGATCCATAACGTCCTGCTGGATCTCATATAAAAAATTTCCCTTCGGATATTTCTGTTTATTTTCTTCCCAGGAGTGATGAATTCCTCCGGCGCTAAGATCAAGAAGGGTGTCTCTTTTAATATCATACATTTTAACGAACTGCCAAGGATTTTTTCCTTTGATATAAGCCTCTGCTTCCATTCTCGCCCCATTGATAGTAGTTTTGGATGTACGCACTTTTTCACTTAGTTGTTTCATCTTTTTTTCGATGTCCTGACAGGTGCTTTTATATTTTTCGATATCGCAGTCTTCTTTTATTCCGCAGGTTGCCAGGCCATCTTCAAAGTAGTACCACGATTCGGCTTTTGGCTGCCAACGGCCGTTTTTGGCCATGTCCGGCTTAATATGAAGTTGAAAAGAGTTTCCGTAAGCCTGATTAATTTTGTTAAGAAGCGGCATTTTGCCAAAAGTATCAGATATTTTTTTACCCAACCATTTTTCGGGAGAACCTGAAATAACCGTCGAGATAGTTGCAAAATCAGAATTTTTATAAGGAAAGTACGCTTGAACGATACCCGGTTTGTCGGCAAATCCAAATTCAGGGATAAATCTTTCATCGGCGGAGTCGGTTATCGTCAGGAGCAGTTTTGAACTGCCAAAAAGTTCATAGCTCTGTCCGATTTTTTTATCTTTTAAAAACAATTTACCTTCCCAGTTTTTTAATTTAAGAATTTCGGTTCCTCCCCACGTCGGTTGTTCGATGAATTTAGGAATGATCAGATAGGGTTTTTTGGTTGAAAGCATCGTTCGCCTATGATAAAAAAAAATCCAGTATAATGCAATTGTAAATGAACAAATCAAAAGTCCTCGTTCTTCTGCGGGCGGCCCGCCCCAATCAATGGGTTAAAAATCTCGTTGTTTTTACGGCAGTTATATTTTCGGGAAAACTGTTTGAGGTTGAGCTTACCGGCCGGGCATTTTATGCGTTTTTTGTTTTCTGTCTTTTATCTTCAACGTCATACATTTTAAATGACATTATTGATTACCAGTACGATAAAAAACATCCGGTGAAGCGGTTTCGACCAATTGCCTCCGGAGAGTTGACCGTGGCCGAAGCAACGTTTGTTGTTTTTTTGCTGACCCTAGTTTCCTTGATCGCCTCGCTGTTTTTTTCAGTGTCTTTTTTTCTTTTGAGCCTAACCTTTATTCTTCTTCATTTTTTTTATTCGCTGTATCTTAAGAAATACCCGGTTGTTGATATTTTCACGATTTCGTTTTCTTTTATGATTCGGACGTTCGGGGGCGAAGTGGTAACCGGATATCATATCCCGATTTGGTTATTGTTAACGATATTTTTCATCTCTCTTTTTATGGCAACGGTAAAGCGTCACGCAGAACTCGTCGCTCACGGCGCGGAGACCCGTTCATCTCTGGTCTCTTACAAAGAGCATCTGCTTGATTTTTTGACCAACTCTTTTTCGACGGCAACGATCATTTCGTACTCATTCTATACCTATTTCGAAAAACTCCCCTCGACCCAGACAATTTTTACGGACTTTTTTTCGCGCATTTTACCCGGATTTGAGGCGAGAAAATTACTTATGGTGACAATCCCCTTGGTGGTTTACGGGATTGCCCGCTATGCACAGCTTCTTTACGAGAGAGAACAGGGAGAGCACCCGGAAAAAATAATTACGACCGATAAGCCACTGGTGATGACGATTGTATTATGGGCATTTATCATTATTCTATTGACCTACGTCTTATAATTTGTGGAGTTTAAACGACTGCAGGGTGTGGTACAATAATGTACTCTTAAGTGCTCATTAATTTTATTATTTTTTTATGAAACATCCGGGCGAAAAAAATCAGAAAAGGCAGGCAGTTGAACT
Source organism: Candidatus Roizmanbacteria bacterium (assembly GCA_016201695.1). GTDB lineage: Bacteria > Patescibacteriota > Microgenomatia > UBA1406 > GWC2-37-13 > JACQCK01. Next base: position 13,496 of record JACQCK010000046.1, read on the forward strand.
GGCCATCGAACAAATTCAAAAACAGTTTGGAAAAGGATCAATTATGCGGTTGGGAGAAAAACCGGTAAGTCAAATCGACGTTATCAAAACCGGAATTCTCGCTCTTGATCAGGCGCTTGGGGTAGGCGGAATTCCCAAAGGAAGAATCATTGAGATTTTTGGTCCAGAAGCTTCAGGAAAAACCACCCTCTGCTTATCGATTATTGCCGAAGCCCAAAAGAGCGGCGGGACAGTCGCGTTCATTGACGCCGAACACGCGCTGGATCCACCGTGGGCCAAACGCTTAGGGGTAAAACTAGAGGATCTTTTAATTTCGCAGCCCGACACCGGAGAGCAGGCGCTGGAAATCGCCGAGGCCTTGATTCGTTCGGGCGGAGTAGATGTGGTGGTCGTTGATTCGGTGGCCGCGCTGGTGCCGCGATCTGAAATCGAAGGAGAAATGGGTGATGCGCAAATGGGTCTGCAGGCAAGGTTGATGTCGCAGGCGTTAAGAAAGCTGACCGGGGTCGTTTCCAAATCACGAACCACGATCATTTTTACGAATCAAATCCGTCTTAAAATCGGCATCATGTTTGGTAATCCCGAGACAACTCCGGGTGGTTTGGCCCTCAAGTTTTATTGTTCGGTGCGTATGGATGTTCGTAAGATTGAAACGCTCAAAAGGAATAATCAGGTTTACGGAACAAGAATCAGGGTGAAGATAGTTAAAAATAAGGTAGCGCCGCCATTTAAGGAAGCCGAATTGGTGATTATTGCCCAAGGCATTGATAAGGAAGAAGGGATTATTGATGCGGCCATTGCCGCCGGCGTCCTCAGCAAAAGCGGCGCGTTTATAAAACACGGAGAAAAGATGTTGGGTCAGGGAAGGGAACAGGTAAAAGAGCTGTTGTTAAGCGACGCTAAGCTTAAGGAAAAAATAGTGAAAGAAATTTCCGAAAAGAAAAGCGGATGAGTGAAATCGGTGAAGAAGATCTGTCAGTGGTTCTAAATCACGCCTACTTCTATTTAAAGTTTCGGCTGCGCAGCCGCAAGGAAATGCAGGATTACTTAGGCAGGAAAGCTGAAAAATATCATTGGCCGTTAAGCGTAGTTGAAGCCGGGCTAAAAAAGCTTGAGCAGCTTGGGTTACTGAATGACCATGAATTTACGCGGGCTTTTGTCGAGTCTCGCCGAGCCAGAAGACCAAAAAGCGATTTTGTTTTGCGCCGGGAATTGTTGCGATTCGGTATTACCGAGGAAACGATTGGTCAGTATCTTTCTGAACACCCGTCGGATGAAGAAGCGTTGGCGGCTCTGGCCCTAAGCAGAAAGTGGCCACAGTATGGGGATCTTAATAAACAAAAACGGTTTGCGCGGGCGGCCGCTTTCCTTACGAGGCGCGGTTTTTCCTTTGATATCATAAAAAAAGTGATTGCAAAAAATCAGGAAGAGGAGTAAAATATCCCCATTACAAATTGCTTGAAGAAGGCAATTGCCGATTATTAAATTATTATAATTACAAATCAAAAGTAAAAATATTAATGAATACCGATTGTTTACCCCACCGTTTGCCGTAATTGTCCTTCTTTAGGTATATCATTACAGATCTATGCTTCAAAAAGTTTTTCGTAAATTTATCCATCATCCCGAGCGACAGGAAGAAGAGTTGGCCAAAACTCGTCAGCAGGCAAAGGAAATCATTCTTCACGCCAAAGAAGAAGCGTTACGTTTGAAGCAGGAAGCCGAAGTTCAAGCGCGAACGACGGTGGCAGAAAGCATGGAGATTGAAAAGAGAATTGGTCGGCGAGAACAACAACTGGTCGAGAAGGAAACGTTTTTTACCCGCGAGCGGTCACTAATCGAAGGCGTCCGCCGGGAGGCAGAACGGATAAAAAAGGAGTATGAAGAAAAACGTGAACAAGTGTTGCAAAAGCTCGAGAAAATCGCCCAACTTTCCAAAGATCAGGCGCGGGAACTTCTTCTTTCCGAATGGGAAGACAAACTCAAGCAAGAGATCGCCAAACGTATCAAAGAAGTTGAAGAGGAGTTTAAAACAAAAGCCGATGTTAAAGCAAAGGAGATTTTAGTGGACGCGATGAGATACGGGGCAACCGACTATGTCTCGGAGTATACTTTGTCGATTATTAATTTACCAAGCGAAGATTTTAAGGGTCGTATCATCGGCAAAGACGGGCGCAATATTCGTGCCTTTGAGCTCGCGACGGGAGTCGATGTCGACCTGGAAGAAGAAGGGGTAATCCGTATTTCTTCTTTTGATGCCGTCCGCCGAGAGATTGCCCGTACTGCCCTGGAGAGGCTCATTAAAGACGGCCGGATTCAACCGGAGCGCATCGAGGAAATTGTTAATAAAGTAAAGGAAGAAATAGAAAAAACAATCTTTCAGGCGGGAGAAGAGTTGGCCCATAAAGTTGGCGTTTTCAATCTTCCTCAAGAGGTGACGAAACTTCTTGGCCGGTTTAAGTACCGTTACTCATACGGGCAGAATATGATTCTTCACACCCTGGAAGAAACCCGAATCGGTATCGCCTTAGCTCATGAGTTAAAGTGCGACGTGAACGTGGTCAAACTCGGCTGTCTTCTTCATGATATCGGTAAAGTAATCACCGACAAAGAAGGATCACACGTTGAGCTTGGCGTAGAATTTCTCAAAAGGCACCGTTTTCCTCAGGCGGTCATCGACTGTGTGGCCGCTCATCACGAAGACGTTCCTTTTGCTACCACCGAGTCAATCATTGTTTACATCGCCGACGCCGTCTCCGGCGGCCGCCCCGGGGCACGTCATGAAGATTTCCAAGAATACTTAAAGCGGATTACGACTATTGAGGAAATCGCCAAATCCAAAAAAGGAGTGAGGGAAGCATTTGCCCTTCAGGCCGGTCGCGAGCTTCGCGTAGTCGTTAGGCCCGAAGATATTACCGACGAGGAGGCAACGATACTTTCACAAAAAATTAAAGAAGAGCTCGAAAAAAAATTTGAAGTGTTTCCCGGTCAAATAAAAGTGACGATTATCCGTGAGTTTCGCGCCGAAGCAACTACGAAAATCTGACGCCAATTTGTACTGTTGTAACAACCCAATTATGATATAGATTGTTACAATAAGAGGTTTTAAATATAGATTGACAAGACGCCAAAAACGCCCTATGCTGTGTGGTGTAAAACATCTCGCAGGAAGGGGGTGATACAAATGACAAAAGCAGATCTCATCGCGCAGGTCGCTAAAAAAGCCGGACTTACGGCTAAAGCAGCCAAAGATGCCGTCAATACTGTTTTCGCAACGATGGCTGACGCAATGAAACGGGGAGAAAAAGTAGTGGTCACCGGGTTCGGAACATTTATGGTAAGAAAACGTGCTTCTCGCAAAGGAAGAAATCCTCAAACAGGTGCTGAAATCCAAATTCCGGCCACCAAAACCCCAGGCTTTACTGCAGGCAAAAGCTTAAAGCGAATGGTTAAGTAACTTTTGCAAACAAAAACTTCCGCCCTTCGTTCATCGCGAGGGACGGTTGTTTTTGTTCTCCTGATTGAGTATAATAGCTTCATGATCAGACGCAGCCTTTTGTCGTTTTTTCTCACGCTGTTATGTTTTGGCGTTTTTTTGGCCCCTTGGTTGGCTGCCCAGACGGTGACTTTAAGTCAGGAAAAAGTAATCTACGATCTGCCTCATCCCGGTATTTTGCCCGACAACCCGCTGTATTTTTTAAAAGCGGTCCGCGACAAATTCACCGTCCTGCTGACGCGTGACAATTTGAAGAAAGCCGAAACATACCTTCTTCTTTCCGATAAACGAGCGGTGATGGCGGTTCTGTTGACTCAAAAAGGAAAAGAGACACTGGGGATTATAACCCTCGCCAAAGGCGAAAAATACTTTATAAACATTCCACCACTTCTTATTGCCGCAAAAAAACAGGGCGCTGGCGCCACCCCTGATTTTATCAACACGCTAAAAGTCAGCAATGCCAAGCATCGGGAAATAATTGAGACATTGTTAAAACAGGTGCCACAGGGCGAGATCGTCAGCCTCAATGACGCGTTTCGCATCAACGCCGAAATCAATCAACAACTTCAGAAGTTATAACCCCCCGAGGACGACTCCGATAAGAAGCAGATTTTGTTGGAGAGTAAGAAAATAGTGGTCAAAAAGGCCGGTGATACCAATAACGAGCGCAATATATGGATATTTTTTTAAGAAGCGAATAGCCTGATGACGGAAAAGAAAAAGGAGAGCCAAGGGAACTAACAGTCCGTGTTCCGCCAGAACGAGAAGAAAGATATTATGAACCGGTTGGTTAAAAAGATACCATACAGAAAAAGAAAAGGCGCTTTGGGCGATTACATAAGCGCCGGCGCCGACACCGGTTATCGGGTGAGCGATCACGATTTGGACCGCTCGTTTGACCAAAGTAAGGCGATTGGAAATAGTTAACGGGTCAGTCTTAAAAGCGAAAAAAAGATAGCCGACGGTTAAGAATCCGACACATCGCGATAAAAAACAGATATGGCAGGAATCGTCAGAGCGGCGAGAGATGAGGGACAGAAGATTGACCAAAATAAAAACACCGACGGCGACTTTTGAAAAGGAAAGAAGTATGAGAAGCGACGATATAAAAAGAATTGGGAGTCGTACCCGCCGGGGCAGATTTTTTTTATAGAAAAAATAAAAGACATAGACAAGAAG
>JACQCK010000048.1 GCA_016201695.1 Candidatus Roizmanbacteria bacterium
GAAGAGCCGTTTCCATTGCGCCTACCTTTGCCTTAAACATTAGGCCAATTATATCTATGACGACCCCTTCTTGTAATAATCTAGGTATTGCAGTGGCAAGCTGCAGTTCTTGCTCCAGTAAGAAATAGGGTATCATGTCTTCGTTTCCTTCAAATTGCGTGCCGTCCATAATGACCGGTGTCGCCACAGCCACTCTGCGGCTACCAAATTTTGTCCGTTCATTATGTGCATAAAATACACCGGCGAGATAACTGGCAACTAATGCCGGTTCTATACCTAATGCCGTAGCAATAGTTCTATATTCATGGCTGTCTAATACTAATGGTGGACGCTCTAAAACAGCCCTAAGATTATCGTCTTTAATTTCGGAATTTCCATGCGCATGCGGATCAAGTAGGACTGTCCCCGGCAGTAAGTCGTCTGGATTAAAACTTTTTGTCCAGTCATCACCCCAATCTTCATTTGGCGGAGGGCCTTTTTTGAAGATATTTCTTCTGACTTCGACTTTTGCCATACGTTCTAGTAATTTTGCTTATTTTAACAACCTAAATAATCTTTGTCAATTTTATATACACTTTATATGCACTTGCATCGCACCCCGAACATTCGTCATTTTCCGCCACTTCCGAAGTGGCGAAACCATATTAGGAAATTAGCAATTCTGAAATCGTTTTTTTAATTTCTTTTTTAGTAAATTGGCTGCTTTCACCACATCCGGCCCGACAATTTACTGACTTTCCACATAAATCGGAGCACTCGTTACAAGAGCTAGTATTGGTTTCGGAGAAAATATCTTTTCCGTTCAAAAAAATTGAGGGAGAAATAACTTTTCCAAACCCGTCAACATACTCCTCATGACTTTTTAATTTGTGTTTGACAACTTTTACCTTAACTACTAATTCGTCCAGCGCGTTTTGAAGGTTGCGATTGGTCTCCTTGCATCTTTGGCAAGACTGCATGTCGAAAAAGAAAAAATCTACTCTTTGCATATTCTCACCTCCTTATTGAAGCTCATTCCTTCAAAGTTACATAAGAAATCTCCGCAACATTTGGCAAACCATTTTTTGTTTATAGAGTATATGACACTGTTTCCCTTTTTATTAGCTTGCACCAGTCCAACATTTTTTAGTACGGAAAGATGACCAGAGGTATTCGGTTGAGATAATCGGGCCAACTGTGATATCTCGTTAACCGATAAATTCTTTTTGTCCAATAGGAGAAGGATTTTTTGACGCGATTCATCCGATATTGCTTGAAAAAATTTAACGTACTGACTTATATTTCTTGGAAAAACCTGTTTACTCATGATGATTAGTATATAACTGTATAATTATATAGTCATGTATCAAATAACCTTTACTTAAAAACTTTGATAGATAAGCTAGGGAGTATTTATAGAGACAGAATCCGTAGGCTCTTAAACAATTGAAGATTAAGATTTATCTAACAATTCAAAGAAAAGTACTATTCCGTTCCCCATAACCGTGGAACTGCATGGGTAAATAGAGTATTGACATCAGGCAGAGCTAAACTAGCTGTTGCTATCAATTTCGCAGCGTCAACATCGATGTCAAATCCCTCTTCTTTCAGTCTTATAACGTCGTTTAGTAGAGACTCGGTGTATATTCATTAGTCCTTGGATTTACATGGCCAATCGGCGTAAACACTGTAACCTCTTCCATTTCCCCTTCTATTGACAGTCGCGTACGCCTTTGTGTCCGAATCTCAACAACAGGTGCTAATTCAGTTGGCCTTACAGATATTTTTTTTGGACTAGTTATTTCTACCATATAATATAATTAAGTATATCATACGCTTCCATTATTGCAAATATCTCTGATGATAAGTTATTAAATATCCGCCAAAAATTGTGAGTCCACTGGGACTCGAACCCAGAACCAACAGCTTAAAAGGCTGCTGCTCTACCAGTTGAGCTATGGACCCGAGTGTCAAAAAGCAAAAACCATTTTATCAATTCCCCTCTTCCAATTCAACTCAATCTCCCGCCGCCACTTCGGAGGTGGCGGTAACGAAAACAAACCGATAGCCTAATATCACTCACGCTTTGAATTAATAAGTCTAAATCGTTAAACTGTCTTTCGGGGAATCTATCCCGTGTTGCACAAGATGAAATCTCGTAGCCAGTCCTCCACAAATAACCAGCTTTGTTCTGTCAACATGATGGAGAAATCTATTCAAAAATATATCGACACGTTCTCTGTCTTTATGATTTAAACCATGGCCGATCTCTTGTGTGACTGACATAGTCCAATTTTACCAATAACTCCTAACTGGGACTCCTAAGATTGAAAGAAGATTGCCTTGAAGGTCTAAACTTATTATCTCTGCGGGAATTGGAGTAAGTTAGAAATTGTTTTATTACAATTTAACCGAATAATCTCCCTCAACAAAATCTCGTATAAGAACTTTAAGAAGAGTCTGGTAAGGGATATTTTTTTGTATGGCTTTGACCTTTAGTTTATATAAATCTTCTTGATTGACCCGTAAGGTAATACGTTTAGATTTACGAAACTCCAATGTGTCTTGTGCCGCTTCTTGCAATTCTTTTTTCCAGGTCGCCAAATCATCAATACTTTCCCATTTATCAAATGAGAATGATTCTTCTAATTCTTTTTCATCTTTAGTTAGCACAATATTTCTGAAAGATTTTTTCTTCATATTATTTTTTTAAGTACCGTTTAATCAACGTTCTACTTGGATAGAGCGTTTTGAGAAAAAGGATTCCTTGAGAATTTTTAACATAAGGAACAGCATAAATATAACTTTTAACTTGAACTACAAGAACTCTTTGATGCTTATACTTACTGCTTTTATGTTCAATATCATCAAGCATTTTGCCTTCTTTTACTGCTCTTAGAATATCTCCAAAATTAATTCCTCTTGATTTTTTTAATAAAATATTCTTTTCTTCATTGAAATCGAATCTTAATTTCATCTTAGCTAAGAGTACAGGTTTGTACAGCTTTTGTCAATACTAAATTTCTTAATAGTTATTGGCTGGCGCTGTCATGATCCTGAGCCACTCGATATCTCTCGAGGTTATAACTTGCCGAAGGACTATAGTACTGAATGAAATGAAGTATTAACGATGTGGTAACTTATTTTGTAAATTCATTTTTAATCCAATCTTTAACTCCTGTTGTTGTTTGAGACACTGAGGTAGAGAGTAACACGAATGTTTCATAACTATGAAGTCTAGCAACTTCATTTTCTACTTTCTCAAAGTTACCTTCCAATGAGTCCATAATTAACAAAACCTCACTAGCCTGATCGATTTTTCCTTTCCATAAGAACGAAGAAAAAACTGAAGATTTTTTAATGCAGAAAACTAACCGTTTTTCTAAAAGAGATTTTGAAATCTTTTCCGCTTCTTTATCATTAGCACATGTTAAAAATAGAATACATATTATATCAAAGTACTAACTATTCCACGGTTATCTAAGTTCTCAATCGAATCCGAACACTTGTATTAGAATGTTCGGATATGTCAAATCATAAAAAGATAGGTTCGACTATCCGCCACTTCGGAGGTGGCGGTGGGAGCCAAAAATTGTGAGTCCACTGGGACTCGAACCCAGAACCAATCCCGACAAAAGTCGGGACTGCTCTACCAGTTGAGCTATGGACCCGAGTGTCAAAAAGCAAAAACCATTTTATCAATTCCCCTCTTCCAATTCAACTCAATCTCCCGCCGCCACTTCGGAGGTGGCGTGAAGGATCGGAAAAATAATTTGACGCACTTCTTCGGTATTTTTGACCAGAACAAGCTTTTGCCTGACGGCGGTTGCTCCGACAAAACCGCGGCAGTACCAGGCCAGATGTTTGCGCATCGTGATAAACGGCTGATCGGGTATCAGTTTTTCTAAGGCTTCACAATGTTCTAGAGCTACAAGAAGTCTCTTTTTGTAGTCCGCTTCAACGCCGGTAAAAACCCACGGGTTACCAAATGAAGCCCGCCCGATAAGGACCCCGTCTAAATTATACGTTCGTATTTTTTCTTTCGCATCAGCGATCGACTTAACATCACCGTTTCCCAAAAGAGTCGTCCCGGTTGCCTGACATAGAGCAGCCGCTTTTCCGATCTCTTCCCAATCGGCTTTTCCGGTATACATCTGTTTTAGCGTCCTTCCGTGGAGCGAAATATTTACCGGCGCCGCCTCAAGCAGGTTTTTAATCCAGGATTCGGTCACGATGTGATCATAGCCGATTCGAGTTTTAAGGGAAATCGGTAAAATTTTTCGCGGGATTGGACTTTGGCCAAACTGTTTGACCCAAGCGACAATATTCTCCGGTAGTTTTACTTCTTCAATATTTTTTCCGTTTGTCCAATCTTCAACTCCTTGTCGAGTTTTTTTTACAATCTCTTGCGCCACTTTCGGCTGTAAAATCAAGCCGGCTCCTCCGCCTTTTTTCGCCACGCTTCGGTCCGGACAGCCCATATTGATATCAATGCCCTCAAATCCCAATTCGGCAACGATAAAGGCCACTTGATAAAACCCGTTGGGATCGGCGCCGAAGACCTGGGCGACCGTTGGGGTCGCGGTTTTATGATGAATAAAAGCCGATAATAATTTGCCGGCCCCATGGACGATGCCTTCAACCGAGGTAAATTCGGTAAAAAGAATCGCCGGGTGCCCGTAGGTATCGGTGACAAACCTGAAAGCGGCATCGGTCACTCCATCCATCGGCGAAAGACCGATAATCGGCTTTTTCAACTTAGTCCAGAAACCTCTTTCGAGAAGATTGGCCACGCTTTACCGGATGACAAAATTCATGACTTTGTTGCGGACGTAAATGACGCGGTATTTTTTGCCCTCGACGTATCGCTTGATTTTCTCACTCGCTAAAGCACGGCTACGAACGACCGGTTCCTCCGCCTGCGATTTAAGAAGAGTTAGTGTATCGCGGAGTTTGCCGCCAATCTGAAGAGCAATGGTCACTTCTTCATCGACAGTGGTATCAAGTGAGTATTCCGGCCAGGCCGAAAGATGAATGGAGCTTTTGTCCTCCATGAACTCGTACCAGATTTCCTCGGTCGTAAACGGCGCAAACGGCGCCAGGATCTTCAAAAATTTTACCGCCTGGCTTTTTTCGAGCGATAGTTCATGAACCGCTCCGGCTTTGTCCCACTCATTGATAAACTCCATCATCGCGGCAATGGCGGTATTGAACTTAAACTCGACAATGTCTTCACTCACCTTGGCCAAGGTCTTATTGAGCTTTAGCACCAACCGGGCATCTGCTTTTACCTTCCCGCCTCGACCTTCTGCCTGGTACGCTTTAAACTTTTCCCAGACCCGTTTCAAAAAGCGGAAGGTACCCTGTAAGGCGGCGGTCGACCAGGAGATTTCCTGCGAAAACGGGGCGATAAACATTTCGTACAGCCTCAAAGCATCAGCGCCATACTCATTGATAACGTCATCGGGATTGATCACATTTCCAAAAGACTTACTCATTTTCCGGAGATCTTCGGCCAGAATCATCCCGACGTTTCTCAAACGCAAAAATGGCTCGCGAAAGTTGACAAGGCCCATATCGTTTAAAGCGTGCATCCAAAACCGGGCGTAGAGAAGGTGCAGGACCGCGTGTTCGGCGCCGCCTACATACCAGTCAACCGGCAACCAGCGGCTGACCGCTTCTGAAAAAAAATCCGCCGGGGATGAGTTTAGTCGGTCTAAAAATTTGGCCGCATCACCGCTCTCATTATTCCAAAAGGTAAAGGCTAAAAAGTACCAGCACGATCCGGCCCAGTTCGGCATGGTATCGGACTCGCGAATCGCTTCCCCGCCGCAGTGCGGACAGGTTGCCGCCAACCAGTCTTTGGCTTGCAGCAGCGGTGAACCGCCGTCTTCTCCCGGCTGATACGACTTAAGATACGGCAACCGCAGAGGGAGGTCTTTTTCCGGTATCGGCTGCCATTTGGCGCATTTTTTACAGTAGACCATCGGTATCGGTTCTCCCCAGTACCGTTGGCGGGAAAAAATCCAGTCCCGCAGGTGATAGGTCGTTTTCCACGACGCTATATTGCTAGCAATCAGCCACTCCGCTATCTTTTTTTTACCTTCGCCCGAAGCCGACAGGCCATTGAACTGCCCGGAGTTGATAAGCTCTCCTTCTCCTTCATAACTCATCTCCTCTTTTTTTACCCGTTCGTCTATCTTTTTATCTTTGTAGGTAACAACCTGAACAACCGGCAGCCGGTATTTTTTGGCAAACTCAAAGTCCCGCGGGTCATGGGCCGGGACGCCCATCACCGCGCCGGTACCGACATTCATCAGGACATAATTGGCGACCCAGATCGGAATCTTCTGCCCGCTGACCGGGTTGACGGCGTAATAACCGGTGAAGACGCCTGTTTTTACTTTTTCTTCTTTCAGACGCTGTTCATCTGTTTTCGTTAATAATTTATGGACATATTCCCGCACTTCTTTATTAATCTTATTTTTGCTAATCAGCTGCTTTAACCACTCATGCTCGGGCGAAACGACTAAAAACGTCACGCCAAATACCGTTTCCCAGTACTTTGTCCAGACGGTCAAATGAGAAAATGAGGCGGTCGAATTCTCAACGGGAAAAACAATAGACAGACCCTTGTCTTTTCCGATCCAGTTCCTCTGCATCTCGATGATACCGGGTGGCCACTTGAGGTCTTTCAGTCCGGCAAGAAGACTGTCGGCATAGCTTGTGATTTTGAAAATCCACTGCGGCAACTCTTTTCGGGTAATCTGATTACCACATCGTTCATGAGTGCCGTTTGGCAGGACTTCTTCTTCGGCCAGGCCGGTTTTGCAATAAGGACAGTAATAAACGGGCGTATTTTTTTTGTAGAGAAGCCCGCGCTTATAGAACTGTATAAATAACCACTGGGTAAGGCCGTAGTAATGCGGGTCGGTCGTCGCCAACTCGCGACTCCAGTCGTAGGATAGCCCAAGCATCATCATCTGGCGCTTAAAGTTGGCGATGTTGGCCGGCACCATGTCCTGCGGATTTTTTTTCGCTTTAATCGCCGTATTTTCGGCCGGCAGGCCGAAGGCGTCCCAACCAATCGGGTGCAGCACAGCATAACCTTTCATCCGATAGTAGCGGGTAATAATATCGGTGGCGGTATAACCGCGGGGGTGACCGACGTGCAGGCCGGCCCCGGACGGATACGGGAACATATCAAGAACATACATTTTTTTATTTTTTGCCGTAGAAGCGGGCGGAAGCGATTTTGCAGAATAGGTTTTTTCTTTTTCCCACCGCTCAATCCACTTTTTCTCAAACTCCCGAGGAATAAATTTCAGCATATATTTATATTACAACTATACCACTCGCAAATGAATTTGCTCGAGTATATACCCCTCTAAACTGCTTTGACCCCGCTTAGCGGGGCAAACCAGTGTAAGACGGGTATAATATCAACAGGAAAAGGCACGAATCAAACCGGTTACTTTCCTTTTAACCGCTTCGGTAACGGCAACGACAACAACTCCCCGATCGTACTGCCCGTAATACACAACCGCCCCTAAAGGCGCAAGCAGAATTGCCGGTAGAGTAAGCAGATCTTCTTCGCCTTTGACGACGATGGTCGAGCGCCGTTTCTTTTGTAAAAAAAGCCTGACCGCCTGTCTTATCGCCGCGGCCGCCTTGACCGTAATCGTCCCGGCCTTATTTTCCGCTTTTAAAATAGCAATGACTTCATCGCTTTTTTTTGCCGTTAACAGCCGGTGGTAGCTTTCGCTGATATCCAAGCGACGCGAACGAAAATCAATTATTTTAGTATCCGACTCAAATCCCGCTCTCTGGGACGACAGGCTGACAATATCGCCAACCGCCAAAGTCATGACCGGTCGTTTTTTTTTCAAACCGGCAATCACCTCTTTGATGGTCTCCTCTTCGGCAAACTCAACTCCCGGTTTTAACTCGCCTAACGGTCTTCGCAAAACTTCCCGCAGTGACTCGGGCATCATGAGAGTATTCACGAAAAAATCAAGGTAGGCCTGGCCTTCACGGTTAATTTCGCCCGTCCGA
>JACQCK010000006.1 GCA_016201695.1 Candidatus Roizmanbacteria bacterium
CACGCCATCGAGCAAAATCGGACGTGGGGGATCAGGTATCTGTTGGCAGTACTCACTAATATCACTCACGAACATCTTGATTTTCACCGAACTTACGAAAGGTATCTGAAAAGCAAAGTAAGATTCCTCGATCAGGCGGGCCAGGCGGTTGTCAATCAAGACGATAAGTCTTATGAACTGGTCAAGAAGCAGGTCAAGAACAAGCTCATTACCTATAGTTTACGGGAAAAAAGTGCCGACTACTTTGGTGACCCGGGCAAAAAACTTGGCTTGTCGCTGCCTCGTTTCAATGCTTACAATTATCTTGCTGCCTATGCCGTCGGCAAAATTGTCGGCATCGAGGAGAGCATCATTCTGAAGGCGCTCGCCTCTTTTACGCTGCCGCCCGGCCGACTCGAAGTAGTTATTGTTAAACCGTTCACTGTCCTTGTCGATTTTGCCCATACCCCAAATGGTTTCCATGAAGTTTTGTCTGCCGTCAGCTCATCGCGTCTGCCAAAAAAAGGCCGGCTGATTCATATTTTCGGCGCGGCCGGCCGTCGAGACGCCTCCAAACGACCGCTCATGGGAAAAGAAAGCGCCACGTTTGCCGATCTGGTCATTTTAACCGAGGAAGACTATCGTGACGAAGACCCGCTAAAAATTTGTGCCGAGCTGGCTCTTGGTCTCAAAGAAAAGGGTTTTACCCCGGTCTCACCGACCAATTTTGGCGCCGGGCAAAAAGAATACGTCACCATTATCGATCGGAAGGAAGCCATTGCCAAAGCGCTTTCGCTTGCGAAAAAAGGCGACGTTATTATTTTGACGGGTAAAGGTCATGAAAAAAGTCTTTGCCGCGGCAGCAAAGAGTATCCCTGGAGCGATACACAGGCGGTTCTCGAGCTGCTGCCGCCAAAAAAATTATGATCGTTTTGAGTGAAGACCAACCTTATTTTTCGTCTTCATTGATAAATGGCGGTTCTGTTTTTTCCGCGTTCAGCACGAGGGCCCTCGGCGACGGCCGAAGTCATTTCACTATTACTTCGTTTTTAAAGAAGGCGGCGATTTCTTATCGCCTGCTGGTCAAACCCGAACAGGTCCACTCCGCCAATATTACACTGATTACCGCTTTCGAATATCCGGCTTTGGCGAAACCGGAAGAAACTGACGGCGTTATTACCAATCTCGCCCAAGTCGTACTGGCTGTTGTCACCGCCGACTGCGTCCCCCTTCTCTTTTACGATAAAAAAAACGGCGTAATCGGTGCTTCTCATCAGGGTTGGCGCGGATCGTTAAAAAGGCTTCCCCAGAAAATGGTCGACGGTATGCTTTCGCTCGGCGCCGAAAAAAAAGAAATTTGCGCCGCAATCGGCCCAGCCATTAATGATTGTTGCTACGATATTGATGAAAACAGATATATCAGCTTTATGGAGGAGTTCGAGTCCTTCGAGCGCCAGATTTTTCACACCAGGAAAGGCACGCGCCACTTGAGTTTGGCCCGACTCAACTTTCTTCTTTTGACACAAAGCGGCCTGGCGCCGGCGAATATCGACTTTTTTCCTTTTTGTACCTCGTGCGACAGTGAACGTTTCTTTTCTTATCGCCGCGACAGCAAACGAAACTACGGCGAGATGTTTAGCCTTATCGCAAGGCGTGTATAATGCTTAGTATGCTGCCAACAATCCACTCGGTATTTATAGTCGGAATAAAAGGCGTCGCCATGGCCAATATCGCCGTTCTTCTTAAAAAAATGGGGAAAAAAGTGACCGGGTCAGATACGGCCGAGGTCTTTATTACCGACTCCCTGCTTTCGCAAAACGCGCTGACCGTTTCTACGGGCTTTGCGCTAGACGATATTCCAACCGACTGCGACCTCGTTGTCTATTCAGCGGCCCACCGGGGAAGCAAAAATCTTCAAGTCAGGGAGGCGATAAAAAGAGCCATCCCGACCGTCCACCAAGCCCATCTTCTCGGTCAAATTACGGCGTCTTTTAAAAATCTCGTTGCTGTCTGCGGCTGTCACGGTAAAACAACGACCGCGTCGCTTTTAGCTTACTCCCTTTTGCGGTTGCAGAAAAATCCGAGTTACCTTGTCGGCGCGCCTTTTTTCAATGACTACCAAGGCAGCGACTTCTTAAATACCGATCTTTTTATTGTTGAGGCAGATGAATATGCCCTCGATCCTCCGGCTGATAAAACGCCTAAATTTAATTTTCTTCACCCCAGCCATATTCTCTGTACCAATATCGACTACGACCACCCTGATGCTTATAAAAATCTGGACGAAACAAAAGAAGCGTTTGCCAAATTTCTTGCGGGTGGCCATAAGCTTATCTTAAACGCGGCCGATCCGGTACTCGCGTCTCTTTTTCCCCGTCTCCGGGGCAAAAACTATGTGACTTATGGCCGTCAGGACGCTACGCTTACTTTCTCTGCTATAACAACTTCGGCCCGGACAACAACGTTTACGGCGACCTATAAAAACAAAACAATCGGTGCTTTTAATCTTTCTTTGTTCGGAAGAATGAATGTTTCCAATGCTGCCGGGGTTATCCTGACGTTGCTTGAGCTTGGCTACAACTCATCAGAGATACAAACGGCGATTGCCGGTTTTACCGGCGCCAAGCGTCGCTTTGAACTTATGGCAAAAATCGGCGATAAACTCTTATTTGATGATTACGGCCATCACCCAAACGAAATATTAGCTACCATTTCCGCAGCCAGAGACCGTTTTCCTAACCGGCGGATCGTGGTTATTTTTCAACCGCATACCTATTCGCGAACAACCGTATTCCGCCGGGAGTTTGAAAGGGCCCTGGCGACGGCCGATGCCAGCCTGGTGCTGCCTGTTTTTTCGTCGGCCCGAGAGACGCCCGAGGCTCACTCGGTCGCCCCGTTTTCCGACCACCGCCTGATCCAACTCACGGCCAAAGACGATTTAACAACAATACTAAAAGAACTCATTCGGCCTCACGACGTCATCTTTACCATGGGGGCGGGCGATGTTTACAAGCTAAAAGATGATATAATAAGGTTACTCGAATGAACCGAAAGACTAGCGAAAATGCGCTTCAGAATGCTTTGGGGGCGCGACTAAAACAAAACGTTGACCTGGCGCCGTATCTTACCTTAAAAACCCGTACAACCGCTGCTTATTATTTTGAGGCAAAATCTAGAGCCGACTTGCTGATCGCGGCTTCGGCTTCGCGCCAAGCCGGCCTTCCTTTGGTTATTTTGGGCGGTGGCTCAAATCTCGCCATCGCGACCGATCGGCTGGAAAAGTTGATAGTCAAAAATTTTTATCAGCAAAAAAAAATTGACGAAGAAACTTCTGATTATGTCATTTTAGGCGTTTCCTCAGGATATCCGGTCGGGCGGTTGGTAAAAGAAACAACCGGTGCCGGCTGGGCCGGGTTTGAGTATCATCTTGGCCTGCCTGGTACGGTCGGCGGCGCCATATACATGAACTCCAAGTGGACCCGACCCGAGTCGTACTTTGGCGGCACCCTGGTTGCCGCCAATATTATCGACAAAACCGGCCGCGTCAAAAAAGTTAACCGGGACTACTTCCGCTTCGCTTATGACTATAGTATCCTCCAACAGACACATGAGGTCGTCCTTGAAGCGGTATTTAAATTGGCCAAAGCCGAGGCCGCCGATCTGCAAAGGAAAGCGCAGGAAGCTCTTGAGTATCGTAAACAGACACAGCCGTTTGGCGTATTCTCAAGCGGCTGCTTTTTCAGAAATGTATCTCAAGCCGACCAGGTCCGTCTTCGCCTGCCGACCGCCTCGGCCGGATATCTCATCGATAAAGCCGGACTTAAAGGCCTGGCGATCGGCAACTTTTATGTTTCCGAAAAACACGCTAACTTTATCTTAAACCGGGGGGCCGGCAGTCCCGACGACCTCAAAAGAATTATCGGGACGATAAAGTCAAAAGTTAAGGACGCCTTTGGCCTTGAACTTAACGAAGAAGTTATTGTCATGTAATACTAAAACTATGGAAGACGCGTACGTCATTTATGGAGGAAAACCATTGAAAGGCAATATTAAGTTGTCCGGGGCTAAAAATATCGCCCTCAAAGTCATCATTGCCTCACTTCTTTTTGAGAACGAAGTTGTCCTTCATAATATTCCCCGTATTAACGACGTGTTTGCGCTTTTAGATCTCATTAAGCATCTCGGTGGAACGTTTGAATTTAACAACAACACTCTTCGTCTTCAGGGAAAGACTCTTGAGAAAAACCGAGTCGACCTGCTGCACGGCTCGCATCTGCGAGCCTCCTTTATGCTGTTCGCTCCGCTTTTGCACCGCTTTAAGGAATGTTATGTCCCCAATCCCGGCGGCTGTCGTATCGGCGCCCGGCCGATAGACCGAATCGTTGACGGTATGAAGCAGATGGGCGTTCGTATCGCTTACGATTCGGAAACCGGTTACTATCACGCCACTCTTTCCGAAAAAACTCACGGTACCTATCGCTTTCAAAAACCCTCCCATACCGGCACCGAGCTTTTAATCCTTCTTGGCATTATGGGCAACGGGCGAAGCGTCATTCACAACGCGGCGCTCGAACCAGAAATCGATGAGTTAATCCGGTTTTTAAATGCCGGCGGAGCCAAAGTTAGGCGGGATAATAACACCATCATCATCGACCCGGTAGACTCGCTTTCACAGAAAGAACCCTTTACGATCATTTCCGACCGCAACGAAGCCGTCACCTATGCTACTTTGGCGATTGCCACCAAAGGAGATATTGTTATTCACGACGCCCGCCCGAATTTGTTGAAAAAATTTCTGGCTGAGCTGGCCAAGGTCGGCGGGGGCATTGAAAAGCTTGAGGAAAATCAACTTAGATTTTTCTATAAGGGAGATATTAAATCGTCCCGAATTGAGACGGCGCCTCACCCTGGCTTTATGACCGACTGGCAACCCAACTGGGCCGTATTGATGACTCAAGCAAACGGTGAATCAATTATCGGGGAACGGGTGTTTGAGAATCGCTTTTCCTATGTCGACGAACTCAAAAAAGTCGGCGCGGAAATTGATTATGTCAAACTGCCGGTCAGCGATCCCCGCGAATACTTTTTTTTCAACTTTGACCCGAAAAAGAAGTATAATCAGACCATACGGATCAAGGGGCAACAGGAGTTGCATGGCGGCGCTTTGACCATCGCCGACCTTCGGGCCGGGGCGACTCTCGCAATCGCCGCGCTTATTGCCGAAGGCGAGTCTGTTATCAGTGGCGCCTCAATTCTCGAACGCGGGTATGAGCGCTTTGTTGAAAAAATAAGAATGATCGGCGGCAGTATCAAAAAATATGAC
Source organism: Candidatus Roizmanbacteria bacterium (assembly GCA_016201695.1). Lineage (GTDB taxonomy): Bacteria > Patescibacteriota > Microgenomatia > UBA1406 > GWC2-37-13 > JACQCK01. Next base: position 5,303 of record JACQCK010000006.1, read on the forward strand.
TAATTTAAAAAATATCGTACTTCTCGCCGGAGGTGACGGCGACCGTTTTAACCCTCTGGCCGAAAAAAACTTAACGGTTTTCTTGGGAAAACCCCTAATCTGTCATCAGGTAGAAAAACTGCTGTCTTTTACCGACCACCTCTATGTGGTAACGGGTAAAAATAATACAGCACTCTTTCAACGCGTTCTAAAACTTTTTTCTCCGCTAATATTTCTAACCCAGTCCTCAACTCTTCGGGGTGAGGCCGACGCCCTGCTCACCGCGAAAAATATCGTCAAGGGCCCGGCGCTTGTCTTAAACGCTAATGATGTCTTCGACTACTCTGCAATCGACAAACTACATCGGTCGGATGAACTATCGTTCTTGGCCAAGAGAATGACCGATTATTTTCCCGGCGGATATGTCAAACTTAAGGAGGGAAAACCGATCGAAATCGTCGAAAAACCGGCGCCGGATAAGATCCCTTCGCCGTTTGTAAAGCTGGTTTGCGACTATTTTGCCGATCTTCAGGCCTTTCTTAAAATTATTGTCGAGATAAAAACCGGCGATGACGCCTACGAAAAAGGCCTCAATATTCTTTTATCCCGAACGAAAAAAACAAGTTGTGTTGCCTATGCCGATTACTGGTACTCGTTAAAATATCCCTGGCACGTCTTACCGCTCATGAACTTTTATCTGGCAAAAATTACGGAAAATACGGTGGGGACCGGAAGCGTCATCGCAAAAACCGCCCTGTTAATTCCGCCGGTACATATCGGCGCCAACGTCAGAATCGGCGAGTTTGCTAAAATAGTCGGGCCGGTCTTTATCGGCGACAATACAACAGTCGCAGACTATGCGCTTATCCGCTTAAGCATGATTGGCGACAACTGTGTGGTCGGCGGGTATAGTGAGGTCGCCCGGTCGTATCTGGCCGACCAGGTTCTTCTCCACCGAAACTATGTGGGGGACTCAATTTTAGCGAAAGGAGTGCTCATGGGATCAGGCGCGACTACGGCCAACTACCGTTTTGACGGTCAACCCATCTTTTCGACGGTCAGCGGTAACAAGATCTCAACGTCTCTGTCAAAATTAGGCGCCATTGTCGGTGAACACGCCAAAATCGGCGTCAACGCGACTCTTCTTCCCGGCGTCAAGATCGGCCAGAAAACGTATGTCGGGCCAGGCGAAGTAGTTAGCGAAGATCTGGTCGACGGGTTATTTATATTTAAAAATAAAAGAACGGTAAATCAACGGTAACGCAATGTTATCACAAAACAGAGTATAAAACTTATTTCTGAAATCTTGCTTGCTCTTGAAACGACAAATATTATGAAAAAAGTAACGGTATTCGGCGGCGGAACCGGAAGTTATGTCGTCCTGTCGGGTCTAAAGTCACGCCGACTGGATTTAGCCGCGATCGTCACGATGATGGACTCGGGCGGATCAACCGGGCGCCTCCGCGATCAGCTCGGCGTTCTGCCGCCCGGAGACTTGAGACAGTGTCTGGTTGCGCTCTCCGACGCCTCTACTCTGTGGCGGGAGTTATTTTTATACCGTTTTGAGTCGGGAGATCTGGCCGGTCACAATTTCGGCAATATTTTTTTGTCTGCCCTCGAAAAAGTTTCTTCAAATTATAACGAAGTCATTGAGACGGCAAGTTATGTCCTCCAAACGAAAGGAAAAGTTATTCCTGTCACCTTTGAGAAAACCCATCTCGGCGTTACCTATGACAACGGTAAAAGAATTATCGGCGAAACCCACATTGATGAAAACAACCCGGAACCGGGAGTGATTACCAACGCTTTTCTTGAACCTAAGGCTATTCCCAACCCACAGTCTCTGACCCGGATTGCCGAGTCAGATCGGTTTATTGTCGGCCCGGGTGATCTTTATACGAGCATCATTCCCAACTTTCTGCCGCAGGGAATAAAGGAGGCCATGCACCGCTCCCCAGCCCGGCTTATCTATATTCTTAATCTGATGACAAAACATGGTCAGACGACTGATTACAAAGCCAGTCATCACCTCAAGGATATTACGCATTATGTCGGTCGCCAGCCCGATATCGTTATCGTCAATAACGCCGCCGTCCCGACCGATATCCTCGCCTGGTACAAGTCACACCATGAACGCCTGGTTGAAAACGATTTGATTTCAACCGGTTACCAGGGCACCATTGTCGAAGCAGATTTAGTCGACCGCACTAAGTTTAAACGGTCAAAAGGTGATAAGCTCACAAGAAGTATTCTTCGTCACGATACCGACAAATTGGCAAAAGTTCTATTACAATATATCTAACGCCTATGATTCAGCGACACACTTTGTCTTTTAAGCATGCCTTCCATGGCATCGTTTGGGCTTTTAAAACTCAACCAAACTACAAAATACACTTTCTCCTTTCAGTTATCATGCTGGCCGGCAGTATTTATTTTCGAATTTCGTACTATGAGTTTTTACTGCTGTTGCTGCTGGTCGTCATCGGCTTGACTATCGAAACTGTCAATACCGCCATTGAGCAGACGACCGATGCCATCGATGAGAAGTGGCGGGAAGACATTAAATTTGCCAAAGATCTGGCGGCCGGGGCGATGCTTATTTTTTCAGCTGGAGCGTTTATTATTGCCTGCATCATTTTCATCCCCCGGATAGTAACTCTTATTAATTTTCGATAAACCATGTCTACTTATTTATTTATCGTCTTTCTGTCCTTTTTGCTGAACTCGGCTTGTATTATCCCTTTTATTAACTTTCTCTACCGCATTAAATTTCAACGGGCCTACCAAGAAACAATGGACGCTTTCAATAAACCGACACCCATTTTTGACAAATTCCACCGTCATAAAACCGGCACTCCGGTCGGGGGCGGCATTCTGATCGTCCTGACGACGCTCTCGGTTTTTTTTATGGCGCTACTTGCCTACGCCCTGTTTAATAAACGAATTCTCGCCAACTACCCGTCGACCGTTGCCGAAGTCAAAATACTTCTGTTTACTTTTGTTTCGTTTGCTTTTTTAGGTATTTACGATGATCTAAACAAAATTTTCCGGTGGCAGAAAGAAAATTTTTTTGGACTGCGGATGCGCCATAAACTCATACTCGAAATTATCCTCTCGATAATTATTTCTTTCTGGTTGGTCACCGACCTGAAAATTGATATCATTCATA
>JACQCK010000047.1 GCA_016201695.1 Candidatus Roizmanbacteria bacterium
CCAGTACTGGCCGGCCGAGTACCTGATCGACGGGAACGGCAATCTCCGCCGGATTCATTTTGGCGAAGGCGAGTATGCGGAAACGGAAGACGCGATCCGCGCGCTTTTGAACGAACGTGGACAGACGGTCAAAAATCAAATGACCCAAGTACCGGACGAGACACCGCATATCCGGGTTACCCCCGAGACATATGTTGGCTTGGCCCGGCTGGAGCGTTTTTCCGCCGACAAAAATATCACCGCCGGCAGCGGGAGTTTTACCTTACCGGTTTCGTTCCCCGTTCATCATTTTGGTTTTGGCGGAATATGGGATGTCGCGCCAGAGTTTTCAACGGCAGCGGGCGGATCAAAACTGCGGTTTGAATTTTATGCAGACAAGGTTTTTTTAGTCATGCACCCGAAGACGGCCGAGAACAAGGTTAGAGTCTATCTTGACGGGAAGTTGGTTGACAGGACGAACTCCGGAGCCGATGCTGTTAACGGGGTAGTAACGGTTAATGAGCCTCGTCTTTACCAGATTATCGATTTAAAAGGAAAGTCAGGCGAACATTTGCTTGAACTGCGTTTTGAAAACGACGGCACTCAAGTTTATGCGTTTACTTTTGGTTAGTCGTAAATTTGATTTTGATGGTGATTTGTTGTAATATGTCGCTCTATGGCCTTACCAGAAGGATCAATTTCTTTAGGCGGTCAACGAGTTACTCCTGGCAACTTGAGAACAGCCGCTACGGATGCACGTTGCGTGGTTGTTTCTTGGACTGCTCTCGAGTGGCAGGGATCGGCGACCGGCGTCTTTCTTATTCTGAAAGAAGGAGCGACAACAGGGATTGTTCAGCTGGGACCAAATGAAAGGACAGATAAAGTGACTAAGGGTTGGGGATATGTGATCCGACAAGATAGACCTGGAGCAAATGAATCCGTTTCTTTACACCTGGAAACAGGTGATGTAAGAGCATTAGATCTTCGGTACGAACCGGGTTCAATAGTCTCATATGTAACTTCGAACAAAAGCGGAATGGTGGTTGCGCAAAAAATCTCTCCGGAGCATACGGAGGAAGTATTAGACGGCAAAAACCCGGCTCTTAACCCGCTTTTTCCGATGATGAAAGGCATTCTTCATAGCCCGACCGAGATAAAAAATGTTCTCGACTCGGCTCGACGCGTGCATCCGGAGGCGGCAGGACAAATCACCGAAACTCACCCCTATTTTCTGGTTGCCTTGATGGATTACGCGCGCATCCTTCTAACAAGGCTAAATAGTGACGAGATGATAACGGCCGGGTGAACGGTGACAGTCTTTAAGGCACCAAGTTCTTTTTAATCATTTCGTCAACCCAGGGCGCGTACATTTGCGTGAATGGTTTTTTCGACAGAAGCTCTCCTTTTGAGACCAGCGAAAAGCCATAGGCAAAGTCGTCGTCCGGATCGGGAATTTGCTTGAGCTGCCCGTAGTAAATATAATCAATCTCATGATCGGAAAATTGGCTGGCCGGATCCTTGGCCCGGTAATAAATCTGACCGATCTTTTTTGGTTTTGCCAGAAGATCGTTTGCTTGGATGCCCCACTCTCTTTGCAGGGAGCTAACGATCGCCGTCAGGTCATCCTGGAGAGAGTTATTTTCATAGATTTGGTGCGAAGAAAATGACAGATCAATCACCCCGTCAAAAACCGGGTGCTTGCGGTGCTGCAGGAGATAGAAGTGTTTATAGGTTAGGATCATCGTAAAGGCCCGGTGAAGCAGAGACTGCCGGTGGGCGGCCCACTTTTCCGCTTGGCCAACGACCGTATCATTTTTGTCAACGAGGGCGATGTGTTGGATTTTCTGATAGTAGTTCATCAAGATTGTGGTGTTTTTTTGGTCCGGTAAAACAGAAGGTAAATACAGAGAATATATCCCGCCATCATCGTCAGCGACAGCAAACTAAAGTTGCGTTCAACGCCAAACAGCTGTTTGATAAAGTGGCCGGCATAGGTTTCGGCGGCGGGAAGAAACCATAATCGGACTGGCACCACCTGGGAAAGCTCAATATGAAAGTAAGCGGCAAAAAGTTCACCCAAGCCGTTTTTGACAAGAGAGGCACCGAGGAAAATAAGCAAATACTCGGTCAGTTGAAAGATCCGGCTGATCGGTAATCTGACATAGGCCAGACAGGTAATAAGGCCAACGGCGAAGGAAATGAAAAATCCGCCCAGTAGGCCCGCCATATTTTCGGCAAATTTATTAAAAAGAGAAGTGGTGGCGGTAAAAAGAGCAATCTCAAATCCTTCGCGCAGGACAAAAAAGACAATCATAAAAAACAGCGACAGATCAAAAGTATGACTCTTGAGTTTTTCGTGGGCCTGAAGAATAGCTGATGTCCTTTTCAGGGCGAAAAATTTATGTAGGGATAAAATAACATAAGCAATAAAAAATCCGGAAAAAATCATCAGATACCCTTCCAAGAGATCAGCATTTTTTTCGGTCAAAATAAACTTGGCGCGTTCGCCGATAAGAAACTCACCGGTCGCCAGGGCAAAGGAAAGAAAAATTCCAAGAGCCGCCGCTGCCGCAATCTCTTTTTCCTTACCGATCTTGAGCTTGTTGGAAATACCCAAAAATACGCCGATAATAAGAAAGACTTCCAAAAATTCGCGAAGCGCAATCAGTAGAGTAGTTAACATAAACTACGACTTAAATAGTAATAGTTACTCATTATAAAAAGCCTGTAATGTTTTGTCAATGGTACAATTGACAGTATGTTATTAAAACGGATAGCCAAGCTTAGACGGTTTTTGAAGGAAGAAAAAGTTGACGCCGTACTCATCTCAAATTTTTATAATGTTCTGTATCTTACCGGTTTTAAGACTTTGACGACGGATGAGCGTGAAGCGTTTGCGGTCGTTACTCAACAGACAGTATATTTGTTGACCGACGCCCGTTATGTGAGTGACGAATCGCAAAACAGCCTTTATGCCATAAAACTCGTCGGGCCGGGAAGAAACATGTTATTTCATCTGGCGGAAATTATAAAAAAAGAGTCGGTAAAAGCAATCGTTTTTGAGGCGGAGGACATGACTTTTCTAGAATATCAACGGTTACAAAAATCCTTAAAAGCGGTTAGCCTCATCCCAAAAAATCATCTGCTGATGGCTTTTCGTGAAATCAAAGATCAGGATGAAATTGAAAAAATTCACGAGGCAAGCCGGGTAGCCGATCGTTGCTTGGCCGCGATAGCCAAAACGATACGCGTTGGCCAAACGGAAAAAGAAATCGCTTTTCGGCTTGAGTTCTGGCTTAAAAAAAACGGTTATGAAACAGCTTTTGCTCCGATTGTCGCCGCCGATGGCAATGCCTCGGTGCCCCACTATGATACGCGTTTGGGGTACGGCATTATCAAAGACAGTTCGGTCATACTGATTGATTTTGGTGCCAAGGTGAATGACTATCTTTCCGACATGACGAGGATGGTGTATGGCCAAAAAGTTGCCCCGGCCGTCCTCAAAGACCACCGGCTCCTACAGACAATTCAGGAAGAGGCGGTAAATAAAGTGGCCGCCGTCAAAAACTGGGGTGAGATTGACTCCTTCTGTCGTCAGGCACTGCAAAAAGAACAGATAGTTCCCTACAGTCATTCTACCGGTCACGGTGTCGGGTTGGAGATTCATGAACTGCCAAAAGTCTATCAGACTCTGCCCGACCGGAAAAACAACGGTCAGATTGTTACGATCGAGCCGGGGATATATTACCCCGGCCGGTACGGGTTAAGAATAGAAGACACGCTCGCGATAGTAGGCGAAAAAGCACAGCGGCTCACTGCTTTTCCGAAAGCTCCGCTTGCATTTTCATAGTCGCCGCTTTTTCCGCCGCCGCCGGCTTGGCAACATCGACAAACTGTTCCTCCGCTTTATTTTTTAGCTGTTCGGCGATCTCTGTTTCTTTTTGCTTGTTGGCGAGGACGGTTTTGGCCGCTTCAATCTTGGCCTTGAGATAGACGACGAGTTCTTCCCCCTTCATATTATTGATGAGAAAGATGGGAACAATGTAGCCGACGTCGTCGAGCCCCTGCTGTTTTAAGATATCGTCATCGGCCAGAATTTTGTTAAGAGTGTTGGTAATAAAGACGATGTCTTTTTCCACCCATTCTGCGCGCGACTTAATATTGTCTGAAATCGGCACTTCGCCTTTCTCATACTGTTCCTGCCACATGTGTTTTACCTGTTCGTATTCTTCAATTGATACCGAGGAAGGAATAGCGATGGTTTGTTCGATATGTTTTTCCGGCTCGGCCATGACCGGCAGTTGGTTTTGGATCACATTTTGAATATCATTTTCGCTGACGTTTTGTTCGGTGGAGATCTTAGAAATGATGTCTTTCTCGGCCGGGACTATTTCCGACAAGGCCTTGATTACGCGGGAGACAGTTTGTTTGTTGACGCCGGTTGATTCGGCAACACTTGTTGCCAAAGTACGTACCGGTGCCTGGAGGCGAGATGATAAAGCGGAAAGGGTTGATTGGGCATCGCTGGCTGAGGCTCCGGCCGCCTGAGAAATTGAGGCAATGAGACGACTATCTTTGAGGGTATTCTGCACCAAGGAGCTCGTAATCGAAGAAACTTTTTCGGGCGGTATTTTGAATTGATAGGAGACGATATGAGTCAGGGGCACTTCTTTTGGAAGCGTCTTTGCCAATCGTTGATTGCGAAGCATCTCTTCAGCGGGGGAAGTCGAGATAGAAGAGAGAATGTGGCGGGCGACCTGGTCTTCTTTAACAGCTCGGTTCAACAGTTCGGTACGAAGGTTCATAAACTTCTGACGTTCGGTCGGGGTGGCGGCTGCAATCGGGTTTTTCAAAGAGTTTAGGGAGCGGTTGACGGTTTCACGGGTGTTTTTGTCGGTTTCAAGCCGGGCGATATCCGTCAGCGATGAAGCTTTTAGATTCAGCGACCGGCTGATATCTTCGGTCTTTACTTTTTTAATTTCGTTAACGGTTTTGAGGCGGACCTGGACGGGCATGGACGTTGTTTGACTGACCTTGAGGGTGGCCCCGATTGATGACGGAGAGAAAGGCGGAGTGGGTTTGTCGGGAGCGCCGCGCATCTGATCATACATTGATAAAAGAATATTTTTTATCGCGTAAATGCCCGCGCAGCAGGAGTCGCGGAAAATTCGAAGCAGCAGCCAGGGGAGAATGACGGCCACCAAAAGCATAAGAAGAGAAATGGCATACTCGGCAAAGGTGTCGACGTAATTTGAAGAGTTCAAAACACTCAAATTTTGGGCCGGACCGCCGTAAAGAATATTGATGGCCGTTGGGTAGACATAGCCGCCGGCCGTATGTGTACGGGAAAAATCAAAAACAAAAGGGATGTGGGAAGGCGAGTTCCAGATGCGGGCGAGTCCGCCGAGGAATAAGGCAAAAAGCGGGCCGTAAAATACCCACTGAAAAAAAACGCCAATCCAGATAAAGCCGATATTACGAACGAAGGCAAAGGGAAGTAAAACCGCGAGAAACGGTGAAATAAAAAGCAAGAACCACAAAACGATTTTTCGGATGATGAGTAGCGCTCCGATGAAGTAGTAGGTCAGGTTGGTAAGCTTTATCAGAAACTCGGAAGTTTTGACCGAATCAACGGCGCCGGTACTCAAATTGCGGCAGCCCTGGAAGCTTTGATAGGCGGTCTCGCTGTTCGCGAGCGTTCCGCCTTGATTATTGGAAAGGAAAAAAATGTTGAATAAGTCTTTTACGCCGAGCCGTTCGATAAAAACGAGCATGAGCGTGTCGGCGATTTGGATAATAAAAAGCAGAAGCGCCGCCGAAAAGACCGCGTATAAAAATGAGATGGCAAGTTTAGTGACAAGTGGAGCTACTTCGATTTTGTAGCCAAAGTTGCGGCGCTGACCGACAATAATGCCGATACCCATAATGGCCGCAACGACAATTAAAGCAACGACGGTAATATCACGTGACAACGACCAGGTAGACAAAATAACCGGGTGATTATCGATTGAACGGTGAGTAAGAGTCCAAAATAAAAATTGGCGCGATCGTTCACCCTCCTGGCCAAGAGCGGAGATGTCGGTATCGTTGACCCAGAAACTTTTTCTCTTATCGATATTCCATTCGTCGAGACTCCCGGCGCAAGAAAAAGCTTGAGCGCACTCACTCGGGTTATCGACGTTTGAACACTGGGGGCAAGCGCCTGATCCTTGACAGATTTCGTATAAGGGGGATGGAGTGGGGGCGAGCGGCGATTGAGCGGAGACCTTGACTGTCGAGACGGTTAATACGATCGACAACAAAATAAGGCAGGTTAAAAAGTATTGTCTAACAAAAGAAGACATACAATCAATAATAAGAAAGACCCCAAAACAATGCAACCTAAATTGCAGGTTGACAATTTTTTGGCCGCTCCCTATCATGAAATTATGAAAAAACTGCTGTTTGTTCTCCTTTTTTTTGCGGTTGGACTGATAATTTTAGCGCTGTATCGGCCAGTGAGCGCACAAGCGGGTAGCACTTATTCAATGGTGTGCATTAAACCAAGCGCTCTTTATAAACCGAGTTGTTATGACCCGAACGTTCCCTGTCTTGACTATCCGCCGACGGTGGCGCTGCCGATAAGCGGGCGTGACGATCACAATCTGCAGCTTAAGGTTTCAGGAATCCCTAAAGGTCAAAAAGTCTATCTTGTCGGGTGTACCCAGACTAATAACGATTTCAAATGTACCGCCGGAGACGCGACGACCAACGCGGCCGTAGCCGCCTTAGGCTTTAATCTTTCGCCTGATCCGACCCATGAGTTTGCCGTAGCCGGTGGTAATCCGCCTGTAGCCACCGACGGCACGATCACGGCGAATATCCACAGCAGTACTCCAAACGGAACCGCTCATGCGTTTTACGGAGTATACGCCGGAAGCAGCTTAACGATTGTCGGTAATGCCAGTTCTCTTCAGTACGGGACTTTTCAGTTCAATCAGGACGCTTCCAAATGTGTCAGTATCCGCTGGGATCCGGAAGGGCGGACGTTTGATACTGTTTCTCTTGAACCGCTGCCAAACGCCACCGTAAAGCTTCTCGATGGGCAGAAACAACTGCTGGCAATTGCCGGGATTAATCCGGTACTGACGACATTAGTGAATGGCGCCTTTAGCTTTTTTGTTCCAAATGGGACTTATTATCTCGAGCCGCAGGCCGCAGGTTATCAATTTCCGGTGACCGCAAGCGACATTAATGCCAACTACGCGAAAGCATATTCCTGCGACCAGTCTTTGCTGAATAATTACAGTATCTATAACCAGCCGTATCCGATCGTTGAGCAGAATAAGGTCGTTCATTGCGATATTCCCTTAAAGCCGATTTCCGGTATCGGTTACCGGAGTCTGCCGGTGACCGTAACGTACGAACAATCAGCGATACCTAATTCGACCGTTACTAAATATGCGGGCCAGGTCTCACACCCTCTGACGACGGTGACACTTTTAGGGCAAACGACGCGTATCCAAACGGTCAAAACAACGGCTGATAAATTCGGTTTCTGGGAAGTTCTCCTTGATAATAAAAAATTACCCGAAACACTGCCAGGAGTTCCTGATCCGTTGATTATTTCCTACACGAAAAATGATCTGGCGGCCGTAACGGCGTCTTTTTTTGACCGGATGATAGCGAGAATTAGTGGCGATGTCCCGTTTTTAGTTGAAGCGCAGAATATCTCGACCCAAGCGGTCGTGTTTGAGCCGATCTTAAAATATATTGAGGGATACGCCTATGATAAAGCCGGGGCAGCAATTCCATTCGCAACGATTAAAGTCAAATTAAAAATGTCCGGTGGAAGCCAGTACCAGACGACGGCCGATGCCGCCGGGTTTTTTAAAATTGAGCCCCAATATCTGCCTTTATTCAGCTACTACATTGAGGTGACCGCACCGAACTCGACTGTTCCTATCGTCTACACTACTTCGCAGTTGGCGGCGGCCAATAAGACATATCTTGCCAAAAATAAACTGAACTTAGCAACCGCCACCAAAAATAATGTGCCGATTTATGCCGCAGCGCCAACAACTGCGCCGGCGCCAACGTCGGCGGCCGGCTTTATGGCCAATCAGCTTGGTAAAAATAACCCGGCGGCCTTCGCCGGCGAGACGACTAAAGCCAATATGATTTTGGTTGGCTTAATTTTATTTCTCCTGCTTCTTGCGGCCGGCGGCGGACTGTATGTCTATCTGAAGAAAAAAAAAGACGGCCCGCCACTACCTTTATAGTAATGTAGCCTTACGGTTTTTTAATATGGGTCTGTTTTGGTTTTAAAGAATAGGCGGTTTTTTTATTGAAGAAAAATAATACCGCAGTAGTAATAAGTAATGTAATCCCAAGTAAAATGATATCGGTCGAAGTGGCGGTTCCGGTTCTGGGGAGGGAGGTGGGTGCGGCCGTTGGTCGGGCCGTTACAACCGGGGTTGGAGTTTGGGTCAGATTAGGGGTGACGGTCGGGGTGACGGAGGGAACATACAGCACACAAAGGTCGGTTGAACCGGGAGAAGTAGCAATAATCTTAAAAGTCACGTAGGCAAAGTCGCCGGTACCGGAGAAAGGAGTAGCGCTTGAGCCGGTAATGACAATGTTACCGGTTGAGTCAGGCGTCGAGGAGAGATTGGAAAAAGTTGTCCCCGGGACAATATTAACAAACTGCAGGACGTTAGTTTTATAGGTCATGCCGATCTGGGTTGATGCGAGGGCCTTTCCTTGGGTATCGATGGTGACGGTGAATTTTACCTGTTGACCGCTGGTTAAAGTGTCGGTTGGGCCGATGAGATCAAACTTAGTCGCTTCGGCAGGATGAAAATTAGCCGTTATAAAAAAAAAGATGCTCCCAAAGAAAAACGGCCAAAGGCGGCGGAAAAAGTTCATATAAATTATCATACCTCATGAAGAAGGCGTTGACAACAACTCAAGCTTAGAGGGAGATGTTTGGCCGGAACAGTCGGCGTTAATAAATTAGCATTTTCATCGCGGCAGAGACGATATATAATTGGTATAGTAAAAAATATGCTAGTTAATAGACGTTCGCTGACAAGATTTCTGCGCGAGCAAGTATGGAATAACCGGTGGCGGCGAATTCCTAAAATGCAAATGGCCGGTTTCTTGGCGTTAATCGCGCTAAGCGCAGCAATTTTTTCCCACTCGATATCCGCACTCACCGTTTTTATTCTTAGTATTGGGAGCGTCTTATTTTTTGAGTATTGTTTTTTGCGGATCCGTCGCGTCAAGCCGTTTCTCCTGTCGGCTTCGATCGTGACCGGATTGATTATCGGGCTGTTAACTTCTCCGTTTCTGCCTTGGTATGTCGTTATTATTGCCGCGTTGATCGCAGTGTTTTCAAAACAGTTTATCCGCCTGAACAAGCAGCATATTTTTAATCCGGCGGCCTTCGGTTTATTCAGCGCCGGCTTACTCTTTCATTACGATATTTCTTGGTGGGCGGTCTCCTTTCAGTCTTGGCCGCCGCACAATTTTTTCCTCGCCGTCTGTATCCTGATTTTAATACTGCCGGGGTATGTCTCGGGTGTTTACTTAAGGCGATACGGCTCGATTTTGGCGTTTCTTATTGTTTATATATTTTTAAAATATAAGTTAACGCATCAGGCGACTGTTGTTGGCTTATATGATCCAACGGTTATTTTTTTCTCACTGGTTATGTTGCCGGAACCGATGACGACGCCAAGAAAACTGAACCGGCAGCCGTTATTTGGTAGTGTTGTTGCGCTTATTTCCTTTCTGCCGCTTATGAAATGGCTACCCGACCCGTTGCTAACGGCTCTGTTATTTGCCAATGGATTATTTTTTAAGTTTCGTTAATTTTGGTGAAATGATTTTACAGCGCTTCGCTCGTTTATTTATGGTAAGCTAGATATAGAAATTTTTTGTCAAGAGGAGGTGAAAAAAAATGAATAATAAATTAGGCGTGGGCTTGGTAGCGGCGGTTGTTTTGGTCGTCGGTTTTATAATGTTGTCCAATCGGCAGGTAACGGCGCCGGTCACCCAAACAGCGTCTTCGCCAACGACAGCGATTTCGCCGGCGATGACAAAGGAAGACAAAACAGTTAGCAAAGTAACCGTTACCGCGAGCGGATTTGATCCGGCGGTAATCACGGTAAAAAAAGGGACAAAGGTTGCTTGGTTCAACGGCAGCGGGACGATCGCCAATGTCAGTTCGGCAAAACACCCGACTCACCTTGTCTATCCGAAATTAAACTTGGGAGATTTTGCCGACGGTCAGTCGGTGTCGTTAGTCTTTACTGACGCGGGAATTTTTAAGTATCACAATCATTTGAACCCAAGTCAATTTGGTTCGGTTACGGTTGAGTAACTGTCAGTACTTTTTAAGTTATACATTTCAAACGATAATTCTTATGTGCTATAACTGCGGGTGTGGAATGCCGGAGGACGATATGGGTAAAGGAAAAATTTCCCAGGGCGGCGGTTCGTTAACCGAAGCCGATTTTGAAGAGATGGGAAAAAAATGGGGGATGACCAAAGAAGAGTCCAAACAAAACACCCTCGAGCTTCTCAAGCGAGAACTGGAAGTCAAGAAGTGAGCGAAAATAAATCTTTGTAGGCGGTTCGAATAACCGGAAAAAAAGCCTGGCCAAAAAGCTCCGGCTGATATTGTATTCTCTTTTTTAAAGTAGCCAAAGGAAATAGAACAAATTCTTCAGCTTCCGGACCAAGATGAGGTATCTTGGTGGTGTGAAGTTCGTAAATAACAAAATAATGATTCTCGAGCGTATCTCTCACTTTTCTCGAATAAATAGTTTTACCCTTATAGACAGCTACGAAACTTTTGATACCGGTTTCTTCAAACACTTCTCTTTTTAGTGCCTGCCGATATGATTCTCCGGTGCGGACATGTCCGCCGACTGGTGAAACAAGTTTGCCGGCGTCTTGACGGTCGGACGACTGACGGACCAAGTACCAGTCACCGGCCGGATTAATTATTTCGGCAATGATGGTTTCATGAAGGCAGCCTCTTATATGGGCCTCTTTTTTGCTGGTTTGGTAAAGGGTGACGTTATTTTCGTCAACAATATTTACCATTTCTTCTTCCATAGTGTGTTTATTTTATAAATATTACCTCTAAATTATCGACTCATCTTATATTGCATTTCACAAAATTACAACAACTGTTTTTGCGCTTTGATATAATTAGCCAAGTTATATGAAAAAGACGATGTTGGCCGTTGTGAAAGAAAAGGCGGCGCCGGGAGTCTCCATAAAAACAGTGCCCGTACCAAAACCAAAAAAAGATGAAGTCTTGGTCAAAACAGTGTACAGCTCTATCTGCGGGACCGATATCGGTATTTATGACTGGATACCTTGGGCCGCCGGCCATATCAAACCGCCGATTGTGATCGGCCATGAATTAGTCGGCAGAGTTATCGCGGTTAATTCTTCCCAATCGACCGCGATTAAACCGGGCGACTTGGTGTCATCGGAAACCCATATTTTTTGCAACCACTGTTATCAGTGCCAAATTAACAACCGTCATATCTGTGAAAACATGAGTCTTTTCGGCATCGGCAGAAATGGCGGTTTTGCCGATTACGCAACTATTCCTCTTAAGACAACTTGGAAAAACGACCCGTCCATCGACGTTGAGACAATGAGCGTCCAGGAGCCATTAGGTAATGCCGTCCACGTAGTGACCAAAGCCAGGGTCAGCGGCAAAAAAATCCTAATTTTGGGACTGGGCCCGACCGGACTATGCGCCGGATCGGTCGCCCGGGCCTACGGCGCCAAGGAAATCGTTGGCATTAACAGGCGTGACTATCGGAAAAAACTAGCCAAGAAAATGGGATTTGATCGGGTGGAGTCAAGCATTACGCCCAAAGAATTTAACACCTTTGACGTCGTCTTGGAGATGAGCGGTAATCCAGAAGCGATCCGGGCTGGCTTGGACGCGGTACGGATTGCCGGGACGTTTATCGCCTTTGGCATACCCAAGCAAAAAGTTGAACTCGATTGGGGTAAATACCTCATCAATAAAGAGTTGTCCATCGGTTCGGTATTTGGCCGACGCATCTGGGAGACGTGGTATCAGACGACCGATCTTTTGAAAAATAAAAGAGTATCGTTAAAACCGATGATTACGCACCGTTTCAAACTGGCCGAATTCAATGAAGCAATGGCGGTTATGAAAAGCGGTGAATGCGGTAAAATTCTTCTTGAGGCATAATATGAAAAACCAACTCGCCGGCACGATTAAGACGATGAAAGAAAAAGGACTCTACAATTATATTAAGACGGTCGAGTCAGAACAGGGGGCGTACCTTTTAGTTGATGGGAAAAAGTATCTCAACCTCTGTTCCAATAACTACCTTGGTTTAGCCGCTCATCCGCGCTTAAAAAAAGCGGCCCAGGAAGCGATTGAAAAATTCGGCGTCGGCACGGCGTCGGTCCGTTCGCTCATCGGGACAAACTCACTGCATCTTGAACTCGAAAAAGAGTTGGCCTCATTTAAAAAGGCCGAGGGCGCGATCGTTGTGACGAGCGGCTACTTGGCTAATCTAGCCGCCATTCAGACGCTTCTTGGCAAAGACGATATCGTCATTTCCGATGAGCTCAACCATGCTTCAATCATCGACGCCGTGCGGTTGGCCCAGGTAACCAATAAGTTTATTTATAAACACGGTGATGTAAAAAACCTGCGCAGTCAAATCGCAAAAATTAACGCGCTTAAGAATGAAAAAACGCCAGACGGTGCCAACAGGCAGGTATTGATCGTGACCGACGGAGTTTTTTCGATGGATGGCGACATTGCGCCTTTACCCGAATTGGTTGCCGTCGCCCGTGATCTTGGCGCCTATCTTATGGTTGATGATGCACACGGAGAAGGCGTACTTGGTAAGAACGGGCGCGGCATTGTTGATCATTTCCATCTCCACGGTC
The DNA here is from genome assembly GCA_016201695.1 of Candidatus Roizmanbacteria bacterium. Taxonomy (GTDB): domain Bacteria; phylum Patescibacteriota; class Microgenomatia; order UBA1406; family GWC2-37-13; genus JACQCK01. The sequence continues at coordinate 12,925 of JACQCK010000047.1, forward strand.
AGGTCGATATCGAGGTCGGGACCCTGTCGAAAGCTTTTGGGGTACTCGGTGGATTTATTACCGGTAAAAAATCATTAGTTGAGTACTATCGGCAGCGGGCCCGGCAGTTTCTTTTTACTAATGCACTATCAATTCCCGATACGGCCGCCCTCATTGCCGGGGTAAGAATGATGGGTGAGTCGGACCGTCTGCTTAAGAAGTTGTGGAGCAATACCGAGTTTCTGAAAGAGTCACTGAAAAAAGCGGGTTTTGACATCGGCCAGTCAGTTACTCCCTTGACGCCGGTTATGGTCGGTGACGAAAATAAAGCGAAAGAATTCGCCGCGTTCCTTTTTCAGGAAGGAGTGATGGTTTCGGCGATTAAGTATCCGATGGTTGCACTTGGTAAGGCTCGACTCCGTCTCATTCCTTCCGCGGCCCATACCAAAAAAGATTTGCGGTATGGCGTTGAAAAAATCAGCCTGATTGGCAAAAAACTCGGTCTCATTTGATCGGCGTTATGAATAGAAAAAACTTTCCGACGATTCTCGTGATTTTCGGCGCCACCGGGGACCTAATGGGTAAAAAAATCGTACCGGCCCTTTTTCATCTCTACAAAAAAAATAAACTCCCGCCTCTGTTTCAGGTTTTAGGAGTGGCGCGGCGCCCTTTTACTCACGCCGAATTTCGGGAAAATGTCAGCGCGCTTCTTGCCAAGCATGATGAAGCGCACCTGACCGATGCCTCCCTGGCCGGATTTACCCGGTGTTTTTTTTATGAGCAAGGGGATTTTCGTGAAACGGACTCATATCGCAGTCTCGCCCGGGTGATGGGTAGAATCGATGGCGAGTGGAAAGTATGTGCCAACAAACTTTTCTATCTGGCCGTTCCTCCGCAGTACTACGAAACTATTTTTCATCAGTTGGCGTCTTCGGGCCTGACTCTTCCCTGCAGTCCGGCCGAGGGCTGGACGCGGGTCATTGTCGAAAAGCCGTTTGGACATGATCTGACGACCGCGGAAAAACTCGATTTATTGCTGGCAAAATTGTTTAAAGAAGAACAGATCTATCGCATCGATCACTATCTGGCAAAAGAAATGCTCCAAAATATCTTAAGCTTCCGCTTTTCCAATAATCTTCTCGAGCAGTCGTGGAACAACAAAAATATCGAACGGATTGATATCCGTCTGTTGGAAAAAATTGGCGTTGAGGGGCGCGGTGGATTTTATGACCCTGTCGGGGCGCTACGTGACGTCGGACAAAATCATCTTTTGCAAATGTTGGCGCTGATTACTATGGAGCAGCCGAAAGTTATGAACGCGAAAGAAGTCCGCTATCTTCGCGCGCGTCTTCTTCAGGATCTTCGTCTTCCAGGCATGAAAGAAGCGATAGCCGAAAGTTTCCGCGGCCAATATGTCGGCTACGACCGGATTGAGGGCGTAAAAAAAGATTCCCAAACCGAGACTTATTTTAAAATCAAAGCCCATCTTGATTCACCGCGTTGGCAGGGAGTGCCGATTTTTATGGAAAGCGGTAAACGCATGAAAAAACAGCTCAAAGAAATTATGGTGACCTTTAAGCACGTTACTCCTTGCCTCTGTCCGCCGGGTAAGCACTATAAAAACAAAGTTGTCTTTCAACTCGAACCGGAAGAGCGGATCCAGATCTGTTTCTTATCGAAAAAGCCGGGTCTGGAAATGGAGATTGAGGACCGGAGTCTTGACTTTGTCTACCGATCAACCGTTAAACGGAGGCAGTATGTTGAAGAGTACGAG
>JACQCK010000050.1 GCA_016201695.1 Candidatus Roizmanbacteria bacterium
GGCCTTAAAAACTCGATACCATGATACGAAGCCTTGGCAATCCCGGGGGTAGAGAGAGAAAAAGCGCGTTCGCCAAAAAAATAAAAGACGCCTTGCAGGGAGCGCTTATTAATAAATTGAAGAAGGGCGACAATCAATTCAAGTATAGCCGAAAACATAAGGCCCAAACTGAAAAAAAAGACGCGCTGTTTTTTTCGCTGCAAAACGGAAAAGAGGGAGGCGCCTAAAAGAACGACTTCGAGATACTTTATTTCCTTATAAAAAGACAAGAGCGGGGCGACGGAGAAAATAATTCCAACAAGCAGTAATAAAACAGAGATGGTAATTTTACGGGGAAAAAAACTTTTCCGCCCCAAAAGCAAGGGTACGATAAGAAATGCTGCCAAAACATCGGTCAGGAAAAGCGTTGGCGCGAGGTAATCAGTCCGGATGCCGGCGACATACGAAAACGGGAAGAAAAAATGTTTGCCGAGTTGTGACGGCAGAAAAAAAGCCAAAAGAAACACCAGCCAGTTAAAATAAGCTTGTTTGAGTTCCGCCACCCGATTGATTAAGCGTTTGATCATCGTTTTTAAAAATGTGTACCTTGCCAAAGACTCCATCATAGCCCGGATCCACGCTGACTTTTCTGTCCCGCACGATTTCGATTGCTTGCCTTAATTTTATGCCGGCTTTTTTTTCTAATGTTTCATACGATAAACGAAGTAGGATATCAAATTCAGAACCGAGCGATGCGGTAAGTTTGTGGTACTCATAAAGAGCGGCCGTCGGGGAGTGGTGATTAATCTCAAGAAGAACCTCAAGAAGAGGAACGGCCGAAACAAAAGGCCGGCGTTTTTTATCTTTATCGTATACAAAGGTGAGCCCCGCCTTGTTTTTTATCAAGAGAAGATCGGCTGGCAACAGCGTTTGCGAAGAAAGATCGATTACCCGGTTCTCTACTCCGATAGTTAGGGGTCGGTGGCAGACCGGGCAGACGGTACCTTTTTCCTTTACCTCCGGCGGACTATAACGGACGTTGCAGGCGCGATGTCCTGACCAATGATACTTACCCTCTTCCGGAAAAAATTCGATAGTATAACCGATTTTTAAACGGCTATTCGTCTCTTGTTTGAGAGCCGCAGAAATATCATCATAGGTTAAGTCGTGAGGCAAAAGCCGGGCGTCGTTGGTGATGAAGACGGTGGCTTCGCGGCCAAGCTTCGGGCCCGAGTGGGCATCAGAAAAGGAGACGATGGCACGGGAATCAAGTTCTTTAATCTGCCAGTTCATAATCGGATCGGACGATAACCCGGTCTCAACGGCATAAATGTAAGAGGAGAGATCTTCAAAACATTCTTTGATTGAGTCAAAACCGCTTTTTGAGCCAAAAATAGAAAACCAGGGAGTCCAGGCGTGAGCGGGGATAAGAAGCATCCGTTCGTCAACCTCGAGGCACATCGCCAAAAGTTCTTTTGCCGAAATGCCAACGATCGGGCGGCCGTCGGCCATGAGATTAGCACCTCTTCCTTGCAGTTTTTTTATAAACCGTTGACAGGCGGAAATAGAGGGTGAAAAAACGAGATTATGTACTCGTCTGGTTTTGCCGCCTTGCGAGTAAATGCTCGAGATTTCGGTCGAGAGGAAAAAAATGACGTCACGAGTCGGTTCTTCGGCAGGCTTTTTTAATTGAAATAAACCACTGCCTTCAGCCGTTTCGGCGAGATTATCGGTCAGATGCCGGAACCACAGCGGGTGGGTCCAGTCGCCAGTGGCCACAAGTTGAATGCCTTTTTTGGCCGCCCAGCTAACAATTTCAAATAAGTCCATCCGTAAAGATACGGCCCGGGAGTATTTGGAGTGGAGTTGGAGGTCGGCGATAAACTGCATCAAAATATTCTACCATGTAGCCTCAACCCTTTCTATTATTTAGAAAAAAAGACAGATGAAAAGGGTGGTGATAAGATCGGCGGTCGGTTGAAAATGTGCTATAGTTACCGATATGCTGGCCGGTATTAAAAAAACACTTAAGTACCTTATTAAAAACAAACTCCTTTTTCTTCTGACCGTGACCGCTTTTATTTTAACACTCTTGCCGTTTGTTTTTGACGGACAATACGGATGCGTGAAGGCGGGGTGCGGAATGATTATCGGGACGAACTATCGAGACGGCGTTTGGTTTTTGGCCGTCGCGGCGGCCGCCTTCAAAACAATTCCGTTTCGGATGCCAAACTTTGCCGGCGAACTACTTCAGGGATATCACTACCTGCCCAATTTAATTACTTATCTTTTGAGTTTAGTCGGTATCCCGATAACGGTTACCTATTATAAACTGATTCCGGTTTTTTATATGGTGGCCTTGAGTTTGTTGGCGACTGTTTTGGGCCGTCGGATAAAAGACAACCCTCAATTCGTATTTTTTTTTCTTTTTTTTGTTTTTTTTGGAATGCCGCTCACGCTGATTACTTCGTTGTATCACTTTGGCTATATCAAAAACCAACTGCTTATCAATACTTTCCAGGCGACCCGCATCCTGGAAGGAACCCATTTGGCCCTCTCCTTTTTAATTGTGTTGGCGGCGCTTCTTATTATTGAAAAGAAGACAATCAGGCCGCGTGGCCGGCTGCTCCTTGGTGGTTTGTTACTGCTTACTTTCGGGGTCAAGTTTTATACGGGTATTCTTCTTGGTTTGATGATCGTCGTATTTGAATTTCTGATATTCATTTCCGAAAAAAAGCTCCGGCCGTATTTGCTTCGCGGAACGTGGTACATTGGCTGTATCGGCGTCTCAATTCTTCTTTTTTATAACCCTTTTAACAAAGCAAGCGGCGGGTCAGTTTTTGTCTGGGCGCCGTTTGCGACTGTCCATCATCTCATTGAAGAACCATCACTTTTTTACAATAAAAATTTGGTTCTCGCGCGCTATTTTTTGTATGCACACGGGTGGTCGCCGCGGCTCATTGCCATCGAGTTTTTTTCTGTTTTTTTATATGTATTATTTTACTTTGGGTTACGGGTGGTCGGATTTTTTTATATCGTCAAACAAACTATCCTGCGCCGGCTGACTCGGTTTGAGATCGTGTTAACGGTTGGTATTATTGCCGGCATCATATTTTCAGTGTTACTTATTCAAAAAGGCGATTGGTTTAACCCCATTCAGTTTGCCGTCGTCTCTGCCTTCCTGTTGAATATCTTTGCCGCGCGCTTTATCTTTGAGATTTTGATCAGAAATAAGCCGGTTGGATGGCTGGTTTTTGTCGGGATTTTTATGATTACTTTTCCGGCCAATCTCGTCAACCTCGGTTATCTTGTCAACCCCGCCCGCTATGTCATTTCAACCAAAGAAATGTTGGCGTTGGACTTCTTGAAAAAACAGCCTGATGGCCCGGTATTTTACCCTATTTTTGAAAATGACTTGGCATACGTTTCTGCCTTTACCGGTAAGTCGGGATACGTCAATTTTACTAATGTTTTGGAAAACACCGGCATGCCGGCCAAGCAGCGTCTGGCCGAAACCCAAAGCGCCGACGCAATTAATCTGGACGGATTAAGTGTCCGCTATCTGTATCTTCCGACTGTTTATCCAAAACACGCTCTTCTTGAAACGAGAGCAAAGGCGTCGAGCAGATATCACGAAATTTACCGTAATCAGGAAGCGTCGGTATTTGAAAAACGTCCGTGAATAAATATAATGTTATAACATAATTCACTATGGAGGCGATTATTTTTGCCGTCACCGCGTCGATCTCAACATTTGTGGGGGGATTGTTTTCTCTTCGCCATCATAAGCGTCTCCATTATATTATGAGCTTTACGGCCGGTGTTCTTATCGCGGTTTCTTTTTTTGATATTATTCCGGAAATTTTTCGTATTGTCACTGAAAATAAACTCGACATGACGATGCCGTTGATTATGATTGTTGTCGGGTTTTTGACGATTCATGTCCTTGAGAAATACGCGGTCATTCACAGTTCACACGAGGGCGAATACGCCGATCATCGTCACCCGCACGTTGGTATGATCAGCGCTTCGGGTTTGATTTTCCACAGCTTTTTGGATGGAGTGGGGATCGGACTCGGATTTCATGCAAATGCCCATATTGGTTTAATTGTCGCTTTGGCTGTTGTCGCGCATGATTTTTCCGACGGCCTGAATACCGTGTCCTTGATGCTTGTTAATAAAAATACCAAAAAGAAAGCGTTTACTTTTTTATTGGGAGACGCACTGGCGCCGATTATCGGGGTAGTGGCAACTTATATTTTTCAAATCAGCGACGCGATCCTCGTTGTGTACCTCGGCTTTTTCGCCGGCTTCCTGTTGTATATTGGTTCAAGCGACCTTCTGCCTGAAGCCCATAGCCAGCACAGCTCATGGAAGATGATCGGATTGACGATAGTCGGAGTAGCGTTTATTTTCTTGATAACGCGGCTGACTAAATAATCTCTCTTAGACAAAACTTAAGTTGGATTCGTTATAATAATATTATTAGTTTTTTTATTATGGTAACCAGATTGAGACGGCACCTTGCCCGTCATTACTGCATCGTCAAAAAATTTTCGACCATTCTTGAGGCGAAGTTGGCCGAAGAAATTCTGCAGATTTACCACATTAAAACAGTGGTAGTCAGCAATTATCGCCGGGCCCACGCCAGAATCCAAGAAGGCATCCAGGAAGCGTATCTTTTGGTGTTGTCCCAAGACTATCAGCTCGCCTACCGTATCCTGTATGTGAGAGCATGAAGCTGGCTACGCAAAATGCGGCCGGCCGAACGGACATTGTCTGACTGATATAATGTCCACATGTCAAATAAAAAAGACAGAATAAACGACCTGCTAACCTTCATCAATCGCGGTGAGAAACTGAAACAAATAATGAGGCATAGTTGGCTCTCTAACGGCCGGCGAGAAAGCGTGGCGGAGCATACATGGAGAATGGCATTAATGGCAATTGTGCTTGCTTCAGAATTAGACAAAAAAGTAAACCTCGCCCATACACTTGAGATAATATTGGTACACGATTTACCAGAAATTATTGCCGGCGATAGAGCGGCTTGGAAAGCGCGAAAAGCCGATAAGCATCGGCTTGAAAAAGAAGGCCTGCAAGTGTTAACTAAAACTCTGTCACCGCCAACAGGCAAAAAAATAATGTCGCTGTGGCTTGAATTTGAAGAGGACCGTTCGTTAGAAGCACACTTTGCCCAGGCCCTGGACAAATTGGAAGTTTTGATTCAACATAACCAAGCGAATATAAAGACCTGGAGAAAATCGGAGAGAGAGTTTAGCCTTCACTACGGAGATGAGACATGTACTTATGACAAAACGCTGAAAAGTTTAAAAGACTTGGTAAGAATTAATACCGCCGAAAAAATAAGATAGGTTATTAAAAATATTAGTTTTTGGTCGGAAAGTAGAGACGAAGTTAAAAAGTTAGTCATGCTATAATTGGTACTAAATATGGCGGTGCGGTACATCGTTGATAACGTTGAAAAGGCAGTTAAGTTCTATACTTCATATCTGGGATTTTTTATAAAAAATGATTGGGGACCGGTCGTCATTCTTAACGCTAATAATCTTGAGCTTTGGCTAAGCGGGCCATTAAGTTCGGCTGGTAAAACAGTTGTTGACGGATACAAACCAACGCCAGGCGGATCAAATAAGATAGTTGTTGAGATAAAAAATCTTGAAAAGCAAATTGACAAATTAAAACGGAATGGCGTCCGTATTATAAGCGAGACGGTAAAAGGTCCGGCCGGAAGATGGGTCGTTATAAGCGATCCTTCCGGAAATCCGGTTGAGTTATTTGAGAAAAATAAAGCTTGAGGTTAAATTAATTTTTTATTTTTGAGGGAAGTTTTGGGTATTTTTCAAATGTTTTTTTCAGAATCTGTTGAAGTTGTTTTCTTCCGTGGTTGTTGGTATCAAATCCCACCTAAGTAAATTTATCGTTGTCACGTGTAACCATTCGAACATCTCTTTCTAAGGCTGTCTGCTATAATTTGTCACATAGTTAAGCTATGAATATAAGAGAAAGAATAAAGTCAACCTTACTCAAAAAAGATGAACGGGCGCCATTTATTGGGAGTTTTGCTGTGGCATTGCTGAGCAAGGCTCCTCTAGCCGCTGTCAATACGGCTGGGATAGTTTTTTTAAGCGAAAAGATGAGGGAAAATTCTGATCTCGTTCCTCTGGGCATTACCGCCTTTGCACTGTTCAGTTTAGCTTCAGCCGGATTAGACTATCTGGTTTTAAAAAGAGATAGAGTAGCGGGTTCGGCAAAAGCGAATACACTTTATCGAGGATTAACATTTTTATTCCCTAATCGTCATGAATTTAATGCTGCGGTAGCCGAGATAGGCGCAACACTTATGACGGTGGTTGGTATTAATCCTGATCCGACTGCACCGGCTTCTACTATTATGAGCATAATAACCGGTGATCCGACAATTGCTGTTGCCCAACGGATAAGCGATATGGCGATTAGTTTGGTCACCCAAGTACCTTACAATATTTATCTCTATAGTAGAAAGAGACTACATAGATCGCTCATGTGATATGAGTGAGGTTTATACTACAAGTATTGTTGGTCCTGATGGGTCAGGAAAAACAACTACGGTTGACGCAGTTGCCGGTAGGTTAAGTAAATTAGCCATCGTCGGTGTTCTTGCTTCATTACGTAAGCCTTCGTATGTAATGCATAAAGGAAATAAGAAATTGTTATTCCCGACGCTTACTTCAAAAATAACCAAACTTTATGAAAAAGGACAAGACCATAATCCGTTAGCCTTGTTTACGTCTCTTCTTAGTTATATTGCAATGCAAGGAAGACTGGTCGAACCGTACATTGTTAAAAACTATCATCCAGATTTTCTTTTGCAAGACAGACATCGTATGGTTGATTCAATTTCGATGTCTCACCATTATGTCGTGGCAGGTATCCCTATAAACGTTATGAGGTTAGCAGTAGAGGCAATCGGAGGAAAAAGAGTAACCGACGATCTTATTTTGCTTATAATAACTCCTGAAACGGCAGTTATTAGATCACAGCGTCGGAAGCAATCTGATAACCATGAGTCTGTAGAAACAATTAGGCAAATGAGCGCCATGTATCCGGCTATCATTGATTCATTAGTAAGGATGGGATTAGTAAGAAATTGGACAAGTATTAATACAGAAATAAATGGACCCGATATAATATCTCAAACGGTATATTCAAGAATAATAGAAAAAAAATAAACAAGCCAAGAAAAAAACCCGATTTACTTAGATAAAATATCAACTATTTTTCAAAATCTATTGCCTTCTTTTGAGTAAGAAAAGCAGAGTAGTAAATTAGTTTAACCGGTCGGAGATTTTTAGTTGAAGATACTGATCCCTCGTTGTGAGTTTTAATTCGATTTTTTAAATCAGAAGAATAACCGACATAGTAAGATTTATCCGATAATTTAAGAATATACACGTAATACATATTGCGAGGATAATAGAAAAGACAAAACGTCTCAATGACTTGTATGTCAACAATTTAAGTAGTTATTCCACTTCGTTCTCGCTTCGCTCAAACTACGCGGGACACACTTCTCTTGAAGATTTTAGTATGAGACATTGAAAGTAATGAATGGTTTACCAGTCCGAAGCCCCACTTCACTAAAGTTTCGTGGGACGAAGTGGTGGAGATGCCGGGAGTTGAACCCGGGTCCGAGAAAACACCGGTTAAAAATCGGTAGTTAGGGATAGGATATTTTTGACTCTTGCTTGCTTTGGGGAATAGCCAAACCGCGGCAAGCAGCCGATTGAAAATTGTCGACTTTCCAGCCAACCGGGAACTCTAAAAAGCCTTACCCTGATTGGTTTAACCCTTTGTACGTAGAACCAGAGAAAACGTACAAAGAGGATCGGAAAGCTTAGCCTTTGTTTTTAGGCAAAAGCAAGCTGTTGAGCGGTGACCGGCGCAAAAGCGCTAGCCAGCTGCTCGCGAGCATATGCCTTCAGATCAGCAACTGCACTCTTAAAAGAGTTAGCATTTGTTGTTTTTTGCGTATAACGCACCGCAGGCGCCCTAACGATTTTTAAAAGTGCAAATTTCCCGTCGAGTCCTGTCATCCCCTGTCGGAAATGGTCTGCGATTTCAGATTGTCAATGCTTCATATATTCTTTGGCTTCTCGTTTTTGTTGGCGTTCGACGTCTTTTTGTTTATCAAGTCGCTTCTTTTCAAACTCTTTTTTACCCTTGACTAGGGCAATTTCAAGCTTCATTAAGCTCCTCTTATTATACCACGCGACCGGGGCGACCGTCAACCCGCGCGCCGAGGCCATTTTTGTTTTGAGGCGGACGAGTTCCTTTTTATGAAGGAGAAGTTTGCGCGTCCGCCGGGGATCATAGCCCTGCGGTTGAGAGTAGGGGTAAACGGCGATTTCGGCGTTGACCAGGTAGGCTTCGCCGGCGATTATTCTGACGAAGGCGTCATCGATCCTGACCATGCCCTTTCTGGCCGATTTGACTTCGGCGCCGGTCAAGGCGATGCCCGCCTCGATTTTTTCGAGAAGAGTAAAGGTCCGATTGAATTTGCGGTTGATTATTTTGGTCATGGATTTTTGCTAATTTCAAGAAGCGCCACCGTGTTGGCCGGCATAATGAGGGAGTAGGTGAGCGTGCCGCCGGTCGCATTCACCGTTTCGCCGGCGATCGGTTTGCCAAGATAAGTCCGGGAAACCGTATACGGCCCATCGCTAATGTTGGTGACTGTGATCGGGACGTTTTCGGTATTGCGCCCGGCTTCATCGTAGTTTACCACAATGAGAGTGATGTTTGGCCCGTCGGCCGCGCCCAAGGCCCGGACAAAACTTCCCTCCCCTTCGATACTAAGTTGTTGGCCCCGCAGTTTATTCAAAAGTTCAAGGGCAAAATAACGGGGCCGCTTTTCTCCTTCGTGAGACAGGATGCCCCAGCGGGGAGTCGTGCCGTCTTTTATTTCAAACAGAAAGGCCGACTCGACATTAAGATTAATAAAGTTACGGATAGAGGCGACCATGTGGGCGGCGCCGACTTCGGTATGGGCGATATCGTTGGGTTCGGAGTCGAATCCCCATTCAGAGATGACTTTCGGCAAGAGAGAAAAACGCTGGTAGTCGGGAGTAGCCAGCCAGGAGTTGAGGTTGGTAATGTCGGTGACGTAGGCCTCCGGATCTTTGGAGTAATGATGCCAAGAGAGAAAATCCAGCCGCAGACTCTTGGCGGCCACATAATCAAGAAACTGGGTAATCCAGTTTTTGTAAAGCGAGGTGGTCACCGGTCCGCCGAGCAAAAATGGGTAAACGTCTTTGGCCTGTGCGGCGGCGACGGCAGCGTAATAATAAAGAGTCCGGTAGTCCTTGGCTCCGCCGATACGCCATTTACCAAACCAATCGGGTTCGTTCCAGACTTCATAATAAATGTCGGTTTTCCAAACGCCGTCGATCTGACCGCACAGCCGGTTGGACCGGCCGCTGTAATGCTCGATAGTTTTTTGGACGACTTCACTCCAGTCGTTCCAGTTTTTCGCAGGAGAGACGAGGGTGTTATCGCCGGACAGTTCCTCGGGCATATAGCTTAAGGACAGAAACGGTTTGGCGCCGGTGTGATAGATATCGCAGACAGTTTCATCAAGCTTGGAAAAATCAGTGGTAATTTTGCCGGAAGGGTCGCGGGCGACGACTTGATAATAATCGTAAATGTGGTCGAGGCGGATGTAGCGGGGAAAAAGTTGGGCGACCTGCGGGACGACATCGGCCAGCATCCGTACGCCCTGTTCTTCGCCTCCTTGGGCCAATGCTTTCCAACGGTCGGGAAAAGGGCCGAGTGTCCTTTTGGGGTCAATGACGAGTTTGGCCTTGATCGGGGAAGCCCGGGCCATGTAGCGAAAAAGATACAGGAAAGCGAGCGGCGAGAGTACCAGTAACAGAGTGATCAGAGTGAAACGGACTGCCGGCTTCATGAGTTTATGATATGGAAAACGTCGTTGTTTTTCAATACAATAAGGACTATGGCCTGGCTTTTTATTTTTGCCTTTCTCTCGGGTTTGGTGACGATTGCTGCTCCGTGTATCTGGCCGGTCTTACCGATTGTGCTGTCGGCTTCAGCCACCGGCACCCGCGCCAAGCCGCTTGGAATAACGCTTGGCATCATGACAAGCTTTGCTTTTTTTACGCTGACATTATCTTACTTAATAAAAATAATTCCCTTTGATCCAAATCTGTTGCGGCTGCTGGCCGTTAGCGTCATTGGTTTTTTGGGACTGACGCTACTTATCCCAAAGTTGAATCTTATTCTGGAAAAATGGGTCAGCCGTCTAAGTAGCAAAGCGAAGATTAGGTACGGCGAGAGCGGTTTCCGCGGCGGACTGGTAACCGGGCTGTCGGTTGGGATTGTCTGGTCTCCGTGCGCCGGGCCGATCCTCGCGACTATCGCCACCCTGGCGGCAACGCAGGCGGTCAGTCTGACCGTAGTTTTAGTGACTATTTTTTATGTCCTCGGCGTTGGGGTACCGTTATTTCTTTTTGCTTTTCTGGGTAACAGAGTGTTTGCCCAAAGCAAAATTATTGCCGCCCATACCCGGCAAATTCAAAAAATATTCGGCGCGGTGATGATTTTGACCGCGATCGCCATTGTCACCAATACCGACAAATTACTGCAGGTAAAACTCCTGGATCATTTTCCCGCTTACTCACGGTTTTTGTATAAATTCGAAGGCGATTCGCGCATAAAAAAAGAACTCTCTTTATTAAGAGGCAACAATCCGGTTTCGCTGGAAAATAAAAATAAGCCGCTGACTGTCGTGCCGTCGACGCTGCCGAATTTGGGCCGGGCGCCGGAGTTGACCGGAGTTACCAAGTGGTTGAATACCGACAGTCCCTTAACTTTAGCCGATTTGAAGGGGAAAGTGGTTCTTGTTGATTTTTGGACCTATACTTGTATCAACTGTCTGCGTACCCTTCCTCACGTCAATTCCTGGTACGAGGCGTATCGTGATCAGGGCCTCGTGGTGATCGGCGTGCATACGCCGGAGTTTGAGTTTGAGAAGAGTACCAATAATGTGAAGATGGCGATTGATATGTATAAAATCCGTTACCCGGTGGCCCAGGACAACGATTATGCGACCTGGAATGCTTACTCAAACCAGTAC
>JACQCK010000049.1 GCA_016201695.1 Candidatus Roizmanbacteria bacterium
CTCCCGAGGGGGCCAACTTCTCGCCGGTATTTTTTGAAACGGCCGGATGGCGGTGTACTTTTTTATAAAGTTCAAAAAGAAGCATCCAGCGGCTTTTCAAACGGAATGATTTACCTTGTGTCAGTACGGCAACAATCAACCACAGGCCAAGTATGATCAGGGTCGTCCCGACGATCGGCTCCATCACCCGATCGACCCAAGCCGGTAGTTTGAGCCCGAAAAGAACGGCGGCAAAACCTAAAACAAGAATAACCATCGCGTGACCGAGCGCATACAGGGTCCCGTACCACCAGCCTTCTCTGGTTGTGACGGCCGAACCGCTGATGTCGGCAATGGCGGCCAAATGATCCCAATCAATGCCGTGCCGCAGCCCGAAAAGAACGGCGGTGATAAGAAGAATGGTCAAAGAAACCATATCCGGTAAGTATATCTACTCCGCCTACGTTACTCAATGATAATCGGCGAGTCGGTCAGGGCGACCGCCTGGGGATTGAGGGTAGAAGTAGTTCCGTCGATAGCCCTTGCGGTCGCCTTCAACCCAACAAGCGGTATTTTGACCTGACCGGCAACGGTTGACCAGGCAACATAAAAAGTTTTATTTGTCTTACTATATTCATAAATCCACACGTCTTTGCCGTTGCCGCGATCGCCAATAAAGACGCTGCCGGTCAGCTTGGTTACGGTTGTTTGAAAGGCAACTCCTGGCGACTGCATTTGACCGGAAGAAGAGTACAGGCCGCGGGCAAATCCCGGCTTGTCATAAAAAGTTACCGTGTTGATAAACTCGGCCCCATAGGCTTGAGCGATCGCCAGATACTTTGGCACCGCCTTAGCGTGGGCGTTAAGATCATAATCAGCCGGCCGGTCTACCCCGTATCCCAACTCCCAGATTTGTACCGGCTTTACGCAGTGATGCAACCGCATCTGCTCTTTCACGTATGACATAACAACCGGCAGATAGGGCCATTCCTGATAAAAATGAAGTTGCAGGGTTTCATAATTGGGACAGAAGTCGGTGAACAGTGCCTCGCCAAAAGTGATTGATTTTTGCGCTTCGCTGCCGCCCAGCAGATTTTTTAGATCGGCTTCGCTTTTAACCGGAACCAAACCTTTAAGCTGCGGGCCGCTATGCAAACGGTAGTAACCGTTGACAAAAGTAATCGCCTCACCGACCTTGCCGGCGCGATATAAAGAGTTGGCAACGATCATTCCCATCGAACCGCTTGACGTACCACTGTCGAGAATCACCGCGTCGGGATTGACACTTTTGATGGCTTTTTTTGACTCGGCCAGCAGGATTTTATAATTTTCCAGACTGTCGGTCCAGGTCGCCGGTACTTCGTTGCCGATACTGTAATATTTAACCTTGCCTTTTAAGTCGGCCGCCAGCTGCTTTAACGCCGGCAGATACTCATTCATATCCGGCCGGTGAAACCGCTCGTCCGGCGACTCCGGTCTAGCTTGAGGCATAATATGGACATACATCGTCAGATTACCTTTCACTTTCGACAGCTTATCAATTTCCCTTAGCACCGCCAGCGGATTTCTCATATAGCGCGGCATATAGACCCAGTAAGTAGTTGCAGTAGTCCCGCTCGCCTGAATTTGCCCGATGTTTACCGACCCGCTCGCCGGCCGGACAATATTGGCGCCAAAAACCGGCGCCTTGTCTGTCTGCGTCGCTGACTGGCGGTTTATTGATGCTTCATTTGGCAAACCGCCTTGATTTAAAGGAGCGTTATTATCAGTCTTTTCAATATTAAAAAATATAATCAAGCCCGTCAGTAAAATGAGTGTCAGTCCCAATCCGCCAAAAATAAGACGGGCCTTAATTGTTGTCTTTTCCACTTAGCCATTATAGCAAAACAAGATAAAAAGAACTTAATAGTCAAAGCCGACCGGCCATATCAGAAAAACCAGTATGCCGAGGCGTTTTACTAAGCATCAGCAGTCCGTATTTTCTCCCTGCATCCATCGAATCATAGCCTGATAAAAACCGGTAATAAATTTTCCGATCCTCAAGAGATCTAAGCCAACTATCGAGGGGAACGCCTCTTTCTTTTAAGATCGTGGCTGGCGGAGTTTGGAGCAAGAGCATTCCATCGTCCGCAAGCATGCGCCACAACCGGCCAAGCTTCGATCGAAAATATTTACCGTATGTTGGGATATGATCTAGTCCGGCGTATCCTCTTTCCATAATAAGATGGGCTTTTTGGGAAGAAAGCCATTGCTCTATTTTTCTCCAAGTGGCGATATGATTAAGATCACCTTCGAGACATTCAATACCGTGTGAAAGATCAAGACGTCGCTCATCTTCTCGGCCTTTAAATTGATAGTCGACCGACAGAGCCTTTAGGGGGCCACCTCTTAAAACATCCCGATGCAGGGTACGCAGTGCTCCGTTTGAAGCCATAAGATCAATAACAACCGCCGGATTCTTGGAACTTAGTCTCTTTAAGAATCCGGGCAACAAATCATCGGCATCTACTTTTGCAAAATCGATTAAGTAGTTGCGGAACGTACTTCCTTTGATGGTC
The DNA here is from genome assembly GCA_016201695.1 of Candidatus Roizmanbacteria bacterium. Classification (GTDB taxonomy): domain Bacteria; phylum Patescibacteriota; class Microgenomatia; order UBA1406; family GWC2-37-13; genus JACQCK01. The sequence goes on from JACQCK010000049.1 coordinate 2,538, forward strand.
CAACAAGATCGATCAAAAAACCGATCGAGGGTATAGGGTATTCTTGGAAAAAGCTCACCGGCCATTTGCCTATTATATTATAGGTTCTATCAAAAGCAATCGGGCTAAATCTTCTTATTTGTTGTAAAAAACCAAGTTTATTGAGACCGGCGAACGAAAACAGTATAATACTGTATGCGAATTCTTCTCGCCGAGGACGAAATAAAGCTCGCCGTTTCGCTAAAAAAAGCTCTCGAAACCGAACGTTACGCCGTCGACACTGTCTCCGATGGCACGAAGGCCTACGAAATGGGGTTTGACGAGGTCTACGACATTATTATTCTTGATATCGGTCTGCCCGGCATGGACGGAATTACTCTGGCCAAAAAACTTCGTCAAGAAAAAATAACGACCCCGATTCTCATGCTGACGGCCCGGGATACTGACGAAGACAAAATTACCGGGCTTGACAGCGGCGCCGACGATTACTTAGTGAAACCGTTTGAGTTTCGTGAACTTTTAGCCCGCCTGCGGGCGCTTCTTCGCCGCAGCAGCCACACCCCGGCCGCGCTGGTTTATACGGTTGACAACCTGACGCTTGATCCCTCAAGCCACAACACTCAACGGGCCGGACGGGAGATCGGCCTAAGCCTGAAAGAATACACTCTCCTTGAGTACCTCATGCGAAACGCCGGTAAAGTAGTCTCGCGGATGCAGATTGTCGACCACGTCTGGGATATCGACCTTGATCCGTTTTCGAATGTTATTGACGTCTATATTGGTTACTTACGAAATAAAATCGACAAAGCCTTTCCCAAGGAAAAAAAATTAATTCAAACAGTGAAAGGTTTAGGCTATAAAATCGGCTAATTATGGATACTTTTCAGAAAGCTCGGTTGAAGTTAACCTTTTGGTACTGTATCATCTGTATTTTTTTGCTGGCCGTATTCTCGTTGGCCGCCCTCAAGGCCGAACGGCTCGCCTTCAACCGCATCGAAACCGTCCTGTCGGACCCGATTCAGCGCCCGCGCCTCACCGCTCTTCTGGAACAACGTATTCGCGGATTTGAGGATAATTTTAAACAACAACTTTTGCTTTTTGACGCACTGCTTTTGATCATTGCCGCCGCCTCGAGTTATTTTCTAAGCGGTGTCACTCTCGACCCTATTCAGGCGATGATGAAAAAGCAGCAGGACTTCGCCGCCGATGCCTCCCACGAACTGCGTACCCCTTTAACCACGATTAAAATGGAGGTTGAGGCTCTCGAACGGACCGAAAAACGCCTACCCTTTTCGCAAAAAAATGTTTTCGACAGTATTCTTGAGGAGGCTAATCGCATGAGCGCCATCGTTGACGGACTATTGACGTTGGTCCGCACCGGTTCTCTTTCCCGGCAGACCTTCCATCCCGTCGAACTGACTCAAGTGGCGCTCGAAGCCTACCAACAGATTAAAGTCTTAAGCAAACAGAAGAATATTGTCCTTACTTATCATCACCCCGACCAAATTTTCATTCACGGAATCAGAGATCAGTTAAAAGAAATGCTTCTTGTCCTTCTTGATAACGCCGTCAAATACACCACGGCCAACGGCCAAATTCAACTGCAAATTGTGAAGAAGCCAACCGGCACTCAAGTCGCCGTCAAGGACACCGGGATTGGTATTGCAGAGGAGGAACGAAATCATGTTTTTGAGCGTTTTTTCCGCGGCAGTCACGCCAAGACAAAAGTACCTAAAGGAGCCGGCTTGGGTTTGGCGATCGCAAGGACAATTGCCGAGACACACCATGCTACGATTACGGTACAGAGCGAGATCGGTAAAGGAACCGCCTTTACCATCACTTTTCCCAAGCAGCCGTTCTTAGATTATTCTTAACTTACTCTGTTAAAATCGCCCTATTATCAATTCATAAAATTTCTAAAGGAGGTGAAATATATGAATCTTCGATCATTCGTCCTGACCGGAGCTACAGTTGCTACTGTTGCTTTGACACCGGTCACCGCATTGGCCCAATCAACGGTTCCGGCGAGGCGAGGCGAACGTGCCGCCGCCGCGTGTGAAAAAATCAAAGAACATTTGGGTAAGGCTCGCGTCGAAAAGGGCAATCATGTCGCCCGCTGGGACAAATTGACAAATAGACTTTCCAATCTTGTCAATGGTCTCCAAAAGAAAGGCTATGACGTCACCCAACTACAGACTGATCTTGGCACGGCAAATACGATGAAAGCGACGGTCGCAACCGACTATAGTACGCTTACCAATTTGCTCGCGACCATGAAAGGTCTTTCCTGTTCTGATCCGGCCACAAAAGCCACCTTGCAAAGCGATGCGGCCCAGGCCAAAGTTGATTTTCAGACCATGAAGAGTGATATGGGGAAACTGCGTGACTTTTTCCAAACGACTATTAAGGCTGATTTACAAGCCGTAAAAGCGCAAAAGTCGCCGACTCCCACCCCAACCATCACTCAGTAAAACCTAAGGGCGTTCAAAAGGTAGGAGTATGGGAGACTCCTACCTTCCTTTGGGTTGTTATCAGTTATTATAGATTTCTATGAAACAAAGCCAAGTAATGGTACTTGCCGCGGTCGCGGTCGTTCTCTTGTTGGCTGTTTTTGGATTTGCCAAAAAGTCCAGCCAGCCAAGTATCGGTGAGACTGCTTATCCGACCATTCAAGTACAGGTAGGAGAATCGGGGCAAAAACCAAATGGCGCTTCGGTTTCCAACGGCAGTGTTGACCAGGAACTGCAAAACCTGGAAAATACTGTTAATGAAGACAGTACCGATACCCCAGGCCAGTTGAGTCTTGAGTAATAAATAGTTGCTTTTTTCTATTTTGAAACGGCGACTGGTTTATGATGGGCTAAAAAAAATTATAACTACTTTTCAACTGGAGAAGAACTATTTTCAGGCTTACCGGGTGTAGTTGTAAGAAGGAGTTTTGGGGAAGGCAGTCGGCGTCAGTTTATTTTTATCTACTTTTAGACTGGGTTTTTCAAAAACATAGGGATTATCGGCGACTCCCGGCTGATTTTGCTGATAACGGATGCCGATGAAAAAACCGATGACCGGCACGACCAGAACGACCACAAATGCCAGCGTTCGTGAAAGAGGAGTAACGGTCGTAAGCTCTCTAGGCAATCCGTTGGCGGCGCGATGAGTTTTCCGACGCGTTTTTCTGGCCATATAATATATGTTTACAACACTCTCGCCACTTTGTAAAGCGGAAAATACTATATTCCATAATCAACCGTTACTCTGAAACAACCACTTAAATCATTGTGTTTTGGGTTTATTTTGGAGGGAGAGGTTTAGCTTGGCCGGTTGCCGAATAATAAGTGCTAACTACTATTTGTAAAATTCAGTTCTGATTTTTCGTAAATCCTAAAGATGAAATAAAAATTATCTTGAAGGTCTAAATTACCAATCAGTGATTAATCACATAATTATTATCCACAAATTATGGTTTGACAACGTCGTTTGAATTTTCGTTTATAAAATTTTGCAAATAAGAAACCGTTCTAGCTAGTCTATTTGCTGATCTTCCGTACCATTCGCCTTTTTCATCGGCTGGTCTATGTTGAGCATCATAAATCTTCTTCTCCGTTTCCTCTAGATATTGATAAGCTACATATATTTTATATAGCTTTGCAGGGAGATGGATTTTCTTGCTACCGGTTGTATTATTAACAGTTGGGATTGCCACATTAGGATCCTCTACCACAGAATTATTGAAGATTTTGTTAGCTTGATATCCTTTATCGGTGCGAGAAAGTTCTTGATGAAGTCTCTCAAATTCTTTATAGGCCGGATTTTGTTGCACGACTCTTGTTATTGTTTCTTGAGAGCGGACAAGTAATTTTTGGATCAGATTTAACTCTTCTTGCGATAAAGTGATTTCTTGACCCAGTCTTCCAATACCTCCAGGTTCTCCCGGATATTTTGTTAACAATTTACTAATGATCTGATCTATTGGCGACTTTTTTATCCTGGCAATCGCTTCGAGTCCCGACCTTACCGGTAACCCGCCCGACACTACTTGTTGGGCGATTTGTCCAACTTCAGGCTCTGTTTTAACTATTTGAGGAGTGTTTGAATCTTTTATCGGTGCTTGAGTCTCAATTATACTGACTACTCCTGTGTAAGCGCCGCGGCCATCAACTTTTGGCATTACTGCGGCTCGGTAGTCTCTTCCTTGAGCATGTCGGTGGCTGTTTAATCGGCCGTCATATAAATCCTCGTTTAAGGCCAACGGCTGACCTTCGGTCGTCAACCATTCAATTTGGCCCCCCTTCCCCAATCTGGTAAACATTACCAACCCTTCCTTGATTTCTTGACCGTTCGGACCGACATAAGTCAGCAGAAATCGTTTTTCTTCCCAGCCTCTCGTGTCAATCAGAGTCTCTTCAAAACCCGATCTTTTGCCTTCTTCTCTTTGTTCTGAACGCATTTCAACGGTCCTCACCTCCTCGAGTCTCCGTTGATTAAAGTTTCCAGTTGCCGGCTTCAGGTCGTTTTTTATTCTTCGGGACTTTTCAATTCTCACTCTCGCCTGATTAAAGGCAGACGCTTCCAAAACTTGTTTAGGTAATTCCGTAGCTCCAACACCTGACATATTACTTAATAAATTTGCAAAGTCTGATTTTTAATACTTAACTTAAAATAAAATCGGCGATGCGTTGCGGAAACTGATTATCGCTTTGTACTACTGCCAGGCTATCTACTTCGGCGCCGAGATAATGTGCTTTGTAAGCCAGAATTTTTCCCCTCTCCCCTAATCCGCGCACTCCATAATCGGCTACGTCTGCAAATCCCGAATAATAGATCGTGTACACTTTGTCGCCCGCTTCCGGCCAGCGTGACGCGGCTATCTCCGCCGCTAAGTGAGTCGTTCCCGAATCGGCGCCGACATAAGTTCCATATCCGGCGACCGCTTCAATAAAACCATTAAGATCAGGTGCGGCAACTTCGCCCGCTTCCGGCCGGACGCTTCTTATTTCTTCAAGGACTTTACCGCAGTATTGCGGATGGGCCGTCTCGCGAAGAATATCCAAAGGCAAATCAGTCGGCAGTAAAGAGGCCACCGCTCGCCAGGTGGCCGGAGGCAGAGATTTGCTTGACTGTATTCTGCCTTCTACTGTTCCTTCTTTGGCGTCGGGCCCAATCAAAAGCGCCTTCGTTTTCTCCGCTACGGTCAAACGGGAAAGATCCAGTAGCGGGACATCATATTCCGACAGCTTCGTAAACTTGACGTCAACGCTCGCAAGCTCCAGCCCACTGTGAAAATCAAACCGATTAAACTGTGGGAAATCCGCCGAGTGATTACCGCCTATGCCGGCAAGCAAACCGGCGTGCCGCGAAGAGCTGCCGAAGACGGCAAAGTCATCGAGAAACCTGGCATCTTTTTGCTCCCTGGCTTTTCTTTCCAAAGCGACCGACACAGAACGATAAGGCATAAAAGAGGGGTCTTGTCTAGATAACGGTTGAAAAACTGTTAAGATGGATTGTAATGATAAGAAAA